>DATLWF010000400.1:0-16402 GCA_035576605.1 Blastocatellia bacterium | reverse complement strand
CGAGCCGGTGCGAAGGAATTCAAACAGGGATTCAATCAGGGATGGACGGGATGAACCAGGCGGCCGGGGCGTCGGATTTTCGCATACCCTCCTGAGAAACTATGTAAATGCGCCAGAGCATAGCGGCGTTGTCGAACCTTTAGCACAATAACAGGTCAGGAAGGTGGGCTTGCCCCCGCTGCTTGTGATTCTCGGAAGGCCACACCAGGCAACAGGTGTTCGATCGTCGACACTATCAAGCAGCGGGGGCAAACCCACCTTCCCGACCTGTTATTGTGCTGAGGTTCGAGAATGCCCGCCATGCTCTGGCATTTTCACGCTTGACTCCAGCCTCCCTTTCAGATAATCAAGACGCCTGCCTCCAAATACTCGGCAAAGGGTGAAACGACTATGCTTAATGCGCGCGCTTCCAGGGCTCTCGTCCTCGCATGGATTCTTCTTTTGTTCTCATTCGCGTTCGCTCAATCGAACCTTCTCACTGCGATACGATGCGGGCGGCTGATCAATCCCGTTGACGGCTCGGTCACGCAGAACGCGGTCATCATCGTGCGCGGCGATCGCATCGAGCAGGTCGGCGCGAATCTCAGTATTCCCGGCGGGGCGAAGGTCATCGATCTTTCCGGCTACACCGTTTTACCCGGATTGGTCGATTGCCACACGCATATCATGCTGCAGCCCGAAGACGAGCGAGGCGCGCCGCCGGTCGTCACCAAGTCGCAAGCATTTCGCACCGTGCAGGGAGTCGCGGCCGCGAAACGGGATCTGGAAGCCGGTTTCACGACTATGCGCGATCTCGACAGCGAAGGCGCCGGCTTCGCCGACGTAGCGGTTCGCGACGGCATCAATCAAGGAATCATTCCCGGGCCGCGGCTGTTCGTTTCTACCTATGCGCTGACGATCACCGGCGGACATATGAACAACGCGGGTTTGAATCCCGATATTCAGATACCCGAGCCGGCGACACTCACCGATTCGCGCGACGCGATGATTGCCGAAATCCGGCGTGAGGTGAAGTACGGCGCCGACTGGATCAAGCTCTACGCGACCGGCACGCTTCGCCACGTTGATCCCGTCACGCTCGAACCGCTCAGCCAGGTGTCGCTCGACGAAGTGAAAGCCGTGGTCGCCGAAGCTGCGCGATGGCATCGCGATGTTGCGGCTCACGCTTATGGAGGCGACGGTGCGAAGAACGCGATTCGTGGCGGCGTGCGTTCCATCGAGCACGGGATGTTGATGGACGACGAAGCGTTAAAGCTTCTGGTCGAGCACGGCACGTTCTGGTGTCCCACGCTGTCGGTCTATCTGCCCGAGAGCGCTGAAGACGACACCGAGATGCGCCGCCGAATAGTCGCTCATCACAAAGAGGTGTTTCAGAAAGCGATGCGAATTGGCGTGAAGATTTGTTTCGGCACGGACGTGGGAGCATTCGAGCACGGAACTTCCGCGCGCGAGTTCGTGAAGATGGTCGAGTACGGAATGAAACCAATCGAGGCGATCCGCTCGGCAACTACGCGGGCGGCCGAGTTGTTGAGAATGGAAAAGCAGATCGGCTCGATCGAGAAAGGCAAACTTGCGGACATCATCGCAGTCGAAGGCAATCCTGTTGATGACATCAAAGCGCTGACTCGCGTGACGTTCGTTATGAAGGCCGGACACGTCTACAAGTCGCCGTTGCAGCATTAGGGACATCGGACCGTGTCGAGACAGCAGCTTCTGCTCAGTCCGCCAATCTAGCGCTGGTTATCGTTCAACAACTATATGGATGGGTGCCGTTGAGGGCTCGTTATTTTGCGAGGTTGCCGACGTGTTTAAGCGCCGGAAGACATGGTTCCTGGGAGCAAGCGTCCTGGTACTCGTCGCCGTGTTCCTGATCACTCGCGGACCAGAGGCGCCGACGCCGAATCCTCCGGGAACTTTCTCCTTCGCCGTTATGGGCGATGCGCCCTACCACGAGTGGGAGGTCCCCCAGTACCGGCTCGTCCTGAAATCTCTCGACGCCAACGACCTCAGTTGGGTCATCGACGTGGGCGACATATTCTGGCGACCATGCACCGACGAGATGTACAAGAGCACTCTCGACGGGTTCAACGCGCTGCGGCATCCGGTGATCTACATTCCGGGCGACAACGAATGGACGGATTGCTGGGAGCCTGGTTCCGGGGCCTTCCTGCCTCTGGATCGGCTCAATCGGATACGCCAGATCTTCTTCGACCACCCGGCCCGCAGTCTCGGCGGAACTACGCTGCCTCTGGTCAGTCAGGCCGGCCGAGAGTCGTTCACCGAGTTCGTCGAGAACGCCCGATGGGTTCACGAAGGAATCGTCTTCGCAACGGTTCATATCGTGGGGAGCAAGAACGCCATGAAAGCGTTTCCCGCGCGTACCGAAGTCGATGACGCCGCCTCGAAAAGGAGGACTGAGGCTGCAGCCGCGTGGGTGCGCGAGGCGTTCGCTGAGGCCAGGAACTCGAACGCCTCAGCGGTAGTCATTAGCTTCCACGCTAACGCTGAGCTCGAAGAACCGGAAAACCCCTACCGCCTGGCCTTTGAGCCGTTCATCACTGCAGTTGAGGAAGAGGCCGAACGCTTCGCGCGACCGGTGCTCCTGGCGCACGGAGACGGCCACCAGTACATCGTAGATCATCCGCTGGTACGTCGCACGACGGGTCGCCGTCTGGAAAACGTCACGCGAATGCAGGTTCCGGGATCGCCCAGAGTCGGCTGGGTTCGGGTAGTGGTAACGCCCGGCGCCGATGAGCCGTTCGCCTTCGAGGAACACGTGGTCCCGCGCTGGAAGTATTGGTAAAGGCATCACCATAGCAGCTCACCTGTGCTAGAATCCGTTCTACGAGGTTCGTCTATGACTGCGAAGACTCAAGCAACCATCGAAGACCTTTACCATATTCCTGGGAATGGTAAAGCTGAAATCGTCAACGGAGAATTGGTTCTAATGTCGCCGACCGGATTCTGGCCCAGCCGCGCATCGAGCGCGATCTACCGAAGCCTTTACGAACACGAACGCAAAACGAAGGCGGGTTACGCTATTCCCGATAATGCCGGCTTCATAGTCAACCTGCCTAACCGTGGTTCGTTTAGTCCCGACGCAGCCTGGTATACAGGAAGACCTACCGGAATGCGGTTTCTTGAGGAGGCGCCGCTCTTTGCGGTCGAAGTCCGAAGCGAAGGCGACTATGGCGCATCCGCGGAGCGAAGGATGGCCGCAAAGAGAAGAGACTATTTCGCCGCGGGAACACTGTGTGTTTGGGACGTGGACGTGCTGGGCCCGAACCACATCAGGTCGTATCACTCTAGCGATCCGGAGAATCCGATCATTTACGGCGCCGGCGATGTGGCGGATGCAGGCGACGCCGTGCCGGGGTGGTCAATGCTGGTGAATGATTTATTACCTGAGGAGGAATGAGACCGGCGGAAATGTTGAGCCTGGAACATAAGATGGCTAAGAGTAGCTGAAGCCCAGGCTTCCTGGTTTTGCGAATCAACATTCGCGACGTTTTCGACTAGCTTCCCCTGGAATGACTTCTGACCTTCGAGTCTCTCCCGATCATCGTCATCGGATTTGCCGCGAGCAGCTCCACGAATCTCATTAGATAGGGTGGCGTCGTTTTATGTCTTATCATCGCGGCGCTCCATTGCCGGTGAAATCCTCTCGGCGTTAGCGACACCGCCCGAAGCGTTCCGGCATCGACATGCTGCTTGACTCCCCACCGAGCCATCACCCCGACTCCCAGTCCCGCCTTCACCATTTCGATTATTGCCTCGGTCAGCTCGACGTGCGAAACATGCCTGGGCGATACGCCTGAAGGGATCAGGACTTTTTGATAGATGGTCAGATCTTCTTTCGGCAGGGCATAGACGAGCAGATGCTCCGAAGCGAAATCCCTGGCGCTAACAAAAGCCCGCGAGGCCAGCGGATGATCGGGACTCACGATGACGACCATCTCATCTTTGAACAGCGGCTTGAACATCAGCTTTTGATTGCGGGTGATCGTGCTGGTGATCGCAAGATCGAGCCTGCCGTCGAGCAGCGCGTCGATGGGCCGCCGGGTCGCTTCAGCGACGATGCGCACTTCGATGCGAGGGAACTCGCGGCTGAACGGCTTTAGCACCGGAGGAAGCCAGTGATAGCAGGTATAGCACTCGGTGCTGATTCGCAGGATACCTTCGCGATGAAGCGCGATTTGGCGAATGTCTTCTTCGGCGCGCTTCAGTTCGTCTAGCACCGACGGCGCTGAACTGAGCAGTCGCTCACCCGCCTGCGTCAGAAGCATCTTCTTGTTGAGCCTAAGAAACAGCGGCGTGCCCAGCTTGTCCTCGATGTCACGGAGTTGATGGCTGAGCGCCGATTGCGTCACGTGCAGCCGATTCGCCGCTTTCGTCAAGCCGCCTTCCTTGGCAACCGTTTCCACCAGTTTCAGATGACGTACTTCCAGGTGCAGCGCCATTGGATCCTCCGGGGACAGTCCGTAGTCCGTGGCCCGTAGTCCGTGGTCCATGGTCCGTAGTCCGTAGCCCGGAACTCGGTGATTGTAAAGACGCGTCGGAACATGTGACTACGGACTACTGACTACGTACTACTATGAGCATAACTCATCAAAAGCGTGAGAACAATGAGCCATCACGATTGACTCCGCCTTCGTATCGACTGTCAGAACGCCCGACCCGGCGAAGTAGCATAGGCTTTAGTCTGTGTCCGTTCGCGCCCGCAGCAACAGGATCACCGGACACGGACTGAGGCTCTGCGACGGCGCCCATACTTGGACCTTTGGAGATTGAATGGAACTACTTCTCGCCGACATTCGATATGCCAGCCGCATGCTCATCAAACGGCCCGTTTTCACAGCCGTTGCGGTAATCACGCTAGCCCTTGGCATCGGCGCCAACACCGCTATCTTCAGCGTGGTGAATGCCGTGCTGCTGAATCCTCTGCCTTATGCGAATCCCTCGGAGTTAACGCTCATCTGGCTGCAGCACCCGCCGACTAACCAGTTTCAACAGCCGGTTTCCTTTCCGGACTTTAATGACTGGCAGGCGCAGAGTCAGAGCTTCGAGCGGATCGTCGCCACCCGCACAGTATCCGTCAACTTCACCGACGGAAATGAGCCCGAACGCGTCAACGGCGCACGCGTCTCCGCGGGCTTTTTGTCCATGCTCAGAGTCAAACCAGTCGCCGGGCGCGATTTCCTGGAGAGTGAAGCGCAGCCCGGCGGCGCCCCCGTCGCACTCATCGGCTACAAACTGTGGCAGGAGCGCTACGGCGGTGATGCTTCCCTGATCGGTCGAGCGGTCAGCATCGACACCACGAGCTACACGATCGTCGGCGTCCTCCCCAGGAGCTTCTACTACCCAACACCGGACACACAGGTCTACATTCCGTTGATCCAGGGAAAGAATGAGACAGCTCGCGGCAGCCGATTCCTCCGCCTTACCGGACGGTTAAAGCCCGGTGTTTCGCTTGGGGAAGCGCAAGCTGAGTTGGACATAATCGCCGGGCGGATAGCGAAACAATATCCGGACTCGAACGCCGGCGTTGGGGTGCAGCTTGTTCCGCTCCACGAACAAGTCGTAGGCAAGATTCGCCCCGCACTGATGATCTTGTTTGGAGCGGCGGCCTGCGTGCTGCTGATAGCCTGCGTAAACGTCGCCAACCTGCTGCTGGCGCGAGCGACAGCGCGCCGCGCGGAACTCGCCGTTCGGACCGCGCTGGGCGCAAGCCGGCTCCGGCTGATTCGCCAGTTGCTCACCGAGAGCGTACTGCTGAGTCTGGTTGGCGGATTCCTCGGAACGCTGATAGCGATGTGGGGAGTGCCCGCGCTCACCAGCATCAGCGCGAGCAGCATCCCGCGGGTCGAAGAAGTGTCAGTCAGCCTCAAAGCTTTGCTGTTCACCCTGGTGATCTCGCTTGCCACCGGCGTGCTGTTTGGCATCGTTCCCGCGCTGCAATCGTCGGGCAAACGGCTCACCGAAAACCTGAAGGAAGGCAGACGAGGCGCAACCGGCGGCGCAATGCACCAACGACTTCTTAATCTTCTGGTAGCCGGCGAAGTCGGTCTTGCAGTGGTGCTGTTGGCAGGCGCGGGATTGATGGTGCGCAGCTTCATTTCGATCAGCGGGGTTGCGCCGGGTTTCAATCCGAAAGGCGTTCTTACGATCGGCATAGGGCTTACGCAGCCGATCTATGCAGACATTCAACAGCAGTCGCGATTCTACGAGCGGCTGACCGAAAAAGTGCGCGCGCTTCCTGGCGTTGAGTCGGCCGCCGGCGTCAATCGAGTCCCGCTTCTCGGATTCAACTCGTCGACTTCATTCACCTTTCAAGGCAAGCCCGTTCAGGCAGGCAACGAACCCACCGCCGACTGCCGGATCGCAACGCCGAACTACTTCAAGACGATGGGCATTCCCCTGCTCAAAGGCCGCGAATTCACCGAGCACGATTTGAAGGACGCGCCCGAGGTTGTCGTCATCAACCAGGCGATGGCAGAGCAATTTCTCCCGAACGAGGATCCGATCGGCAAGCGCCTGCAGATTTATCCAAATCCTCCTCGCTGGCGCGAGGTCGTCGGCGTGGTCGGCGACGTCAAGCTGCTCGGCCTGGACGCAGACATCAATCCGGCTATCTATGTTCCGCTTACGCAAAATCCTTACGCGGGCGCGATGCGCAGCAGCTATCTCGCCGTGCGAACGAGCGGCGATCCCGGCAGCGTGGCGGTCCCAATCCGAGGTGAGATGAAAACCGTCGACAGCGGCGTGCCCGTTGCTCAGGTGCGGTTGCTTGAAGACATCGTGGCTGATTCGGTCGCGCCGCAGCGGTTGATTATGTGGCTGCTGGTCGCGTTTGCTGGACTGGCGGCGTTGCTCGCAGCGGTCGGAATCTACGGCGTGATGGCGTATTCAGTCACCGAACGCACGCACGAGATAGGCGTAAGAATGGCTCTGGGAGCCGGTTCGACGGATATGCTTCGAATGGTGATGCTTGACGGTGCGAAGGTTACGGCGGCGGGCATTATCGCCGGGCTCGCCGCGGCATTCGCCCTGACTCGCGTGATGTCGACCCTGCTGTACAAAGTGAGCGCCGCCGACCCAATCACCTTTGCCGGCATCTCGGCGTTGATTGTTTGCGTCTCGCTGGTTGCGAGTTACATTCCCGCACGCAAGGCTTCTCACGTCGACCCGATGGTTGCACTGCGCTATAACTAGTAGTTCGTAGTTCGGCCTTCAGGCGGAAGTTCGTCGTTCAGAGTACCGACTTTAGTCGGCGGTGTTTTTGGTGACCAATTTCAACGAACCGACTAAAGTCGGTACTCTGAACGACGAACTTCCGCCTTGAAGGCCGAACTACGAACTTATTTCCGAGGAGGGTGAGAATGGAGTTTCAGCTTGACCAGGCAATAGACATCCTGAGCCGAACGCCCGCGACTTTGAGCTCGCTGCTCAGAGGCGTTTCGGACGAGTGGACGATGGGCAATGAAGGCTCTGATACGTGGAGCCCTTATGACGTGCTGGGCCATCTGATTCACGGCGAAGAAACTGACTGGATTCCTCGCGCGAGAATTATCCTCGAGCATGGCGAGTCACGGGCGTTCGAGCCCTTCGATCGCTTCGCGCAGTTTGAAAAGTCAAAGGGGAAATCGCGGGGTGAGTTGTTGGACGAGTTTGAAACACTGCGCAAACGAAATCTGATTGCGCTGGAGGAGATGAAAATCACCTCGGATCAACTTGCGCGGCGCGGTACTCATCCGGAACTCGGAAGCGTCACCCTCGGCGAGTTACTCGCGACGTGGGTCGCTCATGATTTGAGCCACATCGCGCAAGCAGTCAGGGTCATGTGCAAGCAATATTCGGAAGCGGTCGGCCCGTGGAAAGAGTACCTGCCCATCCTGGCGCACTAACAGTGCAAGCGCGCAGACCGTGGGTGCGCGTCAGAGTTTTGCGCATACCCACCTCGTCAGAGGTGGGTGGCTGATGTTGGAGCCTACGAGGAGCGCCCCGCTGCTTTCTTGTTTCATTTCGCCCGGCTGCGGGCGCGAGACGAACTCGCGATCTCCCTTTCGCTGCCGATGTAGGCTGTAACATCACGCACCCACGTCTCACGAGACTGTGCGGAAAGTCCGTCCGGATACCATCGCTCTTTAGCCGATGGAGTTTCAGCTAAGCCTAGCGGATGACTGCGCACTCCGTAGGAGTGACCTCTCGATAGCGCACCGCGATGCCTGGTGATTCCGTAACTCCGTAGGAGTGACCTATATGCTCGACGCGCGCGCGATGGCCGTCGGGGAGCAGGTAACTCCTACGGAGTTCCGGGCCCTCCACTGCCCCCACGCTATCGAGAGGACACTCCTACGGAGTCTTGCAATCCCACCACTATCCGTGGATGGGATTCTCGGAGTGTTCGCACAGTCTCTCACGTGGTGGGTATGCGCCAATCCTGGCGCATACCCACACCAAACCCTTTCCTTGCGGACTGAAATTTAAGCTATCCTGTAGCTCCATGAAGCCAACCAATTCAGCACCAATCAAACCGAGCATTCCCGTCGGCGTCCTTGAGACAATCGACGTTCGAGTCGGAACAATCGAGCGTCTCGACGAAGTGAAGGGATCAAACAAGCTCGTCAAGCTCACAGTTAACTTTGGCGATCACAAGAGAACAATACTCGCCGGGATGAAACAGGAACGCGAACAGCCAAAGGAGATAGAAGGCAAACAGGCTCTTTTCGTCGTGAATCTCGAACCGAGAAAGATGATGGGCGAAGTTTCAGAAGGAATGCTGTTTGATATCGGCTACGCCGACGGACTGACTCCGGTGCTTGCAATCCCGGAGAAGGAAGTGCCGAACGGGACCAGAGCCGGATAACAGGTCGTTCTTGACATCCTTGCTGCGCGCGAAATAGTGTCGAAGTTCTCACGAGCAAAAATACTTTGGCGTAAGATCGCGGGAAGTAACCGCGCGATTAGAGGAGGACTTCAATGAAGAACAAATGAGTCTTGTGGTGACAGCCTTCGCTTTCGCCTTATTGCTGATTTGCGCAACCGCATCGCCGAATTCCGGACTGGTGCTCGCTCAGAGAGACACGTCAAGTCTGGATGTGCGAACTTCAGTAGAGGAAGCTTCCTATCAGGCTCTGAAGGAGCGGCCGGTGATAGTCAGTGATCAAAGACGGCGCAGTCGTGAAACAAAGGGAGATTCAGTTCAATTCCAACGTTGCTTTCCCGGTGCCCGCGGGGTTGTACGATGTGCGTATCGAAGGCGACGGAATGCAGACCCTGGTGAAGCGCGGTATCCACGTGAATGAAGGCGAAAGAACAAACATGATTGGAGGTCCGATGCGCGTTGGCACGGGCGTGAAGATAATCGAATACGCAGCTGGCGGTCTGTCGCGAGAAGAGATCGCAGCGCGTTTGGCGAAACTCGAGGCCGTGATTGCCGACCTGCCGAAGCCGCGTCAGGTCAAATAAACGCGATCTAAGCCAGGTCGCTCCAAAGGGGCCGGTGCGTGCTCGACGTTCAAATCGAGCGGCCCCAGAATCCCGCGAACGCAATCTCCCCGATCGATTTGCGTTGGCGCGACGCGAGTTCCTTTCCGCGCAGTTTTTCATCCAGATCTTCAAGCTTGTGGCGATATGGATAGCCGATCGCGATCATCGCAATCGACGTGAAACCATCAGGAATTCCGAACTCGCTGCGCGCGCGGTCGGCGTCATAACCTGCCATCGGATGGGCAGCGAGTCCCAGTTCGACCGCTTGCAGCAACAAGTTCTCAGTCGCCAGCCCGGTATCGTGCTGCGCCCATCGATTGGGCTTGCCGTTTTGCTCAAAGGTTTCGCGCGCCACGGAGAGCATCAGCACCGGCGCCTTGAGTGCCCACGCGTTTCCCGGAATCAAACAAGCCCGCGCTCGCTCCAGAGCTTCGGCGTCTGAACCGTCGAACACCAGAAAATGCCTCGGCTGATCGTTGAAGCACGAGGGCGCCCAGCGTGCGGCTTCCAGAAGCGTCAGCACTGTCTCGCGCTCGACCGACCGCCCTTCTTCAAAAGCCCGCGGACTCCAGCGCCGCCTCATCAACTCGGTGATCGGATAATCCGTGAGCGCCGGCTTCTCGGGATAGATCGATACGCCGTCTGGCGAAGCAGACGCCACGATGTCACCAACCTCGACTCCGATGTGGCGAAGGTGACTGACCATATGATCGACGTAATCATCCAGCACGAACCGCAGCGTCATCGGTTCGGAACCGCCGACGCTCAGTGTGTGGCGCCACGCGGCCTCGGGCGCGGATCCCGCGGCAGCGAGAAGCTGCGAGTTTCCGGCTCGCCATAAAGCAATCAGCTCTGTCCAGTCACGATTGTGATATCCGTGCAGCTCAACCCACCGATCGCCATCGTAAGTCGGCAACGCGAGGTTATCTTCGAGTTGCGCGCGAACGATTCGCTGATGATTGTTGGCCGCGGAATCGATCAAATGACCCAGTTCCTGTTTCGCTGACCAGCTATCGGGCGCAGGCCTGGCCGCAGCATTCCCGTTGGAGATGCCGGCGAGGCGTCCCGGTACAACGGTCAGCGCGTATCGAAGCTGCGCCAGGGCGCGTGGCGCAACGTGAGCTTCTTGTGGCTTGAGTGGTTCTTTGCTCATCTGACCTCGTCGTGGTTACGTCATTCTAAGGACAAATGATTTGTATCACGACGACTCTTTTGCATCCAGCGCTCTGGACTGCGCGAATGCCACCAGTGTGTGATTGAAAATGGGACTTACAGAGAACTGCGCCGCCCTCCGTCCTCGTCAGGAGGGCGGCGCCCTCCGTCAGGAGGGCGATGTTTATAGAGTGCGGTTACTAAGGATGCACGCCCTCCGCCAGGAGGGCAATGTTTATAGAGTGCGGTTACTAAGGATGCCGCCCTCCGCCAGGAGGGCAATGTTTATGGAGTGCGGTTACTAAGGATGCCGCCCTCCGTCAGGAGGGCGATGTTTATAGAGTACGGTTACTAAGGATGCCGCCCTGCGTCAGGAGGGTCATGTCTGCCTTCGAGGACCCATTCACTCAGTTGGGTCACAGAACATGACCCTCCTGACGGAGGGCGGCTTGTGCTCCGGTGAAATCTATAAACATGACCCTCCTGACGGAGGGCGGCTTGTGCTCCGGTGAAGTCTATAAACATGACCCTCCTGACGGATGGCGGCTTGTGCTCCGGTGAAATCTATAAACATTGCCCTCCTGACGGAGGGCGGCTTGTGCGACGGTGAAATCTATAAACATGACCTCCTGACGGAGGGCGGCTTGTGCTCCGGTGAAATCTAGAAACATGACCCTCCTGACGCAGGGCGGCTTGCTACCTTTCATAGAACTTTAATCACACCTCCCGTCAACACCCATCCATAGATCAGCTTGATCGCCACGTTTGTCGGTAGTATTCTGCGTTTCTTTGCGAGTTGACTTCAGCCAAAACACTTTTCGTTTCGAGGAAAAGATTTCCATGACATGACGGGAAGCAAGTAAGACTCCTCGAACCTGCTTGAGTTGAGAACTCAGCCTCTTCTCCCGAAAGGTCCACTATGCCACGATTGATAATCGCGCTCTGGATAACAGTTATGGCCGTGCCGGTCATAGCGCAAGAGAAGCAGCAGGACAAAACAATCGGCGCGCGGACCGCCGGCCTTCAGAAGCTCGAAGGCTATGTTCCTCTCTACTGGGACGCGGCGAATGGCAAGATGCTGATGGAGATCTCCCGGTTTAATGCCGAGTTTCTGTATCAAATCTCTCTTCCAACCGGGGTCGGCTCGAACCCGCTGGGTCTCGATCGCGGCCAGCTCGGAGGCTCCCACGTCGTCCGCTTCGAGCGCATCGGGCCAAAGGTTCTGCTGGTTCAATCCAACTATCGTTACCGCGCCATGTCTCCGGATGCGAATGAGCGCCGCGCAGTCGAAGAGTCATTCGCTCAATCCGTGCTGTGGGGATTCAAAGTCGAAGCCTCGGAAGGCGAACGAGTGCTTGTCGACGCTACTGCGTTTTTTCTTCGCGACGTCCACGGTGTGATCGACCGGCTCAGGCAAGCCAGGCAAGGGCAGTATCGCTACGATGAATCACGCAGCGCGTTTTACCTTCCGCGCACCAGGGCTTTTCCGAAGAACACTGAGATCGAAACTATTCTGACTTTTTCATCCGACGCTGAGGCGGGCCCGCTCGTACGCGAAACCGTCCCGACGCCTCAGTCGATCACCATTCGCGAGCATCACTCGCTGGTGGAGTTGCCTGACAACAACTACATGCCTCGCAATCTCGACCCGCGAGTCGGAGTGCACGGTATCACCTTCTACGATTTCGCTTCACCGCTCGATCAGCCGGTCGAGAAGCGGTGGATCTCGCGTCATCGGCTAGAGAAGAAGGACCCGAACGCCGCGGTCTCCGAGCCGGTGAAGCCGATCATCTACTACGTCGACAACGGCGCGCCCGAGCCGATCCGAAGCGCGCTGGTTGAAGGCGCGTCGTGGTGGAATGCGGCGTTTGAAGCCGCCGGTTTCAAGAATGCGTTCCAGGTAAAGGTGCTGCCCCAGGACGCCGACCCGATGGACCTGCGTTACAACATGATCAACTGGGTTCATCGCTCGACGCGCGGCTGGTCTTACGGAGCGAGCGTTACCGACCCGCGTACCGGCGAGATTATCAAAGGCAACGTGACGCTTGGATCGCTTCGAGATCGTCAGGATTATCTGATCGGTAGCGGATTGATCCCGTTGTTTGCGAACGGAGGTCAAAACAGTGGAGAGGGCCAGTGTGAGTTCGGCTCAGTTGCTGACGCCGAGTATCTTAAGGATCTTGATCCGGCAACCAGCGCTACCGCTATGGCGCTCGCAAGGCTGCGCCAGTTGTCGGCGCACGAGACCGGCCACACGCTCGGGCTCGCGCACAATTTCGCGGCGAGCACTTATGGCCGCGCGTCGGTGATGGACTACCCCGCGCCGATGATCGAGATAAAGAACGGTAAGCTCGATCTGTCGAATGCATACGCGATAGGCATCGGGGCTTATGACAAGTTCGCCATCAAGTACGCCTACTCGGAATTCGTGCGGGGCACGAATGAAGATGCGGAGCTCGAGCGGATTCTGGAGGAAGGAGTTGCCGCCGGGATGTTGTTCCTCTCGGACGCGGACGCGCGGCCATCCGGCGCGGCGCATCCGCTTGCGAGTCTCTGGGACAACGGCGATGATCCGATAGCGATGCTGCGCCACGAAATGGAGGTGCGCCGGATAGGGCTCTCGCAGTTTGGTCTGGGAAGCGTTACAACCGGCACGCCACTGTCGCTTCTCGAAGCGAAACTGCTTCCGCTCTACCTGCATCATCGGTACCAGCTTCAAGCCGCTGTGAAATCGGTGGGCGGAGTGAACTATACTTATGCCGTGAAAACGGCTTCAGGAGCCAATCCTGGGAAGGTGCAGGAGATCGTTTCGCCGGCGCGGCAGCGCGACGCGCTCGCGGCGGTGTTGGAGACGATCAAGGTGGAAGCGCTCGCGATCCCGCCGCGCATACTCGATCTGATTCCTCCGCGGGCGTTCGGCTACGAGGGCGGAACCACCGAACTGTTCAGCAAGCGGACAGCCCCGACTTTCGACCCGATTGCGGCGGCAACAATTGCAGCGGACCTGGCCGTCTCGGGCTTGCTCGATCCGAATCGCGCGGCGCGGTTGATCGAGTTCCATTCACGCAGCAATGCGAACCCTGACTTCAAAGAAGTGGTCGACGCGCTGATCGGAGCGACATGGAAAACCGCGACGCCAAAGAACGCTTATCACGCTGAGATCGCCCGCGCGGTTCAACGCCTGGCGATTACGGAGCTAATGGACCTTGCTGCCGACCCCGCTGCCGCGCCTCAGGTTAGGGCGGTCGCGACGCAGGCGCTCCGCGAAGTGAGCGCCTGGTTGAAACTCCCGGCCTCGGCGGGTATCAACGCGGCGCATCGCAGCGCGACTCGCGAGGACATCGAGCGTTTCCTTGCACGCCCCGATGCTACGCGCAAGCAGACCGCGCCGCTTGCGACGCCGCCAGGCGATCCGATCGGGGCGAAGGCTTCCAGGAACTAAGTGTGGAGGGTACAGAGCTGGTGTAGAAGGAGACCTCGAACACAATGCCGTACGCCAACAGCTCAGATGTGAAGATCTATTGGGAGGATCAGGGAGAGGGTGCCCTGGGAGCGCAGGCATCCCTGCCTGCATCTCTCCGAACCGACGACGATCCTTCTCACGCGACGCCAGGCAGGCAAGGATGCCTGCGCTCCCAGGGTGACCCGGTGTTGCTCATCATGGGACTGGGCTACACGATGGATATGTGGTATCGCACCGCGCCGGTCCTCTCACAACGCTACCGGACAATCAGCTTTGACAACCGCGGCGTCGGTCGCAGCGATGTGCCTCCCGGGCCTTATTCGATTGCCGCGATGGCTGCGGACGCGGCGGCGGTTTTGGATTCAGCAGGAGTGACTCGCGCGCACGTGTTCGGCATATCGATGGGTGGGATGATCGCGCAAGAGTTCGCGCTGCGATACCCCCAACGAACGCGTTCGCTTATTCTGGGTTGCACCAGTCACGGCGGGCCGCAGGCGGTGCTCGCCGATGCCGAAGTGATTAACACGGTCATGGCGAGAGGAACGATGTCCGTGGAAGACGGGATCCGGGCGATGATCCCGTTTATTTACGATCGATCAACTCCTCGCGAGCGAATTGAAGAGGATCTCGAAATCAGACGGCGAACATTCCCAACAGCCCAGGGCTACTTCGCGCAGGTCCAGGGCATCTTTGTGTACGAATCGCTCAGCCGGCTCTCTCAACTCAAAGTGCCCACACTGGTCGTGCACGGCGAATCAGATCGGCTGGTTCCGCCCGAGAACGGCCGGCGTCTTGCGCGGCTGATCGCCGGCGCGAGGCTGGTAATGATCCCCAATGCAAGCCACATCTTCCCGACGGATCAACCGGACACAGCCAACGAGGCCATCCTCGGTTTCCTCGCCGAGCAGGCGAGTGATATCCCCGCTGACAGCGAAGCGCAATCCGACCAGTCGAACAATCCGCAACCGAAGTGCGTGTGAAAGAGTCTGAAGATCCCGACAATACTCCCACGGAGTTGAGAGATTGCCCTCCGCCATATGAGTGTTTTCCGCTAAGACTATTTGGTATCATCTACATATTCATTGCGCTTGACAGAAATGGACGCCTGGCGATTATGGCAATGATGAACATCTGAGGAGTGGATATGATTCCGCCGCGACTCCAGGGTCCACAATATGCCGAAATCTGATCATTCACTCTCCCCGGCAAGCCAGCCGCGCGACAACGAGACCGAAGAGCAGGATCTAACTAACAAGATGGTTCTACAAAGCGGAGAGGCCTTCCGCTTGCTGGTCGAAGGCGTAAAGGACTATGCGATCTTCATACTGGATGAGGATGGGTACATAGCCACCTGGAACCTCGGTGCCGAAGCTATCAAGGGGTACAAACCCGATGAGATAATCGGCAAGCACTTTTCGATTTTCTACCCCCAAGAAGACATCCAGCGCGACAAGCCTGGGTATGAGCTGAAGGTAGCGGCAGAGGTAGGACGGTTTGAAGATGAAGGCTGGCGCATCCGCAAAGACGGTTCGATGTTCTGGGCAAATGTGGTTATCACCGCACTGAGAGATAAAGAAGGAACACTGCGCGGCTTTGGCAAAGTAACCCGCGATCTGACTGATCGCAAGCAGACCGAAGAAGGCCTCAGGCGGAGCGAGGAGCGATTCCGCTTGCTGATCGAGTGCGTAAAGGACTATGCGATCTTTATGATCGATCCGCGAGGATACATCGAGAGCTGGAATATGGGTGCAGAAAAGATTAAAGGCTATAAGGCAGATGAGATAATCGGAAAGCACTTTTCGATTTTCTACCCTGAAGAAGAGATCCAGCGCGACAAGCCTGGCTATGAGCTCAAGGTGGCCGCAGAAGTAGGACGGTTCGAAGATGAAGGCTGGCGTATTCGCAAAGACGGTTCGAGGTTCTGGGCAAATGTCGTTATCACCGCACTGAGAGATAAAGAAGGAACACTGCGCGGCTTTGGCAAAGTAACCCGCGATCTGACTGATCGCAAACAGGCGGAGGAGGAGCGCCTGAAACTCGCGCGCGAGCAGGTCGCGCGCGGCGAAGCGGAAGCGGCCAACCGCGCAAAGGATGAGTTTCTGGCTACCGTGTCGCACGAACTGCGCACGCCGCTAAACGCGATAGTTGGTTGGGGGCGGATGATCCGCAACACCAAGATGGATGAAAAAGGTTTGGCTCACGCGCTGGACATTATCGAGCGCAACGCGAAGCTACAGGCGCAGCTCATCGATGATCTGCTCGATGTATCGCGGATTATTTCCGGTAAGCTCAGACTAA
>DATLWF010000399.1:0-16851 GCA_035576605.1 Blastocatellia bacterium | reverse complement strand
GGAGGATCATGTTTATAGAGCGCGGTCAGTAAGGATGCCGCCCTCCGTCAGGAGGGTCATGTCTGCCTTCCAGGACTCATACACTCAGTTGGGTCACAGACATGGCACTCCTGACGGAGGGCGGCTTGTGCTCCGGTGACGTCTATAAATAATGGCACTCCTGACGGAGGGCGAACTCGCGTTGTCGTGGATCGATTCAGAACGACAAAAATAACAACACCAATGCACGTCCCGCTGAACTTTTGATCACACCTGCTTCAACCCCCGGCAGCCTCAGCATATTGATTGCCCGTAGCCCTCTGTTCCCGCCTGTACCGCGCGGGTGGCAATCCGAACTCACGCTTGAACGCGCGATTGAAAGCCGACTCGGATTCGTATCCGACATCGAATGCGATCTCGACTACGCCGCGAGATGTCGCGGTAAGAGCACGCGCGGCTAATTGCAGCCGCCACCGCATCAGGTAAGCCATGGGCGGTTCGGAAAGATAGCGTGTGAATCGCTCAACGAGAGCGGAGCGCGAAAGCCCGACTTCCCTGGCCAGCTCGGCTATAGTCCACGGATGCTGCACCCTGCGATGCAAAAGCGATAAGCTTCTGCCGACCACTGGATCGCGGGCGCCGGCAAGCCATCCGGTTTCTTGTTCCGAAAGTCCCGCGATATATCGCCGCACAGTGTCGACAAATAGCGCTTCGGCCAATTTTGCCAACATCGCTTCGCTCCCGGCGCGGTCGGATGCGGCTTCCTCGACCAGATGGAGGATAGAGTTCTCCAGCCAATGCCCGGAGCGGTCTGTCCGGAGGTTGACCTTGAATGCCGGCGGAAGGCTATGCAGGATCGGTCGGCACAAGAGAGGGTCGCACTCCATGTATCCACACACGAAGCGCGTGACCTCACCGCCTCCTCCAGCTCGCATCGCCGTTAAGTCGCGCGCTTGAACCTTCCTGAGGATCGCCGTCGTTTCAGCGTCACGCCTTCCTTCTCCGCTGCACATGCCATGCGGATCTCCGTGGGGAAGGACGATGACGTCTCCTGCTTCGAGCGGGAGCTCGGATCCATCTTGTAAGCGGACCACCCCGGAACCCTCGATGACGAAATGGAAGATCACCAGATGCGGCGCTCCCGGCGCCAGCGCCGGCGCCAGATCCCGTGAGGGCGGCGAAGAAAAGCCCCAGGGCGCAGAGAACTCCGCGCTGAAGAACAAGGCGCCCTTCAATACCACGCCACCCAGGACTTCGGAGAATGCGTCCATAGCGTTTTCCGGACTCGCGGCAAACCGATCTGTGCCCGCTGGACTCCGGATCAATTCCTCCGTAGGCCAGGGGTCGGTACGCCCAATCCGGGCACAATTCTATGCGCGAGGCGGGACAACCCGCAACGTAATGAACGAAAACGAAAAGGAGCAAGTACCCAAGGTACGGTCTGCTCAGAGATCGGGGGCGCGTGACCGCACTCACTGAGTCGCGTGTCGGTCATCACAGACAATGACCACTTTCCGCTAACGAGGGACCGCAGTTCATACCAACACCAGCGCGAGTTGACCGTATGCTCCGGCCGGTGTAAGCTCGCCTGGTTTTTCGATGCGAAAACATCTTGCCTGTCAGAATCTGTGCTCTTTCAAACAAGTGGGGATTTTCAAGGAGGCTCTTCATGCAGACAATACGAAGAGAACCTAGTCGCTCGTCCGGATTCACGCTGATCGAACTGCTCGTGGTGATCGCGATCATCGCGATCCTAATCGGACTGTTGCTACCGGCCGTTCAAAAAGTGCGCGAGGCGGCGATCAGAGCCTCTCAATTCGAACACCTTCAGGAGGTCGCATTGCGCGTAGTACAGACTACCGATGTCGAATCTCCGCTCCAAGGGACCCTCAATCACGTGCAGGGACTTGTCCGCACTGTGCGAGCTGGCCAGATCCCGGATCCCGACCAGGTCGCACGGTTGTTGCATAACCTGCAGATGGGAGAGGAAGAGCTCAGGCAGGAGCTTGCAGACCTCGAGAACCCGGCGCGATTCCACGTTCCGGGCGAGCTGGAGGCGTACCTGGACCTGAAGCACAATCTCACGGAGACGCTTCCCAAGCTCAACCAGCTCGAGCAACACCTGGCGCACGTTCTCCAGATCGTGGGGCGCTGACCGAGCGCATCCGACTCTCGACGAAGGGCGGAGAAAGCCACGAAAGGATGGGCCTGACATTGTTGACATTTGCAAAGACGGCCCAGTCAGCTAACCGCGGCTTATTACTATTCGCAACGCCGCTTGCTTGAGAGCCTGGCTCACTCCGGTGCTTTTGGCTATGTGCCGAATCTCAGGCTCCGGAAGAGTGCCCAGGAGCTTTAACGCGAGCGGCGTGGGCGTGCGGGGGTTATTGACAATTGCTGAGCGTATCTCCTGATTGGATGACCATTGCGTCGTCTTCGCAATTTGATCGGCGACAGCCGCAGAGATCGAAGTCATCCTCGCTATGCGCAGAACCTCTTCTGTCGTTATGCGGGGATTCTTGATCAGGTAATACAAAATCTGCGGATCGTTATCCTGTATCAACACGCCCCGTTCGCTTCGGTCGGCTCGGGTAGCGAGAATGATCTTTTCGGCATAAGGCATCGCCCGAACGCGATCCCATACGGTTGCATCTCTTCCGCCGGCGGATTCTTCTTTCGTCGCGGGCCTCGCCGTCAAACTCGACAGAATCTCCTGCGGGTTCGCGTCAATCGAGACTGCAAACGCGCCGTCGTAGAACCGCACGACGGTTGCGCTGGTCGCAAAAGAGCCCCCTTCGGTCAGCCGCAAGTTAAGCTGAATCGTAGACATTTCCGCGGGTCTCTCGGTTGAAGAGAGAAACAATCCGCCAGCGCTGAGGTTTGCTTCGAACTCGTGTCGAAGCTCCTGCTCGCTTTCGAATTCGACGGTAAAGTTTTCTATCGATTCTTTACTTACTTTCAAGACACAACCTCCGCGCCTACGGAGTGAGCGCGACACGCGGTCGTCGCTTCTATCGACATCTCCCTCCTACGAAGTCTGATGAACTGCTCAATAATAAAATACCTTATGCGGCGATGTCGATTTCGACCGTCGTCGTTCGACTTACTAATGGAGGTGCACGATATGAAAAACAAATTGGTTTGTCTCGATGAACGAGTAAACGTCCCGCTACGAAGAAGCGCGGCAAAGCGCGCGTGCCAGGATGCAGCGGGCTGGCGTCCACGTCTCGCCGGCCTTAAGGTGGTTGACTGGAAGGGCGCGGTGCTAATTGGAGTCTGGCTGTGGATTGGGTCTTATGCCACGCTTCTTGTAGACTCGGTCCTCTATGCCGGTAATGGGCTCGTGAAAATGCTCCTCATGACCGTTATACTCGACATGTTGCACCAGGCTTAAAAATGTCATGGGGTTCTACGTGCAAGATATGAAATCGGTGGAAACGGCCGGCACGGCTGAGGCTATCAGAATGACAAACGCGGGCCACGGCAGAGCGAGCTGGCGGCCTGCCGCTGAAAGCTAAGGAGAGTAAATAATGTTTAAAGCAAAAGCGGCATTTAGCGGGTTTTCGGTTGACGAGCTGGAAAAGGCTAAAGAGTTTTATACAAAGATCCTGGGGCTAAAAGTGGACTCTGGAAACATGGGCCTTAGGTTACACTTGCCTGGCGGTGGTACTGTGTTTATCTATCCAAAAGGTGATCACCAGCCAGCCACGTTCACCATTTTGAACTTCAGCGTTGATAACATCGATGAAGCGGTGGATGAGCTATCAAATCGAGGCGTTCAGTTTGAGCACTACGAGGATGGACCAAAGACCGACGAGAAAGGCATCATGCGCGGCAGGGCGAAGAATATGGGTCCTGACATCGCGTGGTTCAAGGACCCCGCCGGCAATATTCTGTCTGTACTTGAAGACGGAAAATGAGGGCACTTAAAACGTTATGCAGCTTCCTGTGAACCCGCCCCTTTTGCCGATGCTTGCCAAGCGGGTCGGTGAATTACCCAAAGACGGAAAATGGATCTTCGAACCGAAATGGGACGGGTTCCGTGCGCTGGTCTTTCGAGATGGGGACGAGATCCTTATCCAGAGCCGCGACGAAAAACCACTGAACCGCTACTTTCCCGAACTGCTTGAGCCGCTTCGGTCACAGCTACCTGCTCGCTCGGTGCTCGACGGCGAAATCGTAATTGCAAAGAATGGCGGGCTGGATTTCGATGCGCTTCAGCTCCGCATTCATCCCGCCGCGTCGCGCGTGAAGCTTCTTTCCCAGGAAATCCCGGCATCGATAGTCTTATTTGACCTCCTCTGCGAGGAGGATCGAGATCTGCAGGGCATGGCGTTTCAGGAGCGCCGCCTGAAGTTGGAATCGTTGCTTTCATCCGCGGCGCCGCCGATACACCTGACGCCAGCAACCAGCGAACTAAGCGTTGCGGCGGACTGGTTCCATCGCTTCGAGGGCGCGGGTCTGGACGGCGTCATCGCTAAGCCGATATCTGGCGCCTACGAGTCTAATAAGCGCGTGATGCTCAAAGTCAAACACGAGCGGGACTGCGATTGCGTCGTCGCCGGCTTTCGATGGCACAAGAACGGAACGGGAACGGCGATCGGCTCACTTCTGCTCGGACTTTTCGACCACTCCGGCGCACTGCAACATGTCGGCGTCTGCGCCAGCTTCACGGACAAGGTGCGTCGGGAGCTTGTAACATTCCTCGCACCGTACCGCCAGGACGCGCTCGCCTCTCATCCGTGGAAACACTGGGCCGAGCACGAACGAGCAAACGGTGAAGCTGAACGTCGCAGGCCCGGCGCTCAGAGCCGGTGGAGCCAGGGCAAGGACCTGTCGTGGGAGCCGCTGCGTCCGGAGCTTGTAGTCGAAGTCGCTTACGACCACATGCAAGGCAGCCGCTTCCGTCACACAGCGCAGTTTCGAAGATGGCGCACGGATAAGAAGCCAGGCGACTGTACGTACGCCCAGCTCGAAGTTGTTCCGCCCCAGGAGCTGGCTGAGATTTTCGGTGGTGGTTTCGCGCAAAAACGCAAAGTTCCGCAAAGATAAGAACGATCTGTGTCGTTGAACTTTGCGTCTTTGCGGAACTTTGCGTCTTTGCGCGAACCGCCTACTTGATCTGGCGCCTTTTTGCATGCCGGCTGCGCCATTCGCGCGTTGGATCGTCATCAGGGTCCGGAGTTTCTTGCGGGGGGCGCAACTCTTCCGGCACGTTCCGGAGGTTCACTCGGATGCGGGTCCAGGTGGATGACCTGCCTCGCATCGAGTCGATCAGCACGTCATCCACCGCGAGAAGCGCGGCCGCTTCGGGATGCTTAGACTTCCACCTTTCCAGACCGGCAAGCGCCGCTTCTTTCTTAGGGGAGTTCGCAATCACCAGAAGCGGCATCTTTGCCCGAGGTTTCTTCGCTGTAGACTTCTTCGTCGAGGCTCGGGCACGCGAAGGGGCCACGCGAACGGCTTCGCCCTCCATCTTGCGAAAGTGTGGAGGCCAGGGAGCGTCGCCGAGACCTGCCGCCTCGTCTTCGTCCGCGAGCTCCAGCAGCTTTTCGAGGGAACCTGACTCGGCGTCCATACTTGCGTGCGGATCGCCGAGCTCCGCGAAGCGCATGGGGACCGTGAGCACGGTAAAGTCTGCCGGGTCGCAGTCGGGAACCTCATGCCAGTGAAGCGGCGTGGATACACGCGCGTCGGGAACCGGACGCACGGAATAGGCGGAGCACGTCGTTCTGTCCTTCGCGTTCTGGTTGTAGTCGAGGAACACGCCGTGACGCTCCTCCTTCCACCACTTCGAGCTGGCCAGGGACGGTGCGCGCCGCTCGACCGCACGCGATAACGCGAGCGCGGCGCGGCGCACCTCTACAAACGTCCAGCGCTGTTCGATCCGTACATTCACGTGCATTCCCCGGGAACCGCTCGTTTTGGGCCAGCCACGAAGCCCCATCTCCTCGAGCAGCGATTTCACCTCGAGGGCGACAAGACGCACGTCCTCCCAACTGACACCGGGACCTGGATCGAGATCGACGCGCAACTCATCCGGGTGCTCCAGATCGGCTGAGCGCACGGCGTGCGGATGCAATTCGATACAACCCAGGTTTACGATCCACGCAAGCCCCGCCGCGTCATCGACGACGACCTCCTCAGCTTTGCGGCCCGAAGGAAACGACAGCGTAACGGTTCGCAACCAGGCGGGCCGCTGTTCGGGTGCGCGTTTCTGATAAAACGCCTCGGCTTCGGCGCCGTTGACGAAGCGCTTGAGAACAACCGGACGATCCCGGATTCCAGCAAGAGCGCCAGGCGCAACCGACAGATAGTAGCGCACTAGATCGAGTTTCGAGAGCTTCGTCTGCTTTGAGAAATACGACTTGTCAGGGTGGGTCACAGGGACCTCGCGCCCCTCGATCGACAGGACCTCTGCGGCGACTTCCTTCTTCACAAAAAACAGGCTAACATTCCCAGCCTTAACTTGTCGCTTTTAAGTTGCAGGGATAAATCTCTACCAAAGAACATCATCTTAAATCTCATAGCGGATCGCTTCCCAGAGGGCCACTGAATGTATGTCGGCGAGACGGTGCCGGGCAAAGATGTGATGATGAGCAGTCGCATTCGAAGGCGCGTTTCGCGCCAAGACGCAAAGATCCGCCAAGACGCCAAGGTGAATCGCTAATCCGTAGCTTGCTTTAAAACAGCTTTCAAGGTTTGCTATCTCTCTGCATCTACCCTCGGAGGTTGAACGATGCTTCGACGCACTTTACTTTTATTCCTGATCCTCGTTACGCTCGTCGTCGCACAGGTCCAGGCGCAAGCGCCGGCTGCGCGGCCACAGCAGATGCCCAGTTGCGACCCGGCTCTGTTCAACGGACTGCGTTATCGACTCGTTGGGCCATCACGAGGCGGGCGCGTCACAACCGTCACCGGCGTCCCCTCTCAGCCCAGGACCTTTTATATGGGCGTGGCGAGCGGGGGGCTGTTCCGAACGACGGACGCAGGTACGACCTGGGTTCCCATCACCGACGGCAAGGTCCCGCTCGGCTCGACCGGATGCGTTGCGGTTGCCGACTCGGACCCGAACGTGATTTATCTCGGCACCGGCTCTGATGATGTGCGCAGTAACGTCTCGACCGGACGTGGCATCTACAAATCGACTGACGGCGGCCAGACGTGGAAGTTCATCGGCCTCTACAATGCCGGCCAGATTGGGTCTGTTCGCATCCATCCAACGAACCCGGACATCGTATGGGTGTCTGCTCAGGGTGACGCCTTCAAGTCCAGTGCCGAACGCGGAGTGTTCAAGACCACCGACGGCGGTCAGACGTGGCGCAAGTTGCTTTTTGTATCCGACACTGTAGGCGCGATGGATGTCGAGTTGCAGCCCGGCAACCCAAACGTGGTGTATGCCTGGATGTCGCGGCTCGAACGCAAGCCCTGGACGATCATCAGCGGTTCGCGAGACGGTGGCTTCTACAAGAGCACCGATGGGGGCGAACACTTCACGAAGATTGCCAACGGTTTGCCGGCCGAATTGATTGGCAAGGCCAACCTTGCAGTCACTGCCGCAAATCCGAATCGCGTCTACGCGCTCGTCGAAGCGAGGCCCGGCGGCGGTCTGTACCGCTCTGACGATTCGGGACAGACGTGGGCTCTAATCAACTCGCAAGGATCGTTGATTCAGCGTCCATTCTATTATGTAGCGCTCGGAGCTGACCCGACCAACGCCGACGTCGTGTACGCCGGAGCCGAAGGCTTCTTTAAGTCCATCGATGGCGGCAAAACGTTCGTCACCTTTCGCACGCCGCACGGTGACAATCACGATATCTGGATTAACCCCAAAGACGGCCAGGTAATGATCCAATCGAATGACGGAGGAGCCAACGTCTCCACTGACGGCGGACGCACCTGGTCGTCGCAAATGAATCAGCCGACTGCTGAAATCTATGGCGTCTGGCTCGACAACCAATTCCCGTACAAACTCTACGGCGCGCAGCAGGACAACACAACGATCATCATCTCCAGTCAGGCCGATCCAGCCTCGCGCGAGGACTGGCGTCCCGGCCCCGGTTGCGAAACCGGACCTATCATGCCGCATCCAAAGAATCCCGACATCGTGTACGGATCCTGCAAAGGGCAATACGGCGTAATGAACCTCACTACGGGACAACAGAAGAATTACTGGATCGGCGGGCAGTCGCTTTATGGCAATCCGGCCAGTGATCTCATTTATCGCATGCAGCGAGTGTCGCCGATGGCCACTTCGCCGCACGATCCGGAGGTCCTCTATTATGGATCGCAGTATTTGCACCGCACCCGCGACAAAGGCGTGACGTGGGAGAAGATCTCGCCTGATCTCACAGCGAAACCCGAATGCTGCCAGGGCGTCAGCGGCGAACCGATCACCCGCGACGTCACCGGCGAAGAGTTCTACAGCACATTGTACGCGATCGCCGAGTCACCGCTGGAAAAGGGCGTGATCTGGACTGGCGCAAACGATGGTCCGTTCCACATCACCCGCGACAATGGAAAGACCTGGTCTAACATCACTCCCACGGATCTTCCGACGGGCGGCCGAGTGCAGTACATCGATCCGTCGCCGCATCGCAACGGATCCGCCTACTACGCCGTGTACCGTTGGCTGCTCGGTGATTACCAGCCGTACATCTATCGGACCGACGACTACGGTAAGACGTGGACGCGACTTACTGACGGGAAGAACGGCATACCGTTGGATTGGCCCACGCGTGTCGTCCGCGAAGATCCAGACCACGAAGGATTGCTGTACGCAGGTACGGAGTTTGGGATGTTCATCTCGTTCGACAATGGCGCACACTGGCAGTCGTTCCAGTTGAACTTGCCAAACGTGCCGGTTACCGATATCAAGGTCCATCAGAAAGATCTGGTGGTCTCGACGCAAGGCCGTGCATTTTGGATACTGGACGACATAAGCTCGCTGCATCAGCTCACGCCGCAAGTAACCGCGTCCAATGTACATCTATTCAAGCCGCGCGATGGCTATCGCACGCGGGTCAACCCGAACATTCTCGGTCCGACGATTGAATACTATCTTCCGGCAGCGCCCACCGGCCCGATAACAATCGAGATCCTTGACGGAAAGGGAACCCTGGTCAACTCCTACAACAGCGATGCACCGGCGGCGACGGCTGGCGGTCGTGGTGGCCGTAGCGGCAGCGCCGGTGCGCCGGCTGAGGGCGCCGAGCCACAACAGGAGGACCCCGACGCTCCGACGGGCGGAAGACGATCGGGTCCGCCTCCTCGCCTAACCAAGATCGCTGGACTCAATCGATTCGTATGGGATGTGCGACATCAGGCAGGGGTGACAGTTCCGCCGGGGCAGTATCAAGTTCGCCTTAAGGTCGACACTACAACGTTGACTGAGGCCTTCAATGTGCTGATCGATCCTCGAGTCGCGGCCGACGGCGTTACGATCGCAAATCTGCAGGAGCAGTTCGAGCACAACATGCGCATGCGGGAACTCGTAAACAGCGTCAACCAGATTGCCGGCAGAGTTCGTGACGCCCAGGCGAAGCTGCGCACCGGGTCGGGACCAGACGGCGACCAGGCAACCCGAATAAATGCGATCGCCGCGAAGCTTTTCACGCCGCAGGTGCGCTACAGCAAGCCCGGACTTCAGGCGCACATAACCTATCTGGCGGGGATGACCGCCAATATCGATCAGAAGATCGGACGCGACGCAATCGAACGGTACGAAGTGTTACGCAAAGAGCTCGACGGGATTCGCGCGGAGCTTGACAGCGTGCTCCACTAATGACGACTTGGAGGAACCGTGATCGGATTCAGAATGGCCGCGACGACATTGCTTTCAATCTGCCTCGTTGCGGCTTCAGTCGGTGCAACTGAGCCAGAAGAATCGGCGCCCAACGGCGATGTCTTCACGTTGACTCGTGCTGAAGCCTCGCACTTCGCTGGCCTCGCGCTCAAATGCGTCGCAAGAGAGTACCCAAACAAACTCGACCACACGATGAACGACGCCACCGAGGTCCAGAGTCCCCGAACCCTTCATCCAGCGTTCTACGGATGCCTCGACTGGCACTCCTCGGTTCACGGGCACTGGATGCTTGCGAGACTGCTTAGACAGTTCCCGGACCTCCCGGAGGCGGGCCAGATCAGAGCGGCGCTCAACCAGAACCTCACCGCACCGCACCTGCGGACTGAAGTTGTTTATCTCAATCAAGCGAACCGGCAATCGTTCGAGAGGACCTACGGCTGGGCGTGGCTGTTGAAGCTGGCTGAAGAGCTGCGCGGGTGGGATGACCCGGATGGCAAAACCTGGTCCGCAAACTTGCAGCCGCTTGTCGATGCGATAGTCGAGCGGTACAAGAGATTCCTTCCGCGACAAACCTACCCGATTCGCATAGGCGTTCATCCAAACACGGCCTTCGGTTTGGCGTTTGCGCTGGATTACGCGAGGACAGCCGGAGACCGTGAGTTGGAGGCTGTGATCGTAGAGCGCAGCAAGACTTACTTTTCGGCAGACGCCTCTTATCCAGCGGCGTGGGAACCGGGCGGCGAAGATTTTTTCTCGCCGGCTCTCATAGAAGCGGATCTTATGCTGCGCGTGCTGAAGCCTCTCGAGTTTCGGCAGTGGTTCCGTCGATTTCTGCCCGGTATTGTCAGCGGGCAGCCGAAGACATTGCTTGCTGCTGCGACGGTTGCGGATCGAAGCGACCCAAAGACCGTTCACCTGGATGGTCTGAATCTCAGCCGGGCCTGGTGCATGCGGCACATCGCTTCAGCGCTGCCTTTGCGCGACCCGATTCGTGGAGTTCTCGCACGGGCCGCGGCCGGGCATGCCAGAGACGCTCTTGCACATGTAGCAAGCGGCGACTACCTCGGGGAGCACTGGTTGGCGTCGTTTGCGGTGTACATGTTAAGCACGCCTTCGGTTCGCTAACCCATCAGCACCCTCGCGGCCCACAAACAAGAAGATCGCGTGCGCCAGATCGATGTTTCGGAAGTAAAGCACCGAGTGTGGATTATCCTCGGCCAGAGCCCGCCCTCCCCCAGAAGGGCAACCCCCAACTTCAGTTGGGGTAACACCTCCCTCAGTGGAGTGTAAACCGCGTAGCGGTGTCCTATCGATAGTTTGCGTGGTTCGGGCTCTCCTGGGCCGCGTAGCGGTTACCTATTGGCCTTGTAAATCGATTCTGCAGAAACACAGGTAACCGCTACGCGGCCCACGTGCATCGCCAATCCCGCAAGCTATCGATAGGACACCGCTACGCGGTTAACCTCTGTTGCGTTTTTGAAGGTTGCCAATGTGGAATGTCCAACTCCAGCGCCCTCCTGAAGGAGGGCGGACTGGTTCCGCAATTCGCCTGTGATGTAATATCCTGAGCACAGGTTAGAAAGAGGTGAGCAAATGAATGAAGAGACGCATGGAAAATCAATCGAATTATCACGGCGTTCATTTCTCGCGAGTTCTCTAATGGCTCTGCCCGCCGTTACACTCGCTTCAAGAACCAATACCAAACCGGAACAGAACTGGCCTGGGTTTCGAGGACCGGGCGCGCAGGGCATCGCAGATGGCTATCCAACACGGGTTGCGTGGAACGCAGATGCAACGACGGGCAAGCTCTCTGGCGTGTTATGGCGCGCTGAGATTCCAGGCCTCGGGCATTCCAGCCCCATCATCTGGGGCGACCGGATTTATGTCGGCACCGCCGTTCGTCTGTCAGGCAAAGCGTCTCTGCGAATCGGATACTACGGGGATGTGAAAGCGGCTCAGGATAATGATGAACAGAAGTGGATGATCCTATGCTTTGATAAGAAGTCCGGAAAGAAACGTTGGGAACGGGTCGTTCGCACCAGCAAGCCGGCGACCGAAAGACACGAGAAGTCGACTCACGCCAATACCACTCTCATAACTGACGGGCAACGATTGATAGCTTTCTTCGGCTCGGAAGGACTGTATTGCTTTGATCTGGACGGCAAGCTGCTCTGGACCAAAGACCTGGGCGTCATCAACAACAGTTGGCACGGCATTGGATGGGGTTATAGCAGCTCACCAGCATTATATAAGGATCGCATCGTGCTGCTTTGCGATGATCCTAAGAACCCATTCGTAGCGGCCTTCCATCTCTCCGACGGAAAGGAGGTGTGGAGAACCACACGCAAAGGCGCTTCTGAAGGGAGCTGGGGATCGCCTTTGATTTTCAATGATGGCGCTCGGACACAGGTTGTCACCAACGGTTGGCCGTATGTCGTTTCCTATGACCTGGAAACCGGCAAAGAGCTTTGGCGTCTGCGCAGCGGCGGGGACATTCCTATTCCGACTCCTTTCGTAGCTGATGGTTTGATCGTCGTTTCGAATGCTCACGGCGGGAAGGCGCCCTTGTTCGCCATCCGCCCTTCGGCGAAGGGCGACATCTCGTTGGCAGAAGGCGCCACCAGCAACGACTCTATTGTGTGGAGTGTGCCAAACGGAGGCTCCTACATTTCTACGCCTGTTGTGTACGCCGGTTATATCTACCTTGCCAATCACAACGGCGTATTGCGGTGTTTCGATTTCAAGACCGGCAGCAAGATGTATGAAGAGCGGTTGGGCGTGGATTCGTCATGTTCGGCGTCATTGGTGGCGGCCGATGGCAAGATCTACTGTCCGGTCGAACAAGGTGTGGTCCACGTTATCAAGGCTGGGCCTAAGATGGAGGTGCTGGCTAAGAATGAGTTGGGCGAGCCGTGTCTGGCGACGCCGGCGATTTCGCAGGGCGTTCTCTACTTTCGCACTTCGGGGAGTCTTATTGCGGTAGGGTGAAACCGTTCAATTGCACCTGGCATCTGTCGCACCGGAGAGAGGAATGACGTCTTCCTCTCATTAACACCCCTCTTCAGAGGGGTGATTTGCGGAGCGCGGAACTCCGAACTGTTTCAACAGTTTCACGCCCTCCACAGGCGGCAAAACCGTTAAAACGGTTGGGACCGAGCGGTGATACGCCGACACCCAACTGAAGTTGGGTGTTAATGAAAAGGCCGCTATCGAATTGAATGTTACAGGTCACGGGAACAAGAATGAGAGTGAAATGCAGCAAGAAGAAGAAAGGATTCTAGGAGACAGAAGAGAGAGATGATATGAAGACGTTCATCCCAACTGTGCGGCTTCTTGTTCTGATGGCTTTCACCGGTAGCGTGGTTACGGCCGAACCGTTCAGCATCGACTCTCCACAAGACACAAAGCCACCAGCCATCGATAGACAGCAGCCTCCTGCTGTGGAGTCGGGTTACATTCAAGTGGATGGCGGGAAGATTTTCTACGAAGCGGGCGGGCAGGGCCCGGTCATCATCATGATCCATGACGGCCTGTTGCACCGCGAAACCTGGAACGCGCAGTTTGCCGTTTTCGCCAAACACTATCGGGTCATCCGATGGGACCGCCGCGGTTACGGACGTTCCAGCACACCGACGTCGGCATTTTCTCAGCTCGATGACTTGTTGGCGGTCCTGAAGGATCTCAAGGTGGAACGAGCGACACTGTTGGGATGCTCGGCCGGCGGCTTGCTGGCGATTCACTTTGCCCTGGATCACCCTCAAATGGTCACGGCCCTGGTACTGGTAGGTCCAATCGTGAGCGGATTAGAATTCTCTGACCACTTCACCACCCGGGGCAATCGCGGCATACCAGCCCCTGACGTACCGGTAGCGCAAAAGATAGACTACTGGACCTCGAAGGATCCCTGGATCATGGCTCCCGAGAACACATCTGCGAGGCAGAAGTTCAAGACTTTGCTGATGGCCAACCCTCAAAACCTGCAGGGCACCGGGCAACAACTCGCGAGATGGCCCGATCAGCCGGCGCTGGACCGCTTGTCGCAGATAAAAGTACCGACGCTGCTCGTGGTGGGTGAGTCGGACATTCCTGACGTGCATGCCCACGTTGGAGCGATTCAGGCGGGAATAGCCGGTTCAAAGCGCGTGGTTCTCAATCGCAGCGGTCACTTGCCGCAAGTGGAGGTTCCCGATGCGTTTAACGAGGTTGTGCTTGGTTTTTTGAATAACATTAGGTAATGCTCTTCCCGTTTTATCAATTTGGGCAACTCAAGCGCACCGGCTCGGATGACACTCCTATCCTCCGGTGAGCAGGTAAGCCAGCAAACGATTACCCTTCGCGACGAAGAGGCGGCCCGCCGCTTCATCGGTCGTCAGGCGGTAATCCGGATCATTCAGCTTGATGGCCCTCTCCGTTTTGCCGTTGTTGAGATTAACACCGGCCAGACCGCGACCGCTCTCAAGTTCCGTGTAGAAGTACATGAATTTACCGCGCAACACAGCCAACTGCTTTCGCCGCCAGAGAAACCTGGCGAGCCGGTCGAGCTGCGCGGCCGGGTCCAGTCGATCGAGCAACCTCTCTTCGACATCAATTGAAACGCCGGGCGAGACATTGGGAAGCCGCGGCTGCAGCGGAATGCGTCTGGCGCGCTCAACCCCCATTGCGGCGCCGTAGAGCTTAAACTGCGATCCTAAATAGTCGCGCGCAGACCCGGTGGCTAAGTCGGTTAGATTCGGTAGCGCTGCGCGCGAAGCCAGCCCGGACCACCGAAGCGGGTACACCGAGGCGGCTACTCCGGCGGCGCGATACACCGATGTTGCAACTCCGCCGTAGCGGAAATAGAGCGCCGCCGTGCGTGCTGCTATGGCGACCGCTGTCCGCAAGACGCCGCGACCGGGTGGCTCGTGTCGCACACGCCATCTGGCCTCATTCAAACGCGTCAAGTCGAACCCGGCAATTTCACTCCGGCCACCTACCACCGCCTGGCCTATTTCGTTGATGAGCACGAACGCAGCTCGCTCGATTTTGTGCCTGGTGCGCGAACGTGCCTTGCCCGTCTGCGAGTCGATCATTATCAGATCATCACGGTCCGCGATGATAACCGTCGACGAATCGGGCAGCGCAATATTAGTGTTGCCCTTGTCGGCGCCCCGATATTTCCACAGTACTTTGCCAGTGATCGGATCGATCGCACTCACGCCATAAGGACCCCGTGCAACGACCTCGCCATCCTTCAACCGTGTGAATTGTCCCCCGGTCCGCACGTACAATACGCCCGAGGCGAGTACCAATTCAGGCGTGAGCCCCAGATCTTTCGCCTCCCAAACAATCCGTCCGGTGGCGCGCAAGATTGCCCGCACTCGCCCTCGCCCTGAGGTATAAAGATACCGGTCATCCCACACGGGATCCGCTTCAGTCAATGCGAGACCTTCTTCGTTGACGCGAAACTGTTCGCGAATGCGCTCCTTACCGGTCCGCGCATCGAGCGAAGTGACGCCGTCATAGAAAAAATAGACGCGGCCTTCGAGAAACAGCGGCGGTCGGTAGTTGTCGAGCGTATAAGCCGCATCTTCATCGTCCTTCGCGTTCCAACGCGACGGAGTCATCTCGACTTCGCTGCCGAGCTCCCGTTTCCAGAGCTCGTTTCCGTCGGTGAGGCTCAACAGATGAATTGTGGGCCGGCGTTTGAATCCTTCGCGGACCCGCCCCTTTGTATCTCGCACAACCACCAGCGCAACCAACTCATACTCCGGATCCACAGCGAGATGCATAATACTCCCTTTGACTTTATCGCTTCGCCAGAGGGGATTGCCGGTCATTATGTCGATTGCCTCCATGCGCGTCGTCCCGGATTTTTCATAAGTGAGGAGGAGCAGGTCAGTGCCGACTATCGGGGCAAGGTCTGTTTGATCGACGCGCATATTGCGGCGTCGCCACAGCACGTCGCCGGTCTCGCTGTCCACGGCATAAAGCGACTTTTCGGTCCCGGCGATCAGCACCCCCATCTCGGTCGTCTGATAGAAGCGCAGGTCATCATCGAGTTTGGTGGACCAGATTGGATCGGAATACGCATTAGAGCCTGTCGTAAGGATCAGTAAAGAACAGAGAGGTATCATACAGTTGCGAACTCGACCTGCTTGTTTACCCCTGATGCAAGACATCCGTGACACCTCTCGACAAATCAGTTAAGCAAATTGTAGGCGGTGTTTTGAAGAATCGCCAAGCTCCCCCGGTTTGATCAACGTTGGACTGGGTGTGATTAAACGTGCGACTTGCATTGGTATTGTTATTTTGTCGCTCTGAGTCGATTCACTACGCGAGTTCGCCCTCCGTCAGGAGGGCAATGTTTATAGATTTCACCGAAGCACAAGCCGCCCTCCGTCAGGAGGGCAATGTTTATAGATTTCACCGAAGCACAAGCCGCCCTGCGTCAGGAGGGCAATGTTTATAGATTTCACCGGAGCACAAGCCGTCCTCCGTCAGGAGCGTAATGTTTATAGATTTCACCGGAGCACAAGCTGCCCTCCGCCAGGAGGGTAATGTTTATAGATTTCACCGGAGCACAAGCTGCCCTCCATCAGGAGCGTAATGTTTATAGATTTCACCGGAGCACAAGCCGCCCTCCGTCAGGAGCGTGATGTTTATAGATTTCACCGGAGCACAAGCCGCCCTCCGTCAGGAGGGCAATGTTTATAGAGTGCGGTTCCCAAGGATGCCGCCCTCCGTCAGGAGGGCAATGTTTATATAGTGCGGTTCCCAAGGATGACCGCCCTCCGTCAGGAGGGCAATGTTTATAGAGTGCGGTTCCCAAGGATGCCGCCCTCCGTCAGGAGGGCAATGTTTATAGAGTGCGGTTCCCAAGGATGACCGCCCTCCGTCAGGAGGGCAATGTTTATAGATTTCACCGAAGCACAAGCCGCCCTGCGTCAGGAGCCATGTCTGTGACCCAACAGAGTGTAATGAATCCTGGAAGGCAGACATGACCCTCCTGACGGAGGGCGGCATCCTTGTGAACCGCACTCTATAAACATTGCCCTCCTGACGGAGGGCGGCATCCTTGTGAACCGCAC
>DATLWF010000398.1:0-12249 GCA_035576605.1 Blastocatellia bacterium | reverse complement strand
TCGCCCGAGGGGGAGTGCGCTTCGTCAGAGCCGCGCGCAGCCTTCTCACTTTTCTCATCGGCCGTTTTGCGGTAGACGAACGCCAAATCGTAGTCGAGAGAGCCATCGATCGTGAAGCGCCGCTTGAACAACGCCGGGATGAAGACCTGCCTGAGGTAGTCGAGATCCAGAACAATGATCGCGAGCGGAGACTGCTCGATCGTTTCGATCGTTTCCGCCTTCTGCCGTTCGCGCTCCGCGGGGTTCTTCGGTTCTTCCATTCTCGCGAACTCGACGAGAAATCGAACCATCGCCGGAATGTCCTCAGCGATATAACCGTGCTCGATCAACGAACCAATGCTTCTAACCTCTTCCCTTTCCTTTCGCTCCTGTCGCTCGGTAGCGGAGCCGTAGGAGCGTCGCTTAGGCGCGAAGCGTCTGCGAATATCGGCAAAGCTGTCGGGCCAAGCGGATGGCTCCAGCCGTTTCGCCGACTCATCGAGGATCATCAGGTTGAATTGTCCGTCTCCGTCGGCGCGACCCAGATACACGCTCTTGATCAACCCCGGATAGGTTGTGTTCGCCTTCCATCGCGAGTACCGCTCGATCAACTCGCCCCATGAGTCCTTGCGATAATCCGAGAGGCTCATGCGAACTCGGGAACCCGCGAGCTCGATTTCCTTGTTAATCTCTTCTTGAAGACCTCGCCCCTGAGTCCGCAGATTCGTCTGCATGGTCTGACGTTCAGCGACGCTGATCTGACCTAACCATTTGTACTGCAGGACCGCCAACAACCCGAGAAGCGCTACCAATACTCCGATCAGGAGCAAGGTCAACGATGCTCTGTGCGCTTTGAATCGCATTGCCGTGATTCTAATTTAGCACAACTAAATCGCCTTGAAGCCCTAAGCCGGCCACATTTTACAAACTTTACAAACACTTTACCTGGACTGAACCAATTCGTTCGCGATCCTGGTTACTATGCCGGAGTACATCGCTTCACGCGATTGATGACTGACACCACGGAAGGAGAGCAATATGAAATCAAGAGCTGGTTCAAACACGATCATCGCCTGTCTGCTTGCGCTGCTAGCGGCGGGCGCGCTTGTCTATCTGAAGGGGCCGACCGTTGCCGCAGACGAACGGGAGAGGTTCGAATTCGGCGCCGAGGTCGAGCACCCCTTTGGCGAAAAGGCCGTCACGGGAGCGCCATTTTCAGCGCAGGTGATCTTCGAGAATACTCAAACACTCGCCAATGGCGTCCACGTCGCTCATAAGAGGACCGGTACGCTGTACCGCGACAGCGAAGGGCGCACGCGACAGGAGCTTCCGCGCGACGGCGCTCCTGAAATTGTTCTGATCAACGACAGAGTCATGGGCGTGCTCTACAACCTGCATATGTTTCAACACACCGCCAGTAAGGTGAATATCAGTAGCCAGCAATCCAATCGAGAGCTTGAAGAGCGCCACCGCCAACGCGAAAACCAGGAGCGCGAGCAGATGGAAAAGACCAAAGGAGTCGCCGCAATCAAGCGTTCCGGAAATGAAGTCGAACCGGAACGCCGAGTCGAATCTCTTGGCGTTCAGACTTTCGAAGGCGTGCAAGCAGAGGTGACGCGTTTTACGGTTACGATTCCCGCGGGCATGGAAGGTAATGATCAGCCCTTCGCCATCGTGACTGAGAAATGGTACTCACCCGAGCTTCAGATCGTCGTGATGGGCAAGCGGAGCGATCCGAGAATGGGCGAAATGGTTTATCGACTAGCGAACATCAATCGCAGCGAGCCGGCGCGCGAACTATTCGAAGCGCCATCGGATTTCACGGTTACCGAAGAGAAGACAGAATTGCGCCGAAAAGAGAAATAGGTACCAGGCGCAAGAGAAACGAACGCAACTTCGAGGGTGCGCGTCAGATTTTCGCGCATACACACCTCGGGCGCTTTTCTGCATACCCACCTCGTGATAGAGGTGGGTATGCGTGAAACGTTCTCGCGCGGCCCTTCCGCGAAACTCGCTTTTACCCTCGTCCCGCTCCGTGTTAAATTCGCTGCATGGCGTGGATGGTAGTTAGAAGCTGCGCAGTCTCCATCGCCCTGGCCCTCGCAGGTAGCGTTGTCCCTGCTCAGAGTCGGCAGTACGCTACACCGGCCGCACAAGACTCTGACGCGATTGAGCAACAAAACACCAGAATAGTTTCTCTGCTTGAGCAGTTAGCCGATCAGGCACGAGCCTCCGAGAACCTTGCCTTTGCTGTGCGAGCCCAGTCGCAAGCGGCGAGACTGCTTTGGGTCCAAGACGCCGACCGCGCGCGCGCGATCTATCAGCGCGCCTTCCAGTCACTCGCGCCAGACGCTTCACCCAAGCCCCGCGATAATGGAGATGGCGCTGAAGCATCCAAAACCCGCCTGGCGTCCGCCGCCGAGAAGCGGCAACTGCGCAGTGAGTTGCTCAACCAGATAGCCGCTCGCGACCCTGAACTTGCCGAGGAGCTCACGCACAGCCTTTCCGATTCAGTCGAGGGTTCAAAGAACGGTTGCACTGAAAGTGCGTCGCCGGATTGCGGTTCGAACGGAAGCGCCTTGTCGCGTACTGCGCCTGGGCCCGTCACGACCAAGACTCGAGAGGATGCCGAGCGCTGCGAGCTTTTGATGAGCGCGGCATTGCAGGTAGTCGAGCGTGACCCACAGCAGTCGATGGCGTTCGCGCAGATGAGTGTCGCGTTGGGTATATCTTCGAACCTGTCCCGGCTGCTTCCGCTGATGCGAACGGGAGACGCGGAACGAGCCGACCTGCTCTTCGCGAACGCGGTGGCTCGGCTCGAACGGTCCCCGCAAGTCGACCTCGCGGATGTTCACACGCTGGGCTCGTACGTTGTTTCGGTGGTCAACTCGGGATCGAAGCAGCCTTTGAGCAGGCCACTGGTCGTGCGGTTCTTGAACTTCGCGTTCGATCAGATTGCAGCCCGCGAATCCGCGCCGCTGAGAGGCGCCAGGCGAGACGATTCATCGCTCTACTTTATCGGACGCCAGCTCACAGAGCTGTTTGCGCGCTACCTGCCTTACCGTCTCGGCGAGTTGCAGCGCTATGTGAGCGATCAGAACGATGCCGGGTCGTTCGATGAGACGATTGATGCGGGTGCATTGAGAGTCAGCGCCCCAGGCGATATTGCCAGCGACGCGATCGACGCGACTGACCCGGTTGAGCGCGATTCACTTTATGCAAGAGCGGCGCTCGCGTGGCTTACGCGAGGCGAGGTGAGAGAAGCGCAAGCGGCGGCGCTGAAGATCTCGGATGCCGCGACACGCGACCGGGTGCTGGTACAGATTGTGCGGAGGCATTCATATGAGAATCGCATTGACGACGCAGTTGCATTAGCTCGCCGGATCGGCGACGAGACCGCGCGCGTCGAACTGCTTGTGATGCTTGCCGGCGCGGCGCGAGCCTCAAGGGACAACGCCCGTGCGGTCGAGTTGCTTAACGAGGCCCAGACCTGCTCGCTCAAGGCGCGGCCCACGCTTGAACGCGCACGATCGCTTGTGATGATCGCCAGCAGCTTTTCCGCATTCGATACGGAGCGCAGCTTCGAGGTGCTCCAGTCAGCAGTGAAAGCGATCAACGATCTGATCAAGCAGCAGGAAGATTCGAAGGACGAGTTATCGGCGTCTGGAACACGCGCGAAGACCGCTCAAGCCTTCACACTTGATGAACTGTATGCAGCGAGCTTTGAGAGTACGCTGACGGCGCTCGCTAAGGCAGACTTCGACGGAGCTCTTGCTCTGGCGCGCCAACTTCCGGGGGAGGAAGCGTCCGTGATTGCGCAATTGGCCGTATGTGGCGGCGGACTTGCCGAGAAGTCTTCAGGTGTACAATCGACAGCCGGTGATGAGATAGAGTCCGGCCTGAATCATTAGTGTGCCTCCGGATAGGCCTGCTGAGGTGGAGTCGGGTCTCCGAGTCATAATCACGATGAGTATTTTTTTCAAACCGGAGATGGAGAATCAGGAATGAATCAGATGCCGGCTCGTGTTCCTCAGCGGAGTGGTGGCGGCTTCGTTGTCAGCACTCATCCGTCAAGCTTGCGCGCGCTGCTCTCAGCATCAGTTCTGGCGCTGGCGCTGATTGTGAACGCTGTCTCAGCCCGACAGTCCGTCTGGCCTCTGCGTGGACTGCCCAGTGAGGGCTTGAGCGCCGCGGAGTTCTCGCACCTGGTAAGAGATCTATCCGAGGAAGGCGGTTACTTCCGGTCGGACAATTTCACTTCGAACGAAACCTCCTATTTGCACGTCGTGGACAAGCTGAGAGAGCTTGGCGCGACCGGCGGGGCGTATATCGGCGTAGGGCCGGAGCAGAATTTCACCTACATCGCAAAGGTGCGTCCGCGCATCGCGTTCATCCTTGACATTCGGCGCCAGGCACTGATTCAACACCTGATGTTCAAGGCCATCTTCCATCTCGCCCCAAGCCGGACGCAGTATCTTTCCTTACTTTTAAGCAGGCCGCTGGCTAAAGACAAGGCTCCTTCACCCGACGCTCCGGTGAATGAAATGCTCAGCCTCATCAACCAGGCTCCGGCGGATGATCTCGCATTTGCATCGAATCTGGCCGCGATTCGCAAGGCGATAAGAGAAGACTTTCAGGTCCAGCTTTCCGACGCTGATCAGAAGAGTCTGGAATACGTATACAAGAACTTCCGCGACGATGGCCTGGACATCGCCTACCGGATGGAGGGCACGCGTGGCGGCTGGTTTCCCAGCTTGAAAGAACTCATTGTGCAGCCGGACCAGCACGGAAAACTCGGCAACTTCCTGGCGACGAAAGAGGATTATGAATTTGTGCGCGACTTGCACCGGAAGAATCTCATCATCCCGGTGGTGGGCGATTTTGCGGGAAAGAAAGCGCTGGCGGCGATCGGAGACTACCTGCGGAAGGGTGGCTACAAGGTTACTGCCTTCTATACATCGAATGTGGAGCAGTACCTGTTCCAAAACGGCGTTTTCACCGGTTTTGCTGAGAACGTGCGAAAGCTGCCCATCAGCGAGAAGAGCTTTTTTATCCGCGCGGTGCCCAACACGCGCTTTTCACATCCGGCACAACTGCCCGGGCATCGGACTACCACGCTGTTGCAACAGTTGACCGTCTTCCTGAAAGACTTCGACGAGGGCCGCTATCAGACTTATTCTGATTTGGTAATGACGCATTTCATTGCCGCTGAGAACGCTCGCTAAGCAGTCCTGAGCAGATGATGAGTTGGTGATGAATTAGCGTTGCGGAATTCTCGCTGTTTATCTTCCGCGGTCCCAGGATGGTGCTGCGGAGGGGCCATGCAAGAATTTACACAGCCCCCCGTAGCAAACGATTCCAGATGATCTGCTCGGAGATTCAATCAGGCTTCACCACAATGTTATTCGTCACGCTGCGAATGCCCTTCACCGTCATGGCGAGCTTCTCTGCTCGCGTCCTGAGTCCATCACTGGGCACGTGACCACTAAGCATCGCGGTCCCGCCCGCCACCTTCACATCAATTGGATAGGATCGAAGGTCCGGATCGTCCAGGAACTTAGAGTTTATGTCGATCTCGAGCTCGGTGCTCGTGGGAGCGGCGGCCGCTGTGGAAGGCGCAGGCTGCGAAGGAGTAGGAACTGGTACCGGCAATGTCGAGGGCTGGGATTGAGGCACAACCACGACTGGCGGCTGCTGTGAGGGCTGCTGCGCTTGTGCCTGTTGAGCAGCTGCGTTTCGCGCTCTCTCTTGCGCCAATTCTTCGTCACTGTTCCTCTGCTGATTGTTCATGATCAGCATTGTGATTACTACGGCCGCTGCGATGGCAGCCAGCACCAGAGCTGTAATTGCACCGCCCGACATCCCCCGCTCTTCGCGGACTACTGAATCATATTGAGTCTCGCCTACAGGTCGAGCGCGTTTGATGGGTACATCTTCAACTACGGTTCGCCTTTCCGTATATTCGCTCATTGTAACCCCCTAAGTTCGTTTATTTCGCGCGCCCTACGGCGGGCATGCGATGCGGTCAAGAAACGCGACTGTGTTGGAACGGATCACCATCCCTTTGCCCGTCGTATCGAAACCATTCGATACCAGGTCTGAACAGTCTCGATAGACTAGAAGGGCAACATATGTGCCGTGATTGGGCGATTGGAAACAATCGCATTGAAGGATTACTTGAGAGTTACGAGGTGACGTCAGATCGAAAAGAACAAACCACAGAGACATCCCGCTAGCGGCGCTCTGTGGTTTGTGTCTCGAGCCTGATGGCTCGCCGTAGGTACTATTCCGAGTTATCGGAACAATTCCAAAGCGACCTGCGAAAGCGCGGCCACGATGGGTTCCGCGAAGCGGCTGTTGCGGCTGCGTCCGCCACCAAAACCGGAGGCCAGAAGCACTCCGATCCCTATCCCAGCGCCGAACGCGATCATCGTAAGCTTGCCCGGATTCTCGCGCCCATAGGTCATTGTCTGATCGTAGGTGTTCGTCAAGACTTCGCTGGTCTTCCCGTACGCCTCGCCTACCGCCTTCACCGTCTGATCGTAGGCAGTCTGTACACCGCTGCTGACATCAGATGCGATCTCGCGGGCGCGTTGAGGGGCAGTGCTCGCGTGCCCAGATCCGCCACTAGAAGATTGTCCGGTTGTGGTAGAGGGCCTGTTAGGGCTCCCGCCGGGCGTTTTGCTTTGCTCCGTTACATTCTTATTGGATTCCATTTACTTTCCTCCTTGATGAATTAGTTGTCAGCCCCTCTAATAACCACTCGTAGAGGAGCGAGACGGTTGAACACTCGTATCAGGATTGCTGCGTACACGGCTCTGAGCCGCCGGCCGGCCACGCAACTGCGAGTTGTCCCCTGCGATCGCGCCACTTATCTGCTTCTTCAAAAGATCCACTGCCGCCCTGGCTATCATTGCGGTAGCCGCGGCCTTTAGGGTGCGGCCAGAAACCAGCTTCTTCTGTATCACTCCTGACATCACATCGCCGATTCGATCGGTCATGTCTTCTGTGAGATCGGCCACTGCATCGAGAATTCGCTCTTGCGGCGTAGGGTTTCGCTTGAACATACCTGCAATAACGAAGCCGACTCCGGCTGCCAGACCAAGCGCGACTGCGGGATATTCAGCGACGTACTCGTGCCAGTCGAACGTCCGGTGTATGCGGTCGCCGAGCTTATCTACAGCCTCAGAAATAGACTCTCGCTTGGCGGCAATGTCTTGACGAATCGCGCCCGCGCTTCGATCCGGAGGATCTTCGTGGACGCGCTGTTGAATCGCTACGTTAGTTCTCTCAGCCATTCTTTATCCTCCTCAAGTGTCTCGATAGTCTGTTCTGGCTTAAGGCTCGTCCGCTTGATTCGGCCGAGCCCGATGGCAACGATTGCGCCGCCGATCACCGCGAGCGCCAGTCCTATGATCAACGCCGAGTTGCCGGCGCCGACATATTTCGCCAGCCCGATAACCGCCGCAGCCGTGAGCGTAAGGATCGCCACAAGGCCGATAAGCGATCCGGCTGCCACGGTCACTATTCCTGAGCGGAGCACGATGACTTTCTCGCTCATCTCTTGCCTGGCAAGTTCAATCTCGTCGCGAACCAGCGCCGCCGAGTTGGTGGCCAGTTGGCCCAGCAGCTCGCCGAACGAGGCGCGCGGCAAGCTTCCTTCTGGGTTCCGATCCAGTTCCCTGCGCGTCTGCATTCCCTTCACCTCCTGAGTAGAATACCGAGCAGTAGCCCCGCAGCTCCGGCGACCAGCAGACTGCGGCCGGGATTACGCTTTACCTGGTTTTGCAGGTCCGACTTGACCTTTTGTGGGTCTACTTCGCGGACATACTCGGCTGCATCGTCCAGCCAACCGGCGGCCTGCCCGGCGTAACCTGCAATTGCGTTTTCTTGGTTCTGCGCCGCCTTCTGCTGAATCGCGCCCGCAGCCGCATGCATCTTGTCGGCAACCGAGTCCTTGATTGTCTCGAGAGTCGCGTTGCCCCTCATTGATTCCGATCCGAAACTGAAAGTTTCCTTGTCTCCGGCCAAACTTTCCCTGTCGCTCATTTGATCCATAACTCGCTCCTTGCTGATTTTGCTTCTGGCGGCACCTCGAGGATGCGCACAGAAATCTATTTCAGTTGGAGCAAAATAAGTGCCAGTGTCTCCTCTCAGATGAAGCCAGCAACACCAAGAGCAAAATTACTAAATTAGCCGGCCAGCACGTCGCGTCTCAGCCGCACGAGCCTGGCCACCGTTGGCGCGTCTCGATCAGTGTGCGGGATTAGCTCGGCATCATTGTCCTCTTACCGTGCATTGTGTCTTCATTAGGCGCGCAGGCAGGATTAGGAAAGGAAGCCGCCGAACCGCACCGACGACCAAGGCGAAGTCTATGAATAAATTCAAGGCCTCTCCAGAGGGACGCGTGGCGGTTGCGCGCAGCGGAACGCGGCATTCACCTATTCACGATTAGGAGACGATTCATTGGTGTTATGTTTTTTGCGGCTTCGAGCAGCAAGAGGAGGCGTACTGATGATTCAAGACGGGGTAGCAGTATTTCCTGCCTGGCCTTGCTCGATGCGTCGTTTACGGCACCCGCCCTCTCCAGGTAGAACCCGGAGAGAGCGGATGCTCGTGGGGAAGTCTGCGCACGTCAGATCGGAATCAACGATAGGCATCGGAGTTCTGATCGAGTGACCTGATTTATCGGCGGAGTCTCCACTGTTGGTTAGCCTGGTTGGCGTAATCCCATAGCTGGATGTTGGCTCCGTCCTGCCTGCCTTGCGAGGTCACGTCGAGGCATTTGCCGTTGTCGACGCTTACAATCCGGTAGTAGTCGCCACCAGTCTGCTCCAGGCGCCAGCGTTGTTGCGGGGTGCCGTTCCATGTCCGCTGAATGATGTTCGCCCCGTTGTTATCCCGGCCCCCCTGTACGGTAAGCGCTCTGCCGTTTTGCCGGCTGATTATCGCCGCTTCGCCGTTCCCGAGGTCTATGACATCCCAGTTCTGATTGGGCTGATCGGCGTAGCTCCACTGCTGGATGTTGGCCCCATCTTGATTGCTCCGCTCAGTCACATCCAGGGCTTTATTACTGTGCCGGTTCATTATGGGTCCTGAGTAACTCACCTGCCCGTTAGGCCGGTTGCCAATACCGGGACCAACGCGGTTGCTGTCGCGGTCAGTGTTGTCGCGACCGTTGTTGTCACGGCCGTTGTTGTCGCGGCCGTTGTTATCACGGCCGCCGCCGAACCAGCCGCTTTTCAAGTCGTACCTGACGCCAGAGACACTGCCGTAGCGGCTGCGGTTGTTGACTATTGCTTCGTAGGAGAAATCTCTCGCCCTTCCAGCGCTGTTGCGCGAGTCGTTATACCGTTGATCGTTGTCGCGCGAATCGCCATAACGTTGACCGTTGGTCCGCGAAAAGCTGCCCGTGCCATTGACGCGAACCTCGGTTCGGGATCTGAAAGCGGTTTGGGCATCGGTGTTAAAAACCACAGTTAGATCCCGCCCGCCTTCCTGGCTGATAATGCGTTGCCTGACGGCCCGTTGAGCCTGATCAATCGCCCGTTCCTGCGAGCCTTGTGCGTGGACCGTGCTCAGACTGCCGGCCGCCAGGATTACCGCCAGCAAAGCGAAGGCCGACAGAACGATATTGGGAACTCGAATCTTTTTCATGATTGTCCTTTAGTTGCAGATTGTCTTCGAGCCAAGCCGCCTCGGCATCGTCGAGCTGACAAGCTGCAACTTACGTCTTGCCCCTCTATTGCTCATGGATAAAGCTCTCTTCTAACGCGCATTTCGATGCTCCTGACCTCGGCGACCGTCAGCTCGAACGTGTCCACCAAGGGAAGCCAGAACTCGTGCTGCCACTCCCGCCGCACCTCCGCCATGTGTCTCCAGTCGTAGCTTTCGCTGGGGTTACCTGAAGTGTCGGTCAATCTGGTCGAAGGAGCCGGACTGCCCGCAATGATTCTGAGTTGACTCAGTTGGCTGTTGTGTCTACTCATAGTATCTCTCTAATCTACGCTGATCCAAGCATACGTCATTGCAGGATGCCCTTCCGTTCAATATTGGACAGTATTGAAATTAGCTCTACACTTTCGTTCAGGTGCAACACTCCTCTTCTCTCATCACCTCATACGCATGATGAGCTTTGGTCCGGTATTCTCGTGAACTTGGAGGTAACGCGAGTGACCACCTGAGATGGGTCGCCTCATGCAGGAGTCCAGGCGATCGCCTGCCCTTGCTACTTCCGTGCTGTAGGCTGGGCTATTCCTCCCGCGTTCTTTAGATCGGTCAGCTCACGCAAAGTCTTCTGCCATTCGGCGTGATCCTTCTTGGTGGCAATACGCGCATTCTTATCTCCGTAGAATGCGAGTATGTTCGCCCGCAGGTCCTGTGGCACCTGTTGGAATTTATGGCTCGCGAGTTTATCCAGCAGTTGAGCATAAGCCTTGTCGGCAAGCCTGTACTCTCCAGCGCTCGCAGGCTGGCCCGTATCGAGGTCTTTGTTTCGCAGCTGGAGGTCCCCGGCGCCGACCTTCCTAAGCATCTGCCTATACGAATCCACGGTGGCATCGAAGCTCTGCATGAATAATTTCTCCGTCTCCGGAGTCGAGGGCTTGATTGCGAACCCCTTAAACGGACCGACCTTCGGAACGATGCGAAATAGCACTGACACTATCTTTGCAAGCATTCCAGGCTTCTTGTATTCAGTTCCCCATTCCTTGTGGTAATCGGCCTGCGACAGGTTATAGAGAAACTTGTCGCGGGTGACACCTGGCGTCTGTTTCTCTATGTCTCCCTTTTTTGTTTCCCAGGCCACCTTGGTCATTGTAGGAATTACCTTATTCACACTGTAACGGTACGTACCAAGCGCGAGATCAAGGCTGGTAAAAATGCTCGTCAGTTCAATGCCGTATGTGTCCTTGAACGCGCGTTGGAGCAGGGGCTTCGATACTTTGAACCCGATGAAGTCGTGGTAATCCTCGGAGGCGTAGTGGCCTCGAGCGACCTGCAAGACGTCAAACCCAAACTCGGTCTGGATGTGTGCCGTCGGGTTCTCATCATAGGTCACTCTATTCCCGTATTGCCTGCGCAACTTTGGGTACAGAATCGGAACGGAGGTGTTTATTGCAATGGGGTGGCCATCATTGTCAGCGCAATAGTGGCAGAGCGCGCCAATCGCAAACGCGTACTCGTTCAAGTCCTGCGAGTCACGTATGAGAGCCTCTACAAAATCGCCGCTCCTTACATAGTGCGTAAGATCGCTGAACAGTTTGCTTCCGAGCGGATAGTAGCCCATGTCCTGTATGATGGCGCCACCATAAGCATGGGCGTGCGCCTCGCGCAATTCGTCTGCCGACGCGGATGGGAATCGCTTTAGCAAAAGCGGCTTTATGTCCTTATCCCACATAGAGTCGATTATCGCCTCATGGGTCAGGACAGAATAGCCCTGCGTTACATCTGCCACCGAGCACACAAGGACCAGAGCCAAAATAATCTGCGCCGCGCGTCTCATTCGAAGGTTGTTCATATGATTCCAAGAAAGGTCACTGGTTTGGATTGCCGTTGTTGTTTTTGTTTTTTGCCTTCTCCGGCTTTTTGTCCGCCTTTGAAGGACTCGTCTCTGCGGGCGGTTGTTGCTTCTGAGCAGCTTTGCGTTCGTTTTTTTGCTGCTGCTTTTGCTGCTGCTGCTGAACAGGCTGTTGCTGAACAGGTGGCTGCTGCTGCTGAGCGGCTTTGCGTTCGGCCTTTTGCTGCTGCTTTTGCTGCTGCTGCTGAACAGGTTGTTGCTGAACAGGTGGCTGCTGCTGAGCGGCTTTACGTTCGGCTTTTTGCTGCTGCTTTTGTTGCTGTTGCTGAACGGGTGGTGGTTGCTGCTGAGCAGCAGCAGCTTTGCGTTCGGCTTTTTGCTGCTGCTTTTGTTGCTGTTGCTGAACTGGCGGTTGTTGCTGCTGAGCAGCTTTACGCGCCGCTTTTTGTTCCTGCTTTTGCTGTTGCTGAACGGCTGGCTGCTGTTGAGCGGCTTTACGCTCTGCTTTTTGCTGCTGCTTCTGCTCCTGCTGTTGAGTAGCGGTCCCCTGTTGCGCTGCGTGGCGGTCCACTTTCTCCTGGATGCGTTGCTGATCCTGGAGCTGGCGCATCTCTCGCTTTGCGCTCTTATCACCCTGGGCCGCCTGTGCAGCTAGCGCCGTAATTCGCGCGTCGCGTTCCTGCGCCGTCTGCGTTTGATTCTGCCCCTTCTGAACGACGGGAACCGGCAAGCCATTTGGCTGAATAGAGGTT
>DATLWF010000397.1:0-11397 GCA_035576605.1 Blastocatellia bacterium | reverse complement strand
TGCTCATATCCGACCCCTCCTGAACGTGAACGGTTGTTGCGGATGAGTATAAACCAGGAATGCCGGCAACCATAAGAGTTTCTGGAATGTTCCGCTCCAAAGGCGTCGGCCATTCACTGCGGACGACGGCCCACGGACTACGGACTAGGTGTTAAGTGCCAATACATCGTTGACACAATTTAGTGCCAAGACATCGTTGACACTTCTGTGAAAACGTACTCGATCTTTCGCGATTTGGTTTTTTGTTCAACATTGATGCCTTTCAAACTGGAGGCGTCGATGAATCGAAGAAAACGAAAAGAGCGAAAAGAACAGCGCGACAGAAAGCTCGCGATTGATCGTTACTTGAGTGGTGAACATGTTGCCACTATCGCCAGATCGATGGGTTACTCGCGGCAATGGGTTCACAAGTGGATCCAACGTCACGAGGATGCCGATGACGCGACGGACTGGCAACAGAGCCGATCTACTAATCCGGAAAGCAGCCCGCGTCAATTGACTGATGAAGTAGTTGAGGCGGTTAAGATGGTCCGTCTCAGTCTGTATAACCAGGGGCTGTTTTGCGGAGCTCAAGCAATTGAGTGGGAGCTTAAAGAGTCGGGGATAGAGTCGGTGCCGTCGCTGCGATCCATTAACCGGATACTGAGCCGAGAAGAGTTGACTCACAGACGAACGGGGTCTTACGAACCCAAAGGAAAGAAGTATCCGGTGTTGGTGGCTAATGAGGTGAACCAGGTTCATCAGACGGACTATGTTGGTCCGTGTTATTTGAACGGGCCTGTTCGCTTTTACAGCTTGAACAGTGTAGATCTGGCGACTGCTCGGTGTGCGATTAGCCCAGTTCTCAACAAGGCTGGTCAAAACACAGTAGACGCTATCTGGTCTAGTTGGTGTCGTTTGGGGATACCCAGTCACCAGCAAGTAGACAACGAGTCGGTTTTCTTTGGCAGCCGTCAGTTCCCTCGAGGGATGGGCAATTTGATCAGGCTGTGTTTGCTCAACGGAGTTCAACCCTGGTTTATCCCGATGGCTGAGCCTTGGCGGAACGGGGTCGTTGAAAAGTTTAACGATCACTACAGAGGTGGCTTTCTTAGAAGGGTTACGATGCAAGGAGAAGAAGACTTGCGAGAACAGTCTCTGATATTCGAGCAGAAACACAATTCTCGTTACCGTTACAGCAAGCTGAGAGGACAGACTCCCCAGAGAGCGCTTGATCAGAGTCGGCACACCATCCGTTTCCCCGAATCGGTCCGGGCTCCGAAATATCCTTTGCCTAAGCCGACCGACGGTCGATATCACGTGGTGCGATGGAGTAACTTGTTGCTGGATATCTTTGGTGAGCAATTCAAGATGCCTTCTGAGGCCACATATGAATATGCTGTTGCCACCATAGACGTTGGGAAGCAGAAGTTGAGCGTTGGCATTGATGGTACAACGATCGCTGAGTACGAGTACCGAGCAAGGTGACCGGCGGCCGGCCAAATCACACGGGGCTACTTCAGTCGCCCTGCGGGCTCCTTTCGTAGCCCCGTGCGATTTGGCAAACTCAGAATGTGTCAACGATGTCATGGCACTTTTCGGTGTCAACGATGTCTTGGCACTTAATAACTACGGACTACGGACTACTGACTGCGGACACCTTGCTTGACTCTTTTAGGTAAATCGGCGAAATTTGTAGCGACACATTGTCAATCATTCTAAAGTTGTCTAATACCTTAGAAGGAGGCTTACGTTTCAATGACGTACGTTATCGCTGAACCCTGTATAGGGACCAAGGACACCGCCTGCGTGGACGTCTGTCCTGTAGACTGCATTCACCCGCGCAAAGACGAGGCGGCATTTGAAACCGCAGAGCTGCTCTATATCCACCCGGACGAATGCATCGATTGCGGCGCGTGTGAGCCGGCTTGCCCCGTCCAGGCGATCTTCACCGAAGACGATCTCCCAGAGCAGTGGAAGCACTTCACACAGATGAACGCAGATTACTACAAGCAATGAGGCTCGGGAGCTAGAAGCTTGGCCTACGTGATATGCGAGCCGTGCCTCGACGCCAAGAATCTGGCGTGCGTTGATGTCTGTCCCGTTGACTGCATACAAGGCGGCCCCGATCATGATCAGATGTACATAGACCCCGCGACCTGCATCGACTGTGACGCGTGCGTCCAAGCCTGTCCTGTGTCTGCGATTTTTGCCGAACCGGACGTGCCAGACAGGTGGGAGAGCTTCATCGCGAAGAACGCTGAGTTTTTCAGATAAACTTGCGCCAACATTGGATGAGCCGCCCTTCGATGGCGGCTCATCTTCTCTCTTCAACCGCAAAGTTCGGTTGTCAGTAGTGGAAGTTCTTCATGTTGTGGAGCAGCATCTTCTTGCCTTCCTGAAACCTGACCTCTATTTTGTTTGGCGGAAGCGCGAGCTCGACAGCGCCCAGCCCGAACTTCGGATGATTGATCACATCTCCGGCTGAAAAGATGTTGTTCATGTCGTATGACTTGACGGGGCGCTTGGGATCGATGTTAAACGCGGTTGCTTCCTTGGCGCGCCGGGTGCTGGTTTTTCTTTTTGCAGGTGCCGTACCCGCGCTATTTGCTGCCCCGTCCGGAACAACAGTCGGCTTCACTTTGTAGTTGTGAATGCTGCCGCACATTGAGCAGGTGACCCTTCGGACCACCTCACCATCCATCGCAGCGACTATGTGAGTGCGCTCGTCTTTGCATTTGCCACAGTACGCACTTAGTTCTTGTCCAACCCGAGGCTTTCTGTAGAGCATATCGTGAATATAACATTCGGGATGCCCGACTTCCAAGTTCGGGTGCGCGTCATATTTTTGTTGTGTTAGATCAGCTCTCGCAGATTGCGTGCAGCGCGATAATGGATACCGTTTGCCTCGCTGGGAAGTTCACCGGGGCGAAACAGGCCGTCGACCCACCTCAGGTATTCGCCGATTGCTCGCTTACCGGCAACAGTTTTCTGCAGGCCGCCTCGCGACTGTCTCGCGGTGATGTGATAGACGAAGCCGTCTGAGCCGAGGTAGACGCCGTTTTCCCATAGGCCTTTCTTGAGTTCCTCGCCTTCGAACCCCAACAGCGAGCCCTCAATCGCGATTTGAACCGCTTCCGTTCGGCTTTGACCCTTACTCGACATAACACCATTTCTACCTAAAGAGCCGCTCCAGCGCAACGCTCATCGTTGCTCTGATGAAGGTGTGGTAACCTGACATTGATGGACGCAGCCTTCACGGTTGATCATGATTAACATTCTCTCCATAAGGTGCAGCATTGCTTTTGCGCCGTATCTCGCGGAGTGCCTGAGCGACGGCTTCACGGGATCTCGAGTTGTGCGCCAGGGAGGCAACAGCCTGATACTCAGATCCGACAGCAATCTGGTGCTGAGGCACGAGCACCGTCAAGCTTCACTCGGTGCGGAAGAGACTCGACATTATTCCGCGATCGTCCAGTTCAGATCCGAGTTCTATGATGTTTCGAGGATGCAGGCGGAAGTGGTGCTGGCAAACCTCGGCGACGAGATGTTGCTATCACATCCGCAATCCCAGATGTGGTTGAAGAAGGAAACGATTGCCGCATTGGTACGCGCGTTCACCGGTGACTCGACCGCAAACGCAGAGGCGGGTCTTTCCGATTTTCCCGAATGGCTGAAATTGTCGACCGGCGGCGCGAGCTTGTTGTTAAGCGATCAGCGGACCGGGCGATGGGTACTGCTGGGCGAGGATCACGTTCGCGAGCTTGAGCGCAGGCATGCTTCCCTTCACAGCACGGATGGAGCCGTTTGTGGTCCGGCGCCTCCCACAATTCAACTGAAAGGGCTTACCGTGCACCTGCAGTCGGCGCTCAACCTGGCCGGGACGCTGGAGGAATTCGCGAACACCGGCCGGGTGACGCCCTTTGAGGAAGTCACACCGATTTACTCATTGAAAGCTTCGGAGTCCACGGAAGGAATAGAGCTGACAGATTCAGACAAGCGCATAGCGTTGACGGCGCGGGAGGCGCGCAAGTGGACAGGCATCATCAGCACCGAACTCGACCGCTTGAAAGTGAGGCAGGTTCTCCGGGGCGGGATTCGCACGGTCTTTGCCCACATCGAAGACGGGCGATGGATCTTGCAGTGGGGCGACGAAGTCTTCGTTCCCAATGCGGCTCTGGCGCGTGTTCTCTCATACCCAGGCGCAAGCCTCAGCGGCCCAACGAGCCATCCAATAGCTAAGCGAGCCGGTGAGTTTCTCTTGCTGCTGAGTCCTGCGAATGGTGCTTGTGTAGCGCTGACTGATTCGGAATCACGTCATCTCCATGATTGAGCCTGACAAGTCGATGCCGCGGCGTGTCATGCAATACTAAGAAAAATGGCTTTGCAAATACGTTGGATTGTTTTAGCGCAGGCAGGTGGTTTCTCAGATGAGCGCCTTATCCTCGACGCCGACGTTGTCCAGAAGGTGGCCCAGCTTTTCTTTCTTGGTCTTCAGGTAGCCCAACGACTTTTCGTGCGGTTCAACTTCAATAGAGACGCGCTCGACAATCTCGATCCCCGCTTGTTTGACCGCCGCGATCTTGTCGGGGTTGTTTGACATGAGCCGGATTCGGCGCAGGCCGAGTTGCTTAAGAATATCAACGCAACACTCATACTGGCGAAGGTCTGCCTCGAAGCCGAGTGACAGGTTCGCTTCCACCGTGTCCTGCCCCGCGTCCTGAAGCTCGTATGCCCGAATCTTATTTGTGATTCCGATGCCCCGGCCTTCTTGTTGTTGATAAATGATCACGCCTCGGCCTTCTTCCTGAATGAGAGCCATCGCGCGATCGAGCTGCCTGCCGCAGTCGCACTTTAGTGAGTGGAACACGTCACCGGTCAGGCACTGCGAGTGGATTCGAACGAGAGCAGGCGTTTCGGCATCCAGCGTTCCTTTTACGAGCACTGGAAACTCCTCGTTAGTGGCGAGGCTCTTGAAGCCGATGATTCGAAACAGTCCGAACTCGGTAGGCAGATCGGCCTCGGCCATTCGCTCAACCCCGGCGCACGGTCTGTCTTGATTGCCGTTGCTTTTCGTCATAATCGAACCCAAATACTGACCCACTGAGTAAAAGTGTAGTGAGCGCTCCGGTGAGCGTCAAGCAGACAGTAATGAGCAAAGGGCAGACGTTGAAGAGCTAGTAGTCCGTAGTCCGTAGTCAGTGGTCAGTAGGAGAATGAGCTGAGGGCAAATTCTCCTACGGGCCACTGACTACTGAGCACTGACCACGGACTACGGACTGCTAGCCCTTTGCACTTTGCGCTCCGCCGCCGTCGTTGATATATTCAATCCGATTAATGGTGAGAATCTGTGAGTGATGCCGAGCGCACAGTAAAGCTTGATCTTCGCGAAGTGGCTTTATCGATCACGAAGCGGCCAGTCCTGGTCATATTGCAAGGCCAATCAATCGGCGAAACGGTGAAACTGGAAAAGGAGCGCACTATCGTAGGTCGCGGCTCGCAAGCCGATCTCGTCCTGCGTGATGAAATCGCATCGCGCCAACACGCGGAGATAATGCAACTGGGCCTGGAGGCAAACTGCATCGAATACTACGTCAATGATCTTGACTCTACTAACGGCACTTTTCTGAATGGCGCGAAGGTAACATCGCAGCAGTTGCTTCAGGACGGCGACAAGATAAAGATCGGAAACCACCTGATGAAGTTCGCTATGCTTGACGAGTCTGAGACGGAGTTTCAAGAGAAGCTTCATCAGATGACCCAGCGCGACGAGTTGACGGGACTCCGCTCGCGCCGCAGCCTCTTCGCCGAGCTTGATCGCAGAATAACTGAGGCTGCGAGGGATTCCGAGCCTCCGCAAATCAGCGCGCTGATGATGGATATCGACTTCTTCAAACGTGTCAACGACGGGCGAGGGCATATTGTGGGAAGTCATACTATTCGCGACGTGGGGCATATCATTCGCGATGTTGTAGGCAGCGCGGATTTGGCGGCGCGCTACGGTGGCGAGGAGTACATGGCTTTCGTGGTGGACTCGCGTGAGCGGGGGTTTGAAATAGCTGAATCGATCAGGAAGACCGTCGAAGCCCATCCGTTCCCGGCGTCAACCAACGACCTGGCTCAGACGATGCACATCACGATCAGTCTTGGCGTTGCAACATTTCCCGACGACGGCGGGGCAGCGCTGGAGATTGTGCAGAAGGCAGACCAGGCTCTGTTCAGGGCCAAGCTCAGCGGGCGAAATCGGACCTGCGTGTTTGATCGCGAGGTAGACAAGCCGGATTCATTCCATCAGGCGGTGGATGCTTCGGCGATCATCTACGGTCCCGCGGATGCGCAGTGATGCTTACGCGGCGCGCAGCTTCGATCTGACCGTTTCAAGAAAACTATCCAGGTCAATGGGTTTCTCGACGATGCCGTCGGCTCCGGCTGCGAGGGCATCGGTGATCCGCCGTTGTCCGTAAGCGCTCATGACTATGATCGGTATCCCTTTGCAGGCCTGGGATTCGCGGATGCGCTTGATCATCTCGATTCCGTCCATCCGGGGCATCTGGATGTCTGTAACGATCAGGTCCGGGCGCGAGCTTTCGGCAGCGTTGTAGCCGACCATCCCGTCGATCGCGTGCTCCACTTCATACCCCTCCATCTTCAACAGGCGGCAGAGCAGAAATGAAGTGTCGTGATGATCCTCGACGACTAGTACTTTTTTCACCTTATCCCCTTGTTCGAACAGACTCCGCCTACTGGTTAAGCTCCGAGTAAGGCGAGGCGCAACCCGGCCTCCTCTTCGGTGTTCACCAGCGCGACAACCACGTCACCGTCTTCAAGCCTGGTTTCCCCTCGAGGGATCACCATGGTGTTGCCGCGTAAGATAGCGATCAGATTGCTTTCGTGGGGCAGAGCGATCTCGCGGAGAGAGCGGCCGGTGGCGGGAGAAGTACCGTCCAGCGGGTATTCCAGTATCTGGAAAGCACCCGCCTGGAGGCTCAGCAGAGTCTTTATGCGAACGGTTGGAAGCTCACGTTCGATTACCTGTTGGATTATTGCTGTTGAGCTGACTGTGGAATCTACGCCCAGCCGCGCCATCACCTCTTCGTTCTTTGGATTCGAAGCCCGAGCGATTGTCTTCGGGATTCCAAACACTTTCTTGGCCACCTGACAAGCGATCAGATTATCCTGGTCGCTGCCGGTGGCTGCGACGAACACGCGCGCCCTCTGAGCTCCCGCGGTTTCGAGCACGTCGTGCGTCGAACTATCTCCCACGAATACGGGGCAATCGAGTTTGCTTGATAACGCGACCGCCCGCGATGCGTCTCGTTCGATGACCGCGACCTCGTGGCCACTCTCGTAAAGCTCGCGCGCAAGGTTGACTCCCACTTTGCCGCCGCCCGCAATGAGGATATACCGCGACTCATCAGTTGCATCGTGGCGCGTACGCGGTTGGGCCTTAGCCGGCTCGGGGGGTATTCGCTCGGCCACAGGTTGATTGGCCGCGATGTCCACCTGCTCGACGATCATCGTCACTGCAAGCAGCGTAGGGCAGACGACGATCAACTGAGGATCTTCTTGAGTAGCCTCGGCGTGGCTTGGTTCATACACGCGAGCGATTGCGCGGGGGACGTGAAAATGTGTGCGCGCAACCTGCGCGGCCATCAGGTTCACGTTGTCATCGAAGGTCACGGCCAACAGGATGTCAGCTTCGCCAATGCCGGCTTCGCGTTGAACGTCCACATCGATGCCGTTGCCTTGAACAAGCTCGACGCCTTCAAGCCGCGAAGCCCGGCCCAGACGGCTGGCCTCTTTGTCTACGACTGTGATTTGGTGGCCTCGATCGAGAAGAGCCGTTACTGTTCGTGACCCGACCCTTCCATATCCGATAACGACGATCTTCATCTGTTTTTAGACTAGCGAACAGTGGAACGAGTGACAAGTTGAAATCAATAGGGTTGAAATCGATAAGGCTGAAATCGACATAGCGCTGATGCGAGCCGCCCTAAATTTGTCGAGTTGAATGAGCTGTCCGGCGGCGCATAGGAGCCAACTGATTGTTCACGCTACTTTCTACCGCGACTGGATATGCTCTTCTCTATTTCTTTCATACAGTTCTTAACGGCTTCCTCCTCTTCCGGATTTACTGACTGTAATTGTCTGATCTGATTTTCTGCATTTTCTATCGCCTGTGGCAACATCTCTTCTACAGCGGCGGGATTCCCGAATCCTTTCTCTTGCATATTATTGATGGCGGATCTGAGTAATTCACCGCTCGCCAATTGACCATACTTTTCAATAAGGGCTTGAACGCCGCCAGCCTTAATAGCCAGAAATATCATCAGCATACGGCTGCGATCTTTGAAGAACTGGGCCGGGTCTTCATTCCAATCAGTAAAGTATTTACGCATTTGAGGAGCAACCACATCAACAAGTGTTTCGTCTCTACTTATGTCAGGGAACCGTGGAACTTCAAGGAACCTCTTTGCCTCCTTCTTTGTTCTCTGTCGTAACTGAGGTTCCAACTCCAAAATCCGCTTGATACGAGACTCGGTGAGTGAAGACATGTTTTGATTCTGCATTAAGTCTCTCTTCTCTGGCTCATACCAGCGGTCTTCCGCGTCAAATCTCCGGGTGCTTCATGTGCGCAGAGCGTAGAACGTTCCGAGGGTGTTGGGCGGCGGTGGGATGCATCTGATTTACCACGCAGGGACACCCAGCTTATCAGCATAATAAACAAGGATATCGAGATTGCCGGGCGCGTAGCCGAGCAATCTCAACAGCAGCGCGACCTGCCCACGGTGGTGAACACCATGATTGGCCGCGTGCTGCATCAATGCTCCCAGAGGCATTGACCGTTTCTCGGCCCGATCATTCATGTATTCAACATTGCGAGCCAGATCTTCGTCCTTTAACTCGGACAAGAAGTCGCGAACATGCGCTTCGACTGTGTCCGAGACTTCTATGAGCGACTCCACCGTTGGGTAATCGGCAGGATTGAGACGTTGGCTCCGCTCCGGGCCGCCGCAACGACTGAGCCAGCCCCATTCAGCGCTGAGGAGATGAACCATCGTGTTCCTTATGGATCCATAGCTTCCTGCCGCCGCCACCGTGAATTGTTCCGGCGTTAGCCGTGAAATCACATTAAAGAGTCTGCCGTTTGCCCAGTAGCCGTAGTCGTAAAGAACTTCTAAATCTTTGACGGTCATATGGCGCTCCTTACGTAAGACGATTCGGTGTTGAGAACCGGTGCACTATAACCGCAATCGGCAGTCCCACGCAGAACATGATAACGAGCAGGCCAATAATGCGTCCCGAGAGCGGTGGAGCGGCTCTCTGAGGAAAGGCCGAGAGTGGTAATACGACGAAGTTCATGAATAAGTAAACAGCGATTCCATAGAGCAAGCCCGCGATGATTGCGTGCTGTTGCGGGAATCTCAGTGTTCGGGCCGCGAGATAAAAGACGGCAGTTGCTACAATTGCGATCAAGAAATGCAACGCAACACCAAGAACCGCGGTTTTGGCGCCGCCTGTATAAGACGCGGCGCCAAGTAGTCCGCTGGCGATCGATTGCATCACTCGAACTGGACCGACGCCTGCGCGCAGCCAGCTGCTTACGAACGCCGCCGTCAGATCGAGAGTTCCGGCTATCAGGCCGCCACAAAGAATTACTTGAAACGCTTTGGGTCTCACCGACGAGACCGGTACGGGGGTTACGGTCATATAACAGTTCTTTGAGGGAAAACGTTATTTCGTCGCAACTGCTCCTGGCGACGTTTTGTTTATTCGAGCGGCCATCAAACGGACGAGTTCGGCGTTGGTGAACGGCTGCCATCCGTGCGGCTTCATTGGCCGCCCGTATTCGAAGACGGCCTCGGCCTTTGGATTGTTTGCTGATTTCAGGAACTCTTCAAGGTGATAAACCGCGAGGTTCAGGTAGTAGTTGTCCATGTCCCCGCAGTAGACATGGATCTTTCCTACGAGATCTCCGCCGATACGGGGCCAGTTTTTCTCGAGGTTGTATCTGAGGTCGTAGCCGTTGTCACGCATGTAGAAAGCTACCTCTCGATCGATCTTGCCCGTCATCCGATCCCAGATCGGGCGCGGATACCCCGCGCTGCCGACGGGCCCGTACGCGGCATCCCAGGCGGCGATTTGTTCCGCGGACCGAACGTTACTTCCCAGGACGGCTTCGAGGCGATTCATTTCCCGCATCGTCAGGGTTACCTGACCGTCGGCGTTTCTCGAGAGAGGTCGAACGAGCTTTGCCCAATCCCCGTTTGGGACTTCGAAGGCATTGTCGTCTTCATAGACATTCGACATCTGATAGCGCCGGAAATCGACGGGGTCCGGATACAGGACCCAGGTCCCATTGAAGAACTTAGGATGGAAGACCTGCAACGCCAGGGCTTCCCATCCGCCAGTAGAACCGCCCGTCAGAACCCGCGCCTGTGGCTGCGCTATAATTTTGAACCTTTCCTCCAGGTACGGAATCAGTTCCTTTGTGAGTGCATCGCCGTAAGGCCCATTGTTCGCTGAGTTCACCGCGTAAGAGTCGTCGTAGTACGGCGTCGGGTGTTGAAAGGTCACAGCCACCATGCGTGGAAAGTCGTCGGACATCCAGGCCCTCGCAAACTCGTATCCCGGCTCCCGCGCGCTCCGGGTCAGCCGGGCCAGCCGTTGCGCTTCGCTTTCTGGAGTGCTCGGCGCCTGCGGCGTGAATCCGTAGGGAGCGCCGAGTCCGAAATGACCTTGAATGTAAATCGCCGGGTACTTCTGGTTCGCGTTCTGATCGTACCCTTTCGGCAACAGTAAGGTGGCGCCAAGGTAAATCGGATGTCCCCAGAACTCTGAAAGCATCTTGCTCTGAAACTTCACTCGCTTGACCCATTCCGTGTCCGGCGGAATCTCCACTGGAGGCAGCTTCCTCGTAAGATTGAGCCTCACGTTGAACCCGGCAGCCGGATCCAGCTGGACTCGCTGGACTTCGCTGACGAGGTTGCCTGGTGACCGATTCCATTTTTGGCCTTCCCACTGATCCATATGGACCCAGATCACATGGCCGTCCTTTCGGTGAACCTGGGTGTAGACGTTCAGAACCGCCTGGACGTAATACTCGCCCGCCGGAAGCTGGTTCAGGCTGTCTACCGGATATCCGAGGACGGATGTGTCGATGACTGCACTATCGCCGGGCTTCAACGCATTGACGTCCAGGCCATAGAATGGAACAGAGCCGCCGTACGAGCCCGCTTGGAGCCGCGGTTCGACCCGATTGTTTTTCGAGATGGTTACGAATACGCGGCCGGTGATCGGTCCGTTATCGAGTCCGGCTGGATACGAAATCTCGAACCGCGAGTCCGCCGCCGCTGCGCGACCGGAATACACCGCCAGCAGCGACAGGCAAAGGCTAATGCCCGCGACGACCAGAAT
>DATLWF010000396.1:0-5182 GCA_035576605.1 Blastocatellia bacterium | reverse complement strand
CGGTTCGTATATCGGACCTCGACGGCGACGGCCTTCCCGAAATACTAAGTCTCTGGTGGAGAGGTTCGTCGGGCGATGCGGTGCTTCGTGTCTTTCACTGGGACCGCGCCCAACAGTCTTTCGTCGAGCTTCAATTCGAGGGGGAAATCAACGCGGTGCGCACCTATCGGGTCATCCCCGCGGGCGGGAATAGACTCTCGAGCCGTCTCGCGGTTGATATTCGCTCCGAGAACGGCGGTAGACGCTCAACGGTCACTGGCAGTGAATATGAACTGCGCGGCTCCAGGCTCGTCCGCGTTGGAGGGGATCGGGTCGTGACAACACAAGGTGAATCAGGCATAGAGGGTCAGGCTGTCATCAGCCCCGTCCATCCGGGCCCGCAGAGAGAAGGTTCGCCGGGTTCGGCTCCTTACAAGACTGCGCTTGTCGTATGGAGCGCGGCGGACGACCGGGAAGTCAAACGATTTGAAACAGGCTCTGACGGCCGGTTTCGTGTCGCGCTGGCGCCCGGGACTTACAGGGTCGGTCCGCCCCAGCAGAGCGGACGCTTCCTGCCGCGTGGAAGTGAGGAAACCGTCACAGTCGTGCCGGGCCAATTCGTCCGCGTCACGATCAGCTTTGACAGCGGAATGAGATAGTCGAGAGTGAGAGTCGCGGCGCTCCACATTACTTTTTGCTCTTCCTTAGGCTGACTGTTCTTAACAACAGACTCTTGAGCCTCACTTCATCATCGCTCTGTATTTCAAGTTGAGCAGCGTAGATCGGGACATCTCCGTGGGTTAACCCTTCGAGCCGCACGGCGTCTTTCTCGGTGGTGACAATAGCATCAGCGCTTGCGTCTCGCGCTGCGCAGGTGATTCGATCAAGGTCGTCCTGCTTGAATGCATGATGATCGCCGAAGAAACTCTCGCTCACAATATTGATTCCAACCTGCAAGATGTCCTCAGCAAAAGCCTGGGGGTTGGCGATGCCACAGGCAACGGCAACATTCCAGCCGGCGAAGCTCCTGGCGTCATAGACCTCTCCCGTCTCCAAATGACGCAGCCCGGTGATCGTCGAGTAGAAATACATCACCGGCACTTTGTCGCCACAATAGTACTTGAAGATCGCTTGAGCCTGACCCTGATCGAATGGCCGGTCAGCGCGAGTGACTATTATCACGTCCGCTCTCTTGATCCCATACAAAGGTTCGCGCAGGCGGCCGAACGGGGGCATCTCGAACCCTCCGAGCGGGTCAGTCGCATCAATCAGCAGGATGTTGAGGTCCCGCGCCAGCGCGAGGTGCTGATAGGCGTCATCAAGCACGAGCACTTCCGACCCCAGTCGCTGCTCTGCCCAACGCCCCGACTCGAACCTGTGCTTGTTGACGATGATAGGAACGTCAGGAAGAGCGCGTGCGAGCATCAAGGGTTCATCTCCGAACTCTCGATAAGATCCCGCAGCTATGCTGTCGGTCGACGGATCATTCAGCACGCGCATGCCGGACGACTCGCGTGCGTAGCCTCGCGTCAGTATTGCGACGGAATGGCCCTCGGATTTGAGGTAGCGCGCAATGTAGTCGGCCATCGGAGTCTTGCCAGCGCCCCCGAGCGTCAGATTGCCTACGCTTATCACGGTCGCGCCGAGCTTTCTCGGTCTCAAATAGTCGGTCTCATAAGCCGCCACGCGCAGGCGCACCGCAAGCTCGTACAGCTTGGCCAGCGGCCACAACACCGCGCGCTTTAGCTTTTCGTGTTTCTCGACAACCATTGGAGGTCCGTAGTCCGTGGTCCGTAGTCCGTAGTCCGTATTTCGGAGTCCGTAGTCATTGATGACCAGGAAGTCGTCTAATTGACATCTGATTCCCAGCTACGGACTACGGACTACGGACTAAGTACTAATGTCCAATCACTTCTTTAATCGCCGCGACAGTGCAGTCGGTCGCGCCCTGGTTCTTGAGCAAGATATCACGAGCGCGCTCGCCAATCGCGCGTGCGCATTCGCCATCCGATAGCAGTCGAATCAGTTCCCGCGCGAGACAATTCGGGGCGTCGCTACCGGAAGGAGTGATTTGAATGACAGCGTCTGCGCGCAGGAAGTCCAAAACTATCTCGCGAAAGTTCTCAGTATGCGGGCCGACGACAATAGGTTTTGCAAAGGCGGCGGGCTCGATGATGTTGTGCCCTCCGCGAGGGACCAGACTGCCTCCCACGAAGACAACCGCGGCGAATCGGTAGATCGACGCGAGCTCTCCGATCGTATCCAGCAGGATCACATCCGGCGCTCCGTCGCCGGCCGCTTCGTCCGACCTCGCCGAAATATCGATTTGAGGCCCGCCCTCACCAGGCTTCTCACGCTCGGCTGTACGGGCTGACGGGTCGCGCGACACTGAACGACGCACAAATACAAACCCCGATCGCGCTATCAAGCGGCCAACCTCATCGAACCTTTCCGGATGTCGCGGCGCCAGGAGCAGCCGCGCATCCTCGAGTCCGCTATGCCTGCGGACTTCGTGGAGCGACGCGAGTAGCATCTCTTCTTCACCCGGCGCAGTGCTGCCGGCCACGATCAGATGACGCATTGACCCTAACTTTTGATCGATCGAAATATGGGCGTTGATGGTTGGGGGTTGGGTGCCGGCCTGCGTTTCTTCCCTAACCCTCGGCGCCCGACCCTCATCCCTTGCCTGATCGTATTTTAGATTGCCGCAAACGCGCACAAGACTCGCAGGAGCTCCAAGCTGGCGCGCCCGCTCAGCGTCCATCTCCGATTGCATGACCATCAATGAGAAGTTTTCGATTGCGCGCCCGAACGGGCGGCCCACCAGCTTGTATCGACGGAATGAACGCGCAGAGATTCTGCCGTTAGCCAGAACCGTCACTACACCGCGATTCCGGCATTCGCGCAGGAAGTTCGGCCACAGCTCGGTCTCGAGGATTATCACGACAGACGGATTAACCCGAGCCAGGGCGCGGCGCACCGAAAACATCCAATCAAACGGAAAATAGAACGCGGGGCCGAGCAAGTGCGACTGGGACCGCGCGAGCTGCTGGCCGGTGACCGTCGTCGTCGACACAACTATTCTAGCGGCTGGCAGGTCGCTCTTCAGCCGCTCTATTAGTGGCTTTGCGGCAAGAAACTCACCAACGGAGACGGCGTGTACCCAGATGGTCTTGTGGCTGTCGCTGCGTACCGATTCCGGCAACCAGCCCAGTCGCTCCTTGAAGCTGCCGGCATATTTTCCGTGACGTGCGGCTTGATAAACGAAGTAGGGCAGGAGGACGAGAAACAACAGCGAGAGGACGAAGCTATAAAGGAGGTACATGCTTTGCGGCTGCGCGAAGCCCGAGGGAACGTGGAACAGGCTCCAGGAGCCTATTTCACGCGTTCGAGGTACACGCCCTTCGCAGGATCAACCCGTATGCGGTCGCCTTCCTTAACAAACGGCGGCACCTGCACGGTTACGCCGGTTTCGAGCTTCGCAGGCTTCGGGCTGTTGGAAGCGGTCGCACCTTTCAACTCGGGCGTGGTCTCGACCACGGTTAGCTCGACCGCGGGCGGCAGCTCGACACCGATGGGCGCGCCATCAAAGAACTCGACCTGTATCTTCGTGCCCGGAGTCAGATAATTGGTGGCGTCGCCCAGCGTTTCGGCATCCAACGCGATCTGGTCGTAAGTCTCGGTGTTCATAAAATGATGCATGTCACCGTCTGAGTAGAGGTACTCCATCTCGTGATCTTCAAGCGCGGCGCGCTCGATGTTTTCGGTCGAGCTGAATCGAACTTCAGTTGACGAGCCGTTCTTTAGGCTTCGCAGCTTCGCCTGAACAAAGGCGCGAAGATTGCCGGGCGTGCGGTGCTGAAAGTCGAGCACGCGAAACGGCGCGCCGTTATACATAATTATCATCCCGCGTCGGATGTCGTTTGCGTTCATCTCAGTTTGATTCCCTTCGAGTGTCAGTATGTCACGAATAAGGCCCTCGGGCCAACTTCGTAAAATACAGTAATGAAAACGTTGGGCGCAAGGCAGGGCTAGACACAAAGACAGGAGTCCCTTTAATTGTAGCCTAAGCTTTGTCGTTAGGTGTCTTTGGGTTAAACCGTCTTCGCCTAAATTGCGAACTCGGTTTCCATCGCGAGTTGGGCCTTGCGCAGTTCGAATCGGGCGCGTCCGACGTTACCGCCCTGATTAAGCGCGAGTAGCAGGAAGTATTCAGAAGTGATAGGCCGGAGCAGGAAGCTCATCGTGTCCGTCGCGAAAACCATCTCAGTCATGACGCCCAGTTCGCTATCCGAAGCGGTGCGCATGCTGCGCTTCACCAGCGTGGTGAACTCGGTTGCAACCATTTCGATATCGATTGCGCTGTCGAGATCGTGCACGTGCCGCTCGATTGGTATCCCGTCGATACCCAGTATGACAACGGCGGCGCATCCTTCGATTCGATTAGCGATGCCGGTGAGTGTGTCTGCGAAGCCCATAAGATTGCCGATTGTTGATTGTCGATGGCCGATTGTCGATTGCAAAATGATCGTTCTTTCACAATCGACAATCGGTAGATCGCCAATTCTCTGTTAGTGTCCCGCTTTACCGCTCGCGGCAGGAATCGGTGTTGGCGGCGCCGGTTTGGGATCTTGTTTCTTGTCCTGGATAGCCGGCGCGGGTATCACATCCGCTCGCTGCGGTGCGTTCGGGTTAGGCATGCCCTCGACCGAACTGCGTTGCGGCGCTCGCGGTCCAACTGTGCCGTCGTTTCTAACGATGCGCGGCGTGAGGAAAAACAGAATCTCATCGGTATCGCGCCGGGTCTGTCGCTTCTTGAACAACTCCCCGAGGAGTGGTATGCGCGACACGCCGGGAGTTCGAACCACCGAATGTCCCTCGGTGTCGATGTTGATCCCGCCCATCACGGTCGTCCCGCCATCGGCAACGAGCACCGTTGATTCGGCCGATTGAGTATTAATGCCCGGCGTTCCATTGTTGAACTGTCCCGCCAGCGAGAAGTTGACCGTGTTGTTTTCTGCCACAACGTGCATCAGCACCTGTCCGCTCTCTTCGATTATCTGCGGCGTGATCTCGAGCCTCAACGCAGCCGTGACGAAGGTCGTGGTGATCGTGTTGTTCGAGACGGTCTGCACAGGTATCTGGACGCCGTTGACTATCTCGGCGGTCTTGTTGTCGGTGGTGGTGACGCGTGGGCTGGCAA
>DATLWF010000395.1:0-4649 GCA_035576605.1 Blastocatellia bacterium | reverse complement strand
CGCTGCACGCCGGAGTTGGGCTGCGGCCACGAGAGACTTAGTTCCCAGCCAGCCGTCGCGCCTTTTTGAACGCTTCAGCAGCCTCTCGCATTCTCCCGACGTCTTCCAAGAAACTACCATAATACTGCCAGCGGTCCGCAGACTCGGGTTCCAGTTCAAGGCCTACAATGTCGGGAGCAACGCATCAATCAGCCATCGAGCGGTTGGTGCACCAACAACTCTACGGGTCAAGTACTACAACGCCTCCGCCGGTTGATATCAGGATCCGCTTCGCCAAGTGTTTCCATGTGAGATCCTCGAATTCGCCGCCACCGTTTCTAAAAGCTGACTATTCACAATCCAATGCCTTCCGAGTCTTGCCAAGGTTATCCCTGTCGGCGAGCACAAGCAGCCTGTCACCCGATTCCAAAACCGTTCCACCGTTGGGCACTATGAATTCGTTGCCCCTGCCGATCAAAACGATCAACGCGCCTTTCGGGAAGCCCGCTTCCACAATCTTCCTTCCGATCGCAGATGAGCAGTCTCGGACTTCAACATTGACCAACTCGCTGGTGACGCCCGCCGCCGGCTCAAGCTCCAAAGGGTAGTTAGGCTTCTCGAGCACGGGTGCTTCCAGTTTGAGCCACCTTGCGAAAAGCGGAAGCGAAGTTCCCTGTAGAAGGATTGAAGTGAGAACGATGAAAAAAACCAGATCGAAAATCATCTCAGCTCTTGGCATACCCGCCAGAAGCGGAAACGTCGCCAGAACGATTGGCACCGCGCCGCGCAATCCAACCCACGAAATCATCACCTTTTCATTAAGCCTCATACCGCTGAAAGCCAGCGTAAGAAAAACGCTGACCGGGCGCGCCACAAGCATCAGGAACAGCGCCGCTAACAGCCCGAGTCCCGCGATGGGCAGAAGATGCGAAGGAAAGACCAATAGCCCCAGTGCCAGGAACATCGCAATCTGCATCAGCCATGCAAGTCCATCGTGAAACCGCGTAACGCTTCTTTTGTGAATGAAATCATTCTTGCCCATGACCAGCCCCGCGATATAGACCGCAAGAAACCCATTGCCTCCCAACGATGCGGTTGTTCCATAGGTAAGAAGAATCAACGAGAGGGTCAACACCGGATAAAGGCCTTCAAACTCAAGGCCCAGTCGATTGATGATCAGAATTATCAGCTTGCCTGTCGCATAACCGAGTGCCGCGCCCAGTGCCATTTGTTGAATGAACATCGGAACGAGGCTGAAGGCGCTGGTTGCCGGGTGAGTCACAATGCCGATGAGCCCCGTTGTCAGAAAGACGGCCATCGGATCATTACTGCCGGACTCGAGCTCCAGAAGCGGCCGCACGTGACCTTTGAGGCCGACGCTTCGGGCTCTCAGCACGGAAAAGACGGCGGCTGCATCGGTGGCCGAAACGATCGCGCCGAGCAGAACACCCTCGAGTAAGGAAAAGCCCAGAACAATCCGTGCGAACAATCCAACCAGCACGGCTGTGATAAGCACACCGAACGTTGAGAGAGCGAGTCCCTTCCAGAGTACGGGGCGAACGCTCGACCACTCAGTATCGAGTCCGCCTGAGAATAGAATGAGGGCCAGGGCTACTACGCCAAGCGACTGGGCCAGGTGCGCGTCATCGAAATAGATACCGCCCGGCCCATCGGAGCCGGCAAGCATTCCGAGAACAAGGAACAGCAAGAGCGCCGGGATGCCGAGCCTCGCGGACGCTTTGCTGGCTAGGACACTGAGGAGCAGCAGAATGGAAGCAGCCACAAGAATATGCTCAATAGACGTCATTGGCCCTTCTCTTTGAACCTGTGGCCGCAACGTTTGCAGGTATGGAACTGGCCCGGCCGCTTTCGAGCATATGCCGCCACCTTCTTGCAGTGCGGGCATTTCTTCATGCTCTTTTCAACTGCGTCGACAATCACCTTTGTCCAGATGGGATTCACTTCTATCTCCCTGGCGGTTAGGAGCCAGGGCGGCTCCTAACCGCTTCACGAATGCTACTTCCTTTCGCGAGGGTTCTCGCCTTCTTCACCAAGGGTACCCGCCTGACCACTCGGGTCATGATCGTGCGAGTTCATCCTGACCCAGATGACGAAACCTATAGCCACCGCGATTAATACCAACACAACGATTGCTTCTGAACCCATCATAGCTCTCCTTTATGTCTGTGGCGCGTTCGCGCGTAAAGATAGTTCAGCGCAAACAAACAGGTATTTGGTACCTGCTTATCTGCGACGATCCAGGGAATGATGAGATCGGTTACGCGGAGAGCGGGGGTGCGCGATCATTTGGCTGAGAGCGAGTTGTTAGAGCCTGGCATCGGGCTTCGACGGAAGATCGTTCGCTGCAAACCGCAGACAGATCCAGCGCGCTAGCTGGTGGGAGCGCTCCAAACGACGGCTGGCGGCGAGGCGCCTTGCTCTGGATTTGGACCTGCCTCTCGAGAGAGATGACGGCAGACTCAATCGGCGATGAATTTGCAAGTTGACTCTTGGAGGTTTCCGGAAGGAAATCAACCACTGAAGTGGATATGCGGAACCCTTGACCGACAAACAGACACAGCCCGAGAGCCACGATTGCGAGCAATGGCATACACACGAAACGCCGGGCTAATTTGTCTGGTGATTGTTTCATTTGAGCTTTATAACTGTAGCACGTAGCCGGGGATTGAGGTAGCCGGCGCCATGATCGTAATAATGATGGTAATTATTGACAAAGCACATCATACAGATTAGACTGGCCGCGTATTACACAGTTGTTTTGAAGTCACCGATAAAGGCACACCAGGAGTGATCCTGGGTCGCAAAGCCAAGGCCTTTGAAAAAAGGATGTCTGGCTGCCGAAGTGAGGTTGAAGAACAGCTCCCTTCCAGTTTTCAACTCCGCTTCATCTCGGTCCCCTTTGAATACTCGCTCAGGCGTCGGCGTCTTTGCACCCCCGGGGTATCGACGCTCCGAGTTGTAGAAGAGTGGAGAGTGATGAGATCAACCGCTAGTTTGATTATTCTGGCCTTCCTGCCGCTGCTCGTTGGCGACGCGCGAGCCCAGGAACAAAGCCTTTCTTTGAATATCGAAGGCGAAAGCTCGCCGCTTCGGCGAACGCCTGCGCTTGTCATTCACGAGGTCGTGGCGCCTACCGTTACTGTCAAATCGGCTCCGGCAGCCGCGCTCAAGACTCAGGGCGCGCCAAAGAAAGACGCGGCGTCCAAATCATCCGCCGCTGGCGCGCCCTCCCTTGCTTCAGCCATACAGCCGATAGTCTTCCCCGGTCTCTCGCCCTCTGTTGACGGCGAGATGGTGACGACCGGCAATCCAAAATACGACGAGCTTATCGCGCTATCAGCAGCGCGAAACGGTGTGGATCCAAATCTGGTGGTCGCGATGATGCGCCAGGAGTCCGGGTTCAATCCGCGTGCGCTGTCTTACAAAGGCGCGTCCGGGCTGATGCAACTGATGCCGGCGACAGCTCGCCGTTTCGGCGTGACGAACATTTTCGACGCAGCGCAAAATATCGAAGGCGGCACAAGGTATCTTCGCTTCTTGCTCGATCAATTTAACGGCGACGTCAACCTGGTGCTGGCAGGGTACAACGCTGGCGAGCATGCCGTAGTCAATTGGGGCTACCAGGTCCCTCGATACCGGGAGACGCAGAATTATGTTAAAAGCATCTCAGCGCGTTACGACGCCAGCAAGCACCGGGCTGCGAGCGCAAAACGAAATACCGCTCCGGTGGCGCCCAGCGCGGAGACGTTTTCTAAAGGGCGTCTTTCAAACAACTACTGAGAATATTTAATGATTTCGTTCATCGTTCCTGCATACAACGAAGAGGCATTGATCGGCCGCACGCTCGAAGCGTTGAACCAGGCCGCGCAAAGTGTCGGCGAGCCTTATGAAATCATTGTCGCGGATGACGCGTCGTCAGACCGCACCACCGCGATCGCTGAGACTCATGGCGCACACGTGGTCAAAGTAAACCTTCGCCAGATCGCCGCAACTCGCAATGCCGGCGCGCGCGAGGCCACCGGAGACAAGCTGATCTTCGTCGACGCCGACACGGAAGTCACCGACAAAGTCGTTCGGGCCTCGATCGACGCGATGAACCAGGGCGCAGCCGGAGGCGGCTCCGCTGTAAGCTTCGACGGGCAGCTTCCGCGTTATGCCAGGCTGCTTTTCCCGATGATGGTGAGACTCTTCCGAGCTACCGGGTTTGCGTGCGGATGCTTTCTGTTCTGCACTCGCGCGGCCTTCGATGCGGCGGGTGGATTCGATGAAACGCTCTTCGCGTCCGAGGAGATCTGGATGAGCAGGGCGTTGAAGCGCCAGGGCCGCTTTGTCGTTCTTCGCGAATCGGTGATGTCCTCGGGGAGAAAACTGAGAATGTATTCCGGCCGGGAAGTGCTGCGGCTTTTTGGAGGCATCTTGCTCGCCGGACCGAAGGCGCTAAGAAGGCGCGACGGCCTCGAAGTGTGGTACGGCGGCCGGCGCGAGGATCCCGAGCTCGCGGGCGATTAGCCGCGCGCTCCCAAAAACTGTAACTGACTGCGACCGCTCATTTGTTGTATACTGCACCCGACGCCGCTACAGGAATGGCGGCAGTCCCCCAAAAAAAGAGTTTCCCCGTAACGGACCGATATGCAGTGGCCAGGTCGCTA
>DATLWF010000394.1:0-2136 GCA_035576605.1 Blastocatellia bacterium | reverse complement strand
AGTTGGTCACCTTCTCCGGCTCAGCTTGCTGCCAACCTTGCGCCGGGCCAGGCACGCGGTAGAGGTTCTTGTGGTCAGGTTGAAAGTAGAGCCACTTGCCCGTTGGTGAAACGAAAGGATGGTAATCCTCGCGCGGCGTCTCGACAATTGCCCGCGATGGCCCACCCGACGTTTGGACGCCGCGCACATCGACGGTGCCCTTTATCGTTGACTGATAAACCACCCACTGGCCATTCGGGCTTACGGTGAACACCCCTGGGATTCCCAGTTCATCGGTTAGGCGTCGCGAACTCTTGGCGGGAACATCGTAGAAATAGAGTTGACGGTCGAGCGCCGAAACATAGACAATCCCGCGGCCATCCGGCATCCACCTGAAATCGGTCGCTTCGTGAAACAGCGGTTGTGGGTTCGCTCCATCCTGTGCCATGAGCCATACATCGGGTTTGACATTTGTCTCTTTCACTCCTTTTCTCGTAAAAGCGATGGTGTGCCCGTCAGGCGACCATTTTGGAACGTGGTCGTCGAAGTTGGGATCGGAAGTCAATTGATTTAGGCTGGCCTCAGCAATATCCGTACGCCAGATATGGAAGTTAGTGCCACGATGAGATTCAAAGACCACGGAGCGGCCATCAGGGGCGACGTCGAAAAAATAATTAAGACTATGCCCGGAAGTGATCGCCTTAGGCTCGCCCATCTCGCGACCGCTTTCCGCATCGAAAGGCATTCTCTCGATGTTGAACTCCACGTCCTGCCCGGTAAAAGCGATCAACTTCCCATCGCGCGACACTGCGGCTTGCGTATCGCGCCCGCGACTGACCGTCAGCGGCGCAGGCTCCCCCACAACTTTTCCTTCAGGTAGAGAAAAGCGTATTTGCCAGAGAGAAAAGTTTTTCCCCGGCTCGCCACTCGAATAAATGATCGCAGTGGAGTCAGCGTTCCAGACCGGGCGTCTCCCCCTTGCGATGAGTTGGGGTTCGCCACCTGCGGCGCTCACGACGTAGATCCAATCGTTTGGCTGCGCTTCAAAGACAATCCATCGGCTGTCGGATGAGTAGCTCGGATAAAGAGCGTTTCGAGGCGAATCACCGGATGTGAACCTGAGGAAAATCTCGCTCGCGTCGCCGCCAGAGGCAGAAATGTTGCGAATCTTTTGGCTGCCCTGGGGGCCGGCACTGTAAATGATCGTCGATCCATCCGGCGACCAAGACGGGAAGTTGCCCGATTCAGCAATCTTGCGGGCGAGGCCCCCAAGCGCCGGCATCACCCAGATGTCTCCGCCCATCAGCGGAAGGTTGGCATTGCGATAGATGAGTCGTGATGAACTGGCTCGCGTCGAGACGAAGGCGATCTGTGTGCCGTCGGGCGAGAAGGCGGGTTGCACGTCGTCAGCCGCATTTTGAGTCAGGTTGATCTCGGCGCCGCCGGAAATCTGCTTACGAAAGATCTCGAAGTTGCCGGTGCGATCTGAGACGTAAGCGATCGTCTGACCATCGGGTGAAAACGTCGGCTCTCCGTCATAGCCCGGATCTACGGTTAGCGGCGTGAGCGTCTCCTGTGCAAGCGAAACGTCGTGTTTTGGCGAAGCAGTGGCGTGACCCAGCATCCACGCGGCCGCCACGCCCCCGACAACCAGGAGGACACCGAGGGCGCTCCACAGCAGCAAGGCTCGTCGGCTTGCCCACCAGGCTCGCGGCTTGAGGGCAAGCGGTGCTTGAATGCTGGGAAGCGAATTTGACTCGATCGCTCGTTTGAGCCGCCGCAGATCTAACTCGAAATCGCCCGCGTGCTGATAGCGTTCGCTCACCTCTTTCGCCAGAGCCTTACTGAGAATATCCATCACTTCACGGGGCAAGCGCGGATTCACTTCAACCGCCGGGCGAGGCTCTTGATTGATGATCGCATGAAGTATGTCAATCGCCGACTTGCCCTCGAACGGCCGTCTGCCTGTGAGCATCTCGTAGAAGACCACGCCCAACGAAAAGACGTCCGTTCGGGAGTCGAGTGCAATTCCAGCGGCCTGTTGAGGAGACATATAGGCTACTGTCCCCATAATCGTGCCCGCCTCGGTTTCGGCTGCAGGAGCCGGTTTCAGGTAAGTCGCCGTAGTTAACTCAGTGGATGCGAGTGAAGCTCTTC
>DATLWF010000393.1:0-23659 GCA_035576605.1 Blastocatellia bacterium | reverse complement strand
TCTATGGATGCAGGCGTGTGCGATTACCTGATCCACGTGGAGTGATGAAAGAAGGTCGCGGGCGGAATCCCGATCGTTGAATGCGATGGCTGCCGTCACTGAAGTGGCAACCATTTTGGCCTGGGAAGTAAGATCACTGGCCATCCAGCGTCGGGTCGCCACTTGATCATATGCAACGAAGGCCGCGCAAGCCAGCAGCAGCGCGATGCTGCTCGTCGCCATAATTATCAGCCTGAGCTTGAGGCTTATTGATAGGTTGCCAGATAGACGCATAATCTTTCGCTATCCTAAGTCCTTACTACTCGCCCGAGGCTGAGCAGCTTTGAGCTGATCTTCAATCCGACTCGGGCGGCTGCAGCCTGGTTGATCTCGAATCGAATTCTGTTTTCTATCGTGATGAAGTTTATGATTCCGCCAATCTGAGCGAATCTGTCGGTCTCGCTCACGGTCAAGACGCTTCTGGTCCTGACGGCTGCCAGAATTCGTGGCAGGTTGCCTCTTTCGGATGAGCTTACGAACAGAATGTGGCATTGCTCGTAGGCCTCGAGCGACGAGAAACGTTTGATCACCAGCCGTCTGCCGTTGACCGTTTTGCCCTCGATGGCACGGTCGATTTCTCCACCAAACGGATCTCTCCCAAGAATGCCGATGATCAGCGGACCGTTGGGGTCCGGGCTGACGTTATCTGGCCACTCAACGAACCGAGCAAAGTTGTAGAGGAAGGCCGCCTTGACCTCATATTCATTTGCCTCCTGAGCTCCGATGCGATTAGGCAGAAGGAACAACACGGTCAAGGCGATGAGAATTGAAAGCCGGCCGATTGCAAGCAGGCGCTTCAAGCGCGGCGGCGATACCGCCTCCCGCCTCTCCAGCGCCAAACCAGTTTTTCTACCGGTATTCGTCATCGTTCCTGAGTCTCGCTCGAGCGGCCGCTGCAGCTGCCGCACACTTTCAACTTCACTGACCTCGGTTAAACGTGTAGGTCAGTTTCAACCGATAGCTCCGGCCATCTTGCTGTATTGAGTCCTGACGATGTTCTTGTCCGCCGGGCGCTGCATAGCGCACGTTGAACAGGTTGTAGACACTTGCTGAAATGTCAAAGTTTTTGAAAAGGCTCTTGCTAAGCAACGTCGCATTGGAGACGAAGAAGCCGGGCAAGTTGTTGGAGGCAAGGGTTCGTCGCTCGCCAGCATAAAGTCCCTGGAAGCTCGCGAAGAATTTTCGGTTCGCCAGCGGAATGGAGAGACTCATCTTGGCCAGGTTCGTTGGCGAGTTCGATAAGGAATCTCCAGTCTGCTCGTTCCGCGCGTCCTGCAACGTATAGGCAAACCTGCCTTCGATTCCATTGGTCAGCTTTCCCTCGATGGTTGTTTCAACTCCCTTACTGATGACGTTGTCGACGTTTGAAAACTGGGCCCTCCCGTCCGCAGGATCGATGCGCTGACTGATCAATCCGTTTATGTGGCTGTAGAAGCCGGACACGGAGAAACGAAAGTGCTTCGAGTATCGCTCAAATATGAGCTCGGTGGTCTTTATAGTTTCCGGTTGAAGAAGCGGATTGGATTTGCTGAAATCGCCCGCCTGGAAGAACATTTCGAAATCATTGGGGGCTCGAAACGCCTGCCCGTAGAGCAGCTTCAGTGATCCGTGCTCGTCGGGCTTGTAAATTAGAGCTACTCGGGGGTTCGCAGTTCCCCCAAAGGTGGAGTAGTGATCGTAGCGCAGCCCAGCATTGACAATCAGCTTCTCGGTAATTCGGAACTCGTCCTGGATGTAGAGCGCCCAGATCTTAGAGCTGCGCCTGTCATCAAGATAACTGAAATACGGGGCGGCATCGTAGTCTCCCTGATCCTGTCGTAGATTGTTGCGGTACTCAACGCCCGTCGTGACTCGGTGTTTTCCCGCGCTCTTCGAAGCGTTCAACTCCAGTCCCCCCACTCTGCCACGCGAGAAGACTTTGTTCTCAACGAAGGGCGGCGTCCCGGTTCCGGCATAATCAGCCACGTAGTCGCCATCGAAATCGCTGCGGTCATAAAACAAGCGGCCGGTTACGTCCAGCGTGTTGCTGAACGTGTGCTGATACCCGAGGTCCAGATACGCTTTCGCGTCCACGGTCTGCGTGCGTGGATCGTTGAAGACGGTCCCAAACGAGCCGGTAGGTATGCCTTTCTCCCGTGAACTGTAAACCGCCTGCAAACGGAAATCGCGGTAAGATAGGTTCGCAAGAAAACTGTGCGATCGGTCATAGTCGGAATTGTCGGCGAAACCATTGTTGGTTTCGGGCGCGTCGAACTCTCGGTAGAAAAGCCGCTGGCCGTGGCTGTCATAGAACGACGCCGACACCAACATCTCCAGCCCGTTTTTGAAATCCGCACCGTAGCTGACCCGGCCCTTGTACGTTCCGAAGCTGCCCGCTTCGAAAGACGCCGTCACTCCTTCGTCGCCACGCCCACGTTTGGTGATCACGTTGATCACTCCGAAAAAAGCGCTCCCGCCGTAGAGTGAAGAACTCGGTCCGCGAATAAACTCGACTCGCTCGATAAGGTCGACATCAATGGGAAACTCGGTCCCTAGAAAGGCTTGATCGAGCACGTTGTCGTTGAGTCGATGGCCATCCACCAGCAGCAAGACCCGGGTGTTGTAGTCGCCGGGGCGAGAAACCCCGCGCACGCCGATGTAGCTATAGTTCCTGTCATAGCCGATGGAGATTCCCCGCATGCTGCGCAGTATCTCGGCCAGCGTTCGGTATCCGTATTTTTGAATCTCATCCGCGGTGACGATGCTGACTGAAGCCGGCGCCTCTACGATCTTCTGCCAGCGCTTCGAGGCGGTGTAGATGTTGACGTTCATCAATTGCTCAAGGCTGAGATCGGCAACGCCGGATGGCTTTTGGCCGGAGTCCGCTTTGTCCTGGGCAATGGCAGCGCCGGCGCTAGAGGATATTATTGCCGCTATCAGCACCATTCCGATCCTCGCGGATTGTGAACGTCGAGCAAAGGCGATCGAAAGCAGCCGAGCCAGCTTTTCGCCAAGAATTGGATGTGACGAGTTCTCAAGCGAATCGAAAAATGCCATATCGCAGACCTCCCAGTCGCAGCGGGTTAACTTCTTTACCGACGGACCCAACTCGATTTCATTGCGGATCACGCAACTCAGCTCAGCGCAACCTATGTGCCGTAATGACTTTATGCTCATGGTGTCAGGAAGGCTTATGAGCGCGCAGTTTAGGCTGGCTCAATGTGAATCCGAGCTGATTAGATCAACACCCGTGGCGAGGACGATTGCTACACAACTCATCTCGTGAGCGGGGAGTAAGGGGACAAGATTCTTCCGGGCATTGGATTGCAGAATGGATTCCGCGATGAAGGATTCAGTTGAGAAGGTCGGCGCACGCTTGAAAAGCCAGGAAGGGTGTGACTAAAAAAGTGGGACTTCTGAGAAGGCGGGCTCTTGACCTCAACCCACTGATTCGCGTGGGCGAGTCTGGTTCTCATTAACACCCCACGTTCAGTGGTGTGTTGGGCGCGCCGGGTGATCTGGAACCGTTTCAACGGTTTATTCGAACGTCCAGAAAAACTGTTGAAACAGTTAGGTCCAACCGAAGGCCGCTCCAACACCTCATTGAATTGAGTTAATGAAAAGGACAGGTTTTCATCCAGAACCAAGTCCACTTTTAGTCACACCCAGCCAGGAATGCATCGCCAATTCTATTTGCATCACTCATTTGCCCATGCGTATTCTGAGTGGTGCGAGAGACGCGCGAGGAGATGAGTCTCCTACGATCGCGAACGTCTCGCGTGGCAGCCTTTGCTCAGCCTCCGAGTATCTTCGGCGAGCCAATCGGCGACACGTTAGCTTGAAAGACTGGAAAGAGAAAATGGCCAAACAATCAAATGATAATCCTCAGGACAAGAATCGTCGCGCGCCGGCAACAAGCAACGAGAAAACGGCCCGACTGAAGGAAATGGAAAAGCTGGGGACGAGGGGAATGCTACTAGGGATTATGGAGAAGCTCGGCGATGTATGCGTAAGTGACGATCAGTTGCGCAGGGCGCTGATCATTCTGGAGGGTCTTGAACCAGACGAGAAACCGGCCGTTAAGCCAATACCTTCGCTTTGATTTCCCCTCCGAGGGCGTCATCCAGGCTGTGGATGCTGCTGTCATCTTTGCTCAACTGGGCACTCCGTCATCGGGCATGGCGATGAATCGTTAAGGGGTTCGCTTTGGACCTGCCCCATGCTGACACACCGCTCATCTCGAGAATGTGACACAATTCGCCATCCGCCGGCTCAATCACAGAGTTTACTTGAGTTAGGCTTGGCTCCCGGATTGCTCGCTTGGACTCAACTGATGAAAGAGGAGAACGGGCTGATGAATATTGTAATCGACGAAATCGTTCCGCCTGCTGCGCCGCAGTTAAGGGTATTGCTGGTTGATGATGACCAATTCGTGCACGAAATGATGAGCTTGTTTCTCGGGAAAACGGAGTACTCGCTGGTCTCCGCCACCAATGCTCAAGACGCCATCAAGATAATCGACAGTGATCCGCCAGACATTCTCATAACAGATGCGATGATGCCCGGCGAAAGCGGTTTCAGCTTGATTGAAAAGATGAAAGCTCACCCTGGCAGCGCAGCCATACCCGTAATCCTGTGGACCATCTTGGAGACACCGGATGGATCAGTGATGGATGCGTCCGGGAAAGCGGATATACTGATCAACAAACCTTTCTATCGCTGCGATATGATGGAGAGCCTGGAAAAAGCGAAGCGAATGATAGAAACCAAGAACCTTTCGCACGACGTGACCTTTAGCATCGTTTGAGGACTTCGAATGGCTGGTCCGCCCGGTCCGCATCGCCGTTGAACTCGACCGTCACCTCCGGAGAGTTTGTACGCCTTTGCCCGAAAGAGGCTTTGCCCAGGAACCCAACCAATAAGTAATTCTTGCTTACGTCTATCGAAGACGAATGCACGATGAATTATAAGATCCCATTCTATTCTTGGAATTGTGCAATATTGGACAGAACTCACGGCGGGATCAGCTTACGATGCGTCTGACCGTCTGACCGTCTGACCGTCTGAGCGTCTTTCAGGTAATAGCCTTCTTCGAGCTGAATATTCCCCCAACTGGACCGCAAGCTTACCTATACGGACCGAACAGAGCGAAACTTCCGCGCAGTAAGGAGTTATATGAGCGAAGGAATCGAAATCCTCATCGTTGAAGAGAATCTCTCGCAGGCCGAACAACTCAAACATATCCTCGAGCAGCACGACCACAAAGTCTCTGTTGAGCACAACGCTGAACTCGCTCTTGCCGCCGTGCGCCGTCGCAAGCCGCAAATCGTGATAAGTGACGTCCTGTTGCCAGGGATCGATGGTTACGAACTCTGCCGCGAGATCAAGGCGGATGAGAATCTCAGAGACATTCCTGTGATCCTATTGACGTCGCTCTCGAATACGAAAGACGTCATCCTTGGCCTGAAATGCGGAGCTGATAACTTTGTCACAAAGCCGTATGACGAAGAGCTGCTGATGTCGCGCATCCAGTACATAGTGCTCAACCGCGAATTGCGCGTCGGCGCGGGAACGCAAACCGGGTTGGATATTATCTTCAACGGGGAAAAGTACTCCATTACACCGGAACGACAGCAAATGGTTGACCTGTTGATTTCGATTTACGAGGCGGCGGTGCAGAAGAACCTTGAATTGGTTCGGGTTGAGCAAGAAGTTAGGGCGCTGAACGAACGTCTAAGAATAGAGGTCAAGGAAACCACCTCTGAGTTAATGGAGGAAACCGGCGAGCGAAAGTTGGTGGAACAAGCACTAATTGAAAGCGAAGCGCGCTTACAGCATTCGCAAAAAATGGAAGCCATCGGCACTCTGGCTGGGGGAGTTGCTCACGACTTCAATAATCTGTTGACCGCAATAATCGGAAACGCGCAGCTTGGACTTCTGGACCTCGGACCCGAAGACCCACTATACGGTCGCTTGATCGAGATCGAAGACAGCGGTAAGCGCGCTGCTGAACTGACCCGGCAATTGCTGATCTTTAGTCGTCGCGAGCGACTGGAACCCAGCGCGCTCAATCTCAACGATACGATTAATAACTTCGTGAGGATGCTGGTCCGCATTATCGGCGAACATATTGAACTACGATTCCAAGGGTCAGCGGATCTATCTACGGTGCTTGCCGACCCCGGGCAGATCGAGCAGGTGTTGATGAACCTTGTCGTCAATGCCCGCGACGCGATGCCCGAAGGCGGGGAACTCATCATCGAAACTCAGAATACTGTGGTCGACCAAACCTACTGCAACACGCGTCCGTACGCCCAGCCGGGAAGGTATGTGCAGATCAGCGTCACCGATACCGGTGCAGGGATGGATGGTGAAACACTACAGCACATCTTCGAGCCGTTCTTCACGACCAAGGAAGCGGGGAAGGGGACTGGATTGGGACTTGCTCTGGCCTATGGAATCATCAAACAACACGAAGGGATGATTGAGGTTTATAGCGAACCAGGGTATGGAACCACGTTCAAAGTATATCTTCCGGCACAAGAAATGGCAGTAGAAGAAAAGGTTTACCAGACTCAGCCGATTCTGCGTGGTGGAACGGAAACGATTCTAGTAGCCGAGGACGATGAAACACTACAAAGGTTGCTGACAACCATGTTAACTGGTTTGGGCTACAAAGTGATTCTGACGTGCGATGGTGAGGCCGCCGTTGAGAAGTATTCGAGTTATCTCGAACAGATAGATCTAGTCATACTGGATATGGTGATGCCGCGAATGGGTGGCCGCGAAGCATACAAGCGCATTCGAAAACTCGGCAGCGATGTGCCGGTAATATTTATGACGGGCTACAGCGCCGAAATGGCACAGAGTAAGTTTGTCCTTGAGACCGGGTCGGCTTTTATTCAAAAGCCCTACGGCATAGCTGCGTTAGGTCATAAGGTGCGGAATGCACTTGATGCTCCCGTTTTGGCGTAGATGATTCAAGGGATTAGGCAGTATTTCAACTGAGAGATCTCATGTGACCTCAAGAGAGTTTCGAACAATCCGAAGCTGCACCGGAGCGTTGATTAGATTCAGTTCTAGGATTAACACGTGATACGCCGCGTGCGTGTCGTCATCAAATCCCCATAGAGTCTTCCAGTCATTCCTTCGATAGGGGTTATAGACTTCGAGCCGCCATTGATGACTGCTCGCCCGATCTTCCATGTCCACACCTGAAATCAGATCTATGGTACAGACCAGGTATAGGGAGTTCTGTTCAATATTAGAGAGAACCAAAAAAACCGAGGGAAAAACCTTAGAGGGCCTTGCCGTCACTCATTTTGGGCAAAGCCCCCGAAAGGACAAGCAGTTCGGGCTTGAGCCGTTCCATTTCCCACTCAAGTTCAGCGAGTCGCTCGGGTGCGTTAATCAGATCGCCACTGTGCGCGATCACCTCTAAATCGACCAGCGTTCTGAGAGCAGACGCGTCGAGGAAGTATCCTCCTGATCCTTTGAGAGTATGCGTTGCACGCGCCAGTCCGCCAGCATCAGCGCGGGCTATGGCGTCGCGGATCTTTGATAAGAACGCGGGATAGTGACCGAGGAATAGTCCACAGATACCTCGTAGCAAATCCTCATCGCCGTCGACAAACGATAGTAACAGCGAGTGGTCAAGCAGTCGGTTTGCCGGCAACGGATCGGCCGGATTCTTTTCTAAAGCAAGTGACTCTGTCCGTTCCGATCCCTTGGCGGGATCACCCTGGCACAGGGGAGTCATTGCGCATTGATCCGTAGGCGCCTCGCACTCTCTGCCAAGCGCCATGAGCGCCGGCTCCAATTCCTGCATCTCCCTCTCCAATATAGTCAGCGCCAGTGTCGCGCCGGCAAAGTCGCGTGCGTGCCCGATAACTTCCAGCCGTAGAGACGCGTCGACGGCGGCGCTTGCAAAAAAGTTAGCCACTGAGCCTTTGAGCCTGTGAGCGGCATGCTCCAACGCATAGCTATCACGCCGCGCGATTGAATCACGGATGCTGCACATCAGCGCTCGACCGTCCTCCAGAAACAGCTCGACGACTCTTTGCAATAGCTCCAGGTCGCCGCCGAACTGGGAGAGAACAGCCCCGCGATCAAGAACCCGATCTATCATGTTGTCGTCTGAACTCCGCGGCGCGAGCCGGGCAGCAGGCGCCAGCTCATCGATGGTCCGGAGGAGTTCCTCGGCCCTGATGGGTTTCGACACGTATCCGTCCATACCGACGTCAAGACATCGCTCGCGATCGCCTTTCATCGCGTGTGCCGTCAACGCTATGATCGGAATGTGCTCGCCGGTCCGGCTCTCGTGGTCGCGAATTGTCTCAGTGGCTTCGAACCCGTCCATCTCAGGCATCTGAACATCCATCAGGATTACGTCGAAGCCTGCGGTTTCAAGAGCGGCGAGCGCTTCCTTGCCGTTCTCAACTACTTGAACACTGTGGCCGTGCTTCTGGAGCAGGGTAACCGCGAAGATTTGATTGACGGGACTGTCCTCCGCAAGGAGGATGCGAAGCGAGCGTTTGCTCTCCTGCAGCGTGTCGCGGGTCACGAGCTTAGGGGTAGTGTTCGTCGGCGCTGATGGCGATTTGAGCACGTTGACAATAGCGTCAAAAAGGCTCGACTGTGTGATTGGCTTGGTCAGATAGGCAGCCACCCCCATCTCGCGGCAGCGCGCGGCTTCTCCTCGTTGGCCCGAGGACGTAAGCATCATTATCGTGGTATTGGTCAGCTCCGGCGTTTCTTTCAGTTCTTGTGCGACCTCGAAGCCGTCCATCTCGGGCATGCATCCATCGAGCAAAGTGAGCGCGTAAGGCTCACCCGCAAGTGTTGCGCGATGCGATTCGGACACGGCAAGCCGTCCGCCGTCGACGCAGGTCGGCTTCATTCCCCAGTGCGTGAGTGTTTCAAACAAGATGCGCCGGTTTGTGGCGTTGTCATCAACTACCAGCACCCTCAGGCCTTGCATCTCGACCGGGGCGACTGCGGCCGGCCTGGCCGGATTTTGCTGCACGCCTAACCGGACGGTGAAGTGAAAGGCGCTGCCATGTCCGACTTCGCTTTCTACCCATATACGACCGCCCAATGCCTCAACCAATAGAGAGGTGATTGCAAGGCCAAGCCCGCTGCCGCCGTATTTCCGCGTCGTCGAGCCATCGGCCTGCGCGAAAGCATCGAAGATGACCTTCTGCTTCTCGGAAGGAATCCCGATTCCGGTGTCGGTGACTGCGAAGTGCAGAAAGACTTCGTCATTGTCCTGAAACTCGGTGTCGATATTCATCACCACCTCACCGTGCTCGGTGAACTTAATGGCGTTACCGACCAGGTTGACGATGATCTGGCGCAGGCGTCCGGGATCGCCAATCAGTGAGTCGGGCACGTCGTGAGGAACGCGACAGACCAGCTCGAGGCCCTTCTCGTGGGCGCGCACCGATACGGACTTCATCGTCTCGCCTAAACTGTCCCGAAGGTTGAAGTCGATGTTGTCGATATCCAGCTTGCCCGCTTCAATCTTTGAGAAATCGAGAATGTCATTGATCACCGTCAACAGCGAGTTAGCCGACGCGCGGACCAGATTCATGTACTCGCGTTGTTCGCGAGTCAGGTCGGTGTCGAGCGCGAGTTCGGTCATCCCAATCACGCCATTCATCGGAGTGCGAATCTCGTGACTCATATTGGCAAGGAATTCACTCTTGGCGCGGTTTGCAGCCTCTGCAGCCTCTTTTGCTCGCTGCAATTCGTCCTCGGCCCGCTTGCGATCGGTTATGTCACGCGCTACCGCCTGAAACCCGGTGATCTGATCGCCCTCAGTGATGATTTGCACGCTCTGCCCAAGCCATACTTCAGTATCTTCAGCTGTGACCGAGGGAAATTCGAAGTATGTGCTCGGAACTCTGTACTTGAACTGCTTGCCGTAGAATCTGGCGGCGTCCGGCCGGTGATCGGGCGAAATCAGCTCCAGATAGTGACGGCCGATCAACGCTGTCTCCGGGCATTTCATTATTCTGGCTGCCGTTGGATTGCAGAACGTGAAGTGCCCGCCGGCGTCGGCGCGATAGATCAGGTCGCTAGCGTCGTTGACGATTTGCTTGTAGCCCTCCTCGCTTTGCCGCAATGCTTCCTCGGCTCGCTTGCGATCGATAGCCATGGCCGCCTGCATCGAAAAGAACACGAGCGCGTCTTTGTCCTCTTCTCTAAACGTGACGCCCTCAGTGTAGCTCTGTACGACCAGCACGCCGGTGGTATCGTCATTGCTCTTGAGCGGAACGCCGATCCAATCCACGGGAGGCGTTCCAGCCAACTCGGCTTTGCCCTCGTTGATTAGTTTATCAATCACTCGCGACGGAGCGTGCAGAGGTTGACCCGTCCGGAGCACGTATCCTGTCAGTCCTCTACCCGCCAGCCTCGGCGCCGGCGCTTCGTCATATCGATCGACGAAGTAAGGGAAGGTCAACACGTCAGAAGCCCGTTCGTACTGCGCAATGAAAAAGCCGTCGATTGGAATGAGCTCCGAAACGATTTCGTGGATCGAGCGAAAGAGCGCCTGAAGATTCTCCGCCGAGTTTGCGGCCTCGGATATCCTGTACGAGGCAGCCCTCACCTTTTCTGATAGTATGCGCTCGGCGATTTCGCTCCGCAGCTCTGCGGTACGTTCCTGGACCCGCACTTCAAGGTCGTCGTACGCGACACGCAACGCGTCCTCCGCCTTCTTTCGTTTCGTGAGTTCCAGATCAAGCGACTCATTCGCACTATGCGACTGAGCAGTGCGGTTCGCTATTTTCCACATCTCCGTCTTGCTTCGCAGACAAACCAGTACAAGAAAGACGCCTTCAAAGATTGCCCATCCTGTATGCTCCAGCCATCGCCACCCGCTGACCGTCAGCACTCCGTATATGGACTCAGGCCAGAAGACACCACGCAGCAGATGGTCGCCAGCTACCACCACTATCGCAGGCACAAGCACACGCCAGTCCCTGTAGAAGGACAGAAAGGCCAGTGAACCGAAGACGTGGAAGTGCGTTTCTATTCGGCCGCCACTCAGGTGAATCAGCAGCGCACCCATCAGCATCTGGCCGACGGCTATGGTGTATCGGGTTAATGCTTCGCCCGGCCGGGTTAACGCCAGGTAGATCGGAAGGATGCTGATCGCCCCACCCAGAAACAGAGCGGCGAGGATATGTGGCTGTGCATGGCCGGTCTGCCCGGCCCACGCCTTTGGTGAGATCCAATACGCGACCGTTATTCCGGCTAACCACTGGATCGTCATCAGAACCAGGAACATCCGGTCGGTGCGCTTGAAGACCGCCTGCTGGTGCTCTTTGAAGAACTCCTCGGTTCGCGACATCACCGATCGGCCGATATCGGCCAAGTCTTCTACTCGATGCATGGTGTTTTCTCTGCTCGGGACCCGCAGCCGTAGTCCCTGGCGGAAGATTGTGTCACTCGGTCATCGCCGCCGCGGCGACAGAGTCACGTGAGACTTCGATCGGCTGATCGCGCTGTTCAGTCTGATTCTCGCTCGCATCCAGGTAATTTGTCTTGCTCGGCAGGTGCTTCTCAATGCAGGCGAGCAACTCCTCAGGGGATGATGGCTTCTTCAGCAGGTCATCCGCGCCAAAGGTTCCCTTGGCTTCCCACTTATAAGCCGGTTTGGTGTAGATGCCGGTGAGCAAGATGACCTTTGGCGGCGTATCAAGTTCCTTGATCGCCTTGCACGCCAGAAAGCCGTGCATTTTAGGCATTAAGCCGTCGATGAAGACGAGGTCAGGTTTCTCGGTTGACGCCTTCTCAACCGCGCTCTTGCCGTCTTCGGCGAACACGACTTCGTGCCCGGCCCGGGTAAGTATTCCGCCGATGATCTCTCGCGTGATCCGGTCATCATCAGCCACCAGCACTTTCCTTTGCCTAACCATAATGTCCTTCCGCCCACCTCCAGTCTCACCAGGATAAAATTGTCCCGAAGGAAAGGGTGGGTCTTGTTGATCAGTGCAAACAAGTGGCCGAGCCAACGGCGCGTTAGTTGGCGCAAGTACACAAGCGCGTGGGGGATGATTCAGAAAGGGGGGAGAAGTGCGTCAGTCCGAAGGTTACAGATGGTGCTATCTGACCCGCCGTCGATTCTTCTTGAGCAGTACTTCCAGGCTCCAGATAGACGGTCGATGTCATTCTCAGTTTTCGTCGAGCAGTTGACGAACCTTTCGTACCAGCCCGTCCGGTGTAAACGGTTTCTGAAGGAACGCTATCCCTTCGGTGAGCACACCGTGATGAATTGTGGCCTCTTCTGTGTAGCCTGATACGTACAATACCTTAACATCCGGATGCAGTTTCTGGAGACGCACCACCAACCCTGGTCCGCTCATACCCGCCATAATGACATCTGTCACAACAAGGTCGATCGCGGTCGCAAGCGGCCCAAAAGCCTCGAGTGCCTGGGTTCCCCTTTCGGCTTCCAGAACCGTGTAGCCATACTTTTCTAGTGCGAGGCGTGATACATCCCGAACGGCTTCATCGTCTTCCACCACCAATATGTTCTCCGATCCATAGAGTGATTCGACGCTCTTTGTCGGCACGACTGCCGCGTCCGCAGGCTCATCGACTCTTGGAAAGTAAACCTTGAAAGCTGCGCCGTGCCCCGGCTCGCTGTAGACCCATACGTGACCGCCACTCTGCTTCACAATGCCGAAAACCGTAGACAACCCCAGCCCTGTGCCTTTGCCTTGTACTTTTGTGGTGAAGAACGGCTCAAAGATGTGAGACTGTGTTTCGGCGTCCAGACCGTGGCCGGTATCGCTGACCGCTAACATTACATACCGGCCCGGGACAACATCAGCGTGGGAATTCGCATAGATCTCGTCCAACTCGATATTCGCGGTCTCGATTGTGAGTTTTCCTCCGCGTGGCATAGCGTCGCGTGAGTTGAGCGCGAGGTTTAAGAGTATCTGTTCGACCTGTCCGGGATCAGCTTTAACGTGTCCGAGGTCCGGCGTCGCAATAGTGACCAGATCAATATCCTCCCCGATCAATCTCCTGAGCATCTTGTCTACATCCGAAATCACTTCATTGAGGTCGAGCACCCTGGGTTGAAGCACCTGTTTGCGGCTGAAGGCTAGCAACTGCGCTGTGAGCCCGGCCGCTCGATGGCCTGCTTTCTCGATCTCCTCGATGTCGTGGCGCAGCGGGCTTGCGTTGTCGAGTTGAGCTTGCACGAGCTGGCTGTAGCCTATGATCGCCGTCAGCATGTTGTTGAAGTCGTGAGCCACTCCGCCAGCCAGTCGCCCGATTGCTTCCATCTTCTGCGACTGGCGGAACTGCTCTTCGAGCTGTTTGCGTTCTGTGATATCGCGCAGGATGACGGTGAAGAGCTTTTTACCCGCCACCTCGATCTGAGAAATCGAGGCTTCGATGGGGAATTGCTCGCTGTCGGCGCGCAGCGCCGTCAGCTCGGCAAATGAGTGCATCGAGCGCAGCGTGAGCCCCGTCTCTCCAAAATTCCGAATATGCTTCGTGTGCTGTTCGCGAAATCGCTGAGGGATAAACCTATCGATTGATTGCCCAATGGCCTCGGCGGCGGGACAGCCGAGAATCCTTTCGGCTGCGGCGTTGAACAAGACGATGTTTTGTTCGCTGTCCACGCTTATGATGGCGTCCATAGCGGAGTTGACTATCCCGGCCAGCCGCGCCTGATTCTCTCGCAGAGCGCTTTCGGCCTGGCTTTGCTCAGTCACATCGTGCGCCATCGTGCGAACGATCGGAACGGCGACGCCTTCAGTGCGCAAAGTGTTGCTGTAGTCCCAGACTCGCTTTTCTCCCACCCTTGTTTGAACTGTCATCGTCCCTTGGGCCCTCCCGGTCTTCCGAAGCTCGGCGATGTAGTTATCGAACTCATTCTCGGATCCTGAAAAGAGAATCTCCTTGATGTTCTTAGTCAATAAAGTTTCCTGGTCGTAGCCTAACAGCTCCGCCGCGGTGTGATTGACGGAAAGGATTCGTCCGGTCAGATCATGCGTACAGATCAAATCGCGGCTGTGCTCAATCAGGTCGCGATGACGATCTTCGCTCTCTCGCAAGGCCGCTTCGGCGCGCCTCCGCGCGCGACGGTTTTCCGCCTCATTCAGTTCCCGCTTGATGATCGGTCCCAGCTTCACCAGATTACTTTTCATCAAGTAGTCGTTCGCTCCGGAGCGCATGGCTTCGACTGCAACCTCCTCGCCGATTGCGCCTGACACTACGATGAACGGAATCTCCAGGTCATGCTCCTGCATAAGCTTCAGCGCGCGCAGCCCGTCGAACTGTGGCATCTGGTAGTCGGAGAGAATGATCTCGATATCAGGGCTGAGGCTTTCAACGTATGCCTGTTCCGAGTCCACACGCTGCCAGACGGGATCGAACCCGGCGCGGCGCAATTCCCACAGCAACAGTTCGGCGTCGTGCGGGCTGTCCTCGACCAGCAGAAGTTTGAGACGTTGCGCCAAGTCAATTTCCCCCTTTGGTTTCCGCGAATCCCGCCGTGCGCTCGTGGACACGAAGCTCCACCCCGTCGCACGCTTTTTGCAATGCCACAGCCTGGGCTTCTATCTCCTGGGCCATTGAGTTGAAGTTATCGCTCAGCGTCTTCATATGTTGCTCCGACGTGGCCGGCCACAGACGAGATTCTTAATGAGAACCTCGGCGTGTTCGTTCGACCTGTCCTTTATGCTCACCGGATTGCTTGCGGATCCTTCAAGAACAACTGGGCACTTGTTCGACTCAGCGGTTAGGCTTCCCAGGATAGGGGTTCGGCATCGGGTGAAACTGAGACAGAATGCCGATTTCCTGGAGCTTCGCTACGTTATTCACCTTCAAGGCTCTCAACGCCGGGGAAGCGCCTCGAGCGTTTCAAAACGAGAATGAAAAAGCAGCGCCACTATACCACGGTTACCCCTGCATTGTCCCGGCTAACTGACTTGGTAGGGGGTCATAGTGTGTTGCTGGAAGTCTCGCCTTGGCTCATTCGCTGCAAGCAAAGGCGCGCCGAGGAACCGTTCTAAGGTTTTTCCTGAGCTATTTTGATTTTGTCTAATATTGAACAGACACGTCGCTCTCTGAAATGTAAGCTAGCGCCGACTTTTAGGTGTTATAAGTATGGAACGTCAGCAAAAGCTATGGCGCTTTGAGGTTTACAACCCTCGAAAGTCCCCCGAGTGGCGATGTCTATGGCACTTTGACAACCACCAGCTCAGAGCCCATGAAGTGCTTAAAAATGAGCTGAATAAAATAAATGCTCCGGTTCTGATCCGTATTGTTCGGAATGACGACTAAGCCGCGAGCAATTCGCTCAAGCTCCAGCGAACCGGGCTTCCAATGAAGCGGCGTTTTTGTTCAGCCAGCAGAATGTTTCGGCAAATGGTCGATTCTGTGCAAACGCTAGTGTGACTTCTTCCAGTTATTGGTCGAGCACTTCCCGGACCTTTCGTGCGAGGGTCTCGGGAGCGAAGGGCTTTTGAAGGAATGGTGTATTCGCGCTCAACACTCCGTGCTGAACTATTGCGTCGTCCGTATAGCCCGACATATAGAGCACCTTCATTTCGGGCTGCACAGCCGCGACGCGTTGAGCCAGTTCGCGCCCGCTCGCGCCGGGCATCACGATGTCGGTCAACATCAGGTGGATCGAGCCCTGGTGACCCTGAAATATCTGCCAGGCTTCGTCGCTCCTCGCTGCTTCGAGAACCACATAGCCGTTGATCTCCAGGACCCTGCGCGCGAGCTGGCGAACAGAGTTCTCGTCTTCGACCAATAAGACAGTTTCGGAGCCCTTGAGTGACTTGATTTCCGAAGCTCGTAGATCTCGTTTCTCTCCTGCGTCCTCGAATCGCGGCAGGTAGACCTTGAACGTCGTTCCTTCCCCGGCTTCACTGTACAGTCCGATGTGGCCGCCGCTTTGTTTGACGATACCGTACACTGTTGACAGACCCAGCCCTGTTCCCTTGCCCTGCTCCTTTGTTGTGTAGAAGGGCTCAAAAATACTCGACTGTGTTTCCTTATCCATGCCACAGCCGTTGTCGCTTATTGCCAGCACGACGTGAGGGCCCGGACGAGCATCGATGTGCTCGGTAGTGTAGGACTCGTCCAGATCGGCGTTGAACGTCTCGATGGTGAGCTTTCCGCCGTCCAGCATTGCATCGCGTGAGTTCACCACAAGGTTCATAATAATCTGTTCGATCTGCCCGCGGTCGGCCTTCACAAACCCAATGTCCTTACCGAGCCCCGTGGCGAGCTCGATATCCTCGCCTATTAGCCGCTCAAGCATTTTCCCGAGATCCGACACTATAGTGTTGAGGTCCAGCACTTGAGGCTGAAGCACCTGTCTGCGGCTGAAGGCCAGGAGCTGGCTGGTCAATCCCGCCGCGCGCTGTCCCGCTCTCTCGATTTCCTCGATCTCTTTCCGCATCGGGTCTTCCTGGTGCAACCGTCCGAGGGCAAGCTGGCTATATCCGATTATCGCGGTCAGCAGATTGTTGAAGTCGTGGGCCACACCGCCCGCGAGCCTTCCGATCGCCTCCATCTTCTGCGCCTGACGGAACTGCTCTTCGAGGTGTTTGCGTTCAGTGATATCCGCTATGACCACCACGCTCCCATTGATGTTACCTCTGCCGTCGATCAGCGGCGCGGCGGAGAGACTGACGTCGATCCGTGATCCGTCCTTTCTTATTCGCGCGGTCTCGAAGCCGGTAAACGTCCCGGCCATGCGGGTGATCTCGAGAGAGTTGTAGAAGTCGTCCCATTCGTCGTCGGGGATGATTTGGATGCGCAGACCTACCACTTCCTTTTCGCTCCAGCCAAAGATCCGCTCTGCCGCCGAGTTCCAGCTCTTGACGTTGCCTTCGAGATCAAGCGCAATGATGGCAAGCGGCGAGGTCTGTACCAGTGACTGCAGCGTTTGATTCGCTTCGCGCAACTCCTCCTCCGCGCGCTCGCGCTGTGAAACTGTCTGTGTCAGCTCGGCCGCGCGGCGTTGCAGTTCCTCAAATCGCCTGGCGTTCTCGTAAGCGACTCCCACCTGCGCAACCAGCATCGCTATCAACTTCTCGTCGGCCTCGCTGAACTCATCAAACCCTAGCTTGTCGGTGAGATAAAGGGCCCCGTAGATTCCGCTGGACGAAGAGATCGCTGTGCCCAGGAACGAACCCATATGTGGATGATTCGGAGGGAACCCTTCCGAGCGGGGATCCTGTTCGACGTTGCTTATGCGAACCAAACCGCCGTCGCTGAGCAGCTGGCGGAGCAGCCCCGGTCCTACGGGCCAGGCGCCAATCATAGATGCCGCGTCCGAATGGATCCCGCTTGTATAGAAGTGCCGCACGGTCTCGCGGTCATCATCCAGCACGAGGATCGCGGCATACTTTGCGCCCACGATCCTGCGCGCGGAGTGACAGAAGCTCTCCAGCAAATAGAGGGGATCGCGTTCTGCGGCCAATTGCTGGCCCATCTCGATCAACGCCGTCAACCGTTCGTTCACTCTTGTAAGCTCTTGAGTCCCGTGCGCGAGCTTGTCCGTGAGCAAACGAAGATGCTCCCGATCGAATTCTTCCGCCGGGAGTGGAGCTGCAGGTTCTGAGATGCCCAGCGCCGCGTCTACCACTCGCAAAACTTCCTGCGGCTCTGCGGGCTTTAGTATCGTGTGAGTGACGCCGCAGGCTTCAGCCAGCGACCGCGCCTCGCGGTCCAGATAGTGGGCCGTGCTAAAGACTACAGGAATGTTGGCTGTGCCGGGGTCGGCGCGCAGTCGGCGGACGAACTCATACCCGTCCATCGTAGGCATGAGAATGTCGCTGATTACCAGGTGAGGGCGATTGGTCTTCAAGGATTCCAGCGCCTCTGCCCCGTCCACCGCTTCCAGTATTTGATGTCCTCGATACCCTAGAAGCGTTGCAAGAAACTCGCGGTTAATGGGGCGGTCATCTACAACCAATATAGTCGCCATATTCGCTATTCTCTTTACTCTGGAACCTTTCCTTTTCTAAAGCTGCGATACCGAACAACGTAGTTCCGGTTCAATCGCACATTGTCCAATCTGTTCGGCTACCACCAGCTTTCCTCGTCCTTATCAAGGCTTCGACTTCCGCCAGCAGGATCTGTGGCTTGATTGGGCGCACGATGAATCTATCAGCGCCGAATGCGGCGGTTCGCTGCGCGTCGTCCTCGCGCCCAAGAGTCGAAGAAAGGAACATGAATGGAATATGACGCAATTGCGGATCGCCTTTCACTGCCTGGATGAATAAATAGCCGTCCTTTTCGGGCATGTGTACGTCGGAAATGATCAGGTCGACGGTCGTCTGGCGCGCCATCTCCAACCCATCGTCTACATTGCCGGAGCTGAAGACATAATAGCCGGAGGGCTCGAGTAGACTGCGCATCAGTTCGATGTTTAGCGGCAAATTGTCGACCACCAGAATTGCCGCCCGCGTGTCAGGCTTGGTAATCTTCACCGCCGGTCGAGACGAAAGCTTTGGCGTCGATCGCTGGATGACCGGTAGAAATGATTCGATCTGTCCGACAAACTTTTCCGGGGCGATGGGCTTGGGGATGTAGCCGTCAAAACCGGCGGCCAGCACGCGGTCACGGTCTCCAACCATCGCAAAGGCGGTAACCGCAACCAGGGGAATCCAGCGCAGCGCCGAATCGCTCTTGAGGCTCCTGGCTACCTCCATCCCGTCGATGTTAGGCAGCTCCACATCGCAGATAATCAGGTCGGGCAACTCGCGTCGCGCAGCGTCCAGCCCCTCCTGCCCATCGCACGCGGTCAGGGTATCGTGCCCGAAGGCGCGCAGCAGGTAGCTCATCAGCTCAAGGTTGGCCGGGTTGTCCTCGATGATCAGTATGCGTGCCCACATTATTGTTCACCTTCCAGCGTCAGCGTGAACCGACTGCCCTTGCCAAACTCGCTTTCAAACCTGATGAAGCCGCCCAGCAACCTCGCGAGCTTTTGACTGAGGTGAAGCCCCAGCCCTGTTCCTTCGGAGCGCCCCGAGCCGCTGCGGTCGACTTGCGTGAAGGCCTGAAACAGCTTTTGGTGGTCCTCCAATCTAACGCCGGTTCCGGTGTCGGTTATGGTGATTTCAGTAAACAGAGACCGGTCAAGTGTGCGTTGGGTAATATCGAGTCTGACGCCGCCCTCCTGAGTAAACTTGATCGCGTTGTTGGTCAGGTTGAGAAGAATCTGACTGAGGGCCCGCCGGTCAGTCATAGCTACCAGCTCTTCCTTTGGTGCGTTTACTCTTAATCGGAGGCCCTTCGCCTCTGCCTGCGGGCGGAGCGTAGAAGCCACTTCCTCAACGACGCTCTGAATGACTACCGAATCGAAGTTAAGCTCCACGTTCCCCGATTCAATCCTGGCCAGGTCCAGCAAATCGTTCAGGAGCGACAGCAAGTGACGCGCGCTCGTCTGAACGGTATTGAGTTGCTTTTCTTGATCCCGGGTCAGTGGTCCGGGCAATCTCATCAACAGCGTCCCGGTGAAGCCGATGATAGCATTGAGGGGAGTCCGAAGTTCATGCGACATCGATGCCAGGAAGCGGTCCTTCGCTAGACTCGCGTTCTCAAGCTCGATGTTCTTTTCCCTGAGCGTCTGCTCAAATCGCTTGCGTTCAGTTACATCGCGAATTGAATTGCTCACCAGTACGCCTTCTTCGGTTTCAATCGGGCTCAAGCTGATCTCGACTGGGAACTCAAGGCCGTCTTTGCGCACACCGTGCAGCTCGATCCCGTCCCCCGTCGGCGGAGCAGTCGATTCTGAAAAGTAGTTCGTCGTGTGCCCGGGATGCTTTTTGTGAATATGGTGCGGGATCAGCAGCTCAACGGTCTCGCCCACCAGCTCCTCTCGACCGTAACCAAAGAGCTTCTCAGTTTGTGAATTGACGAGGACTATCTTGCCTTCTTTGTTGACTATCACCATCGCGTCGGTGGCAGACTCGAGGAGCCCCCGGAATTTCGCGTCAGCTCGTTTCCGGTCGGTGATATCCCGGATTGAACTGCTGACCAGGAGGCCTTCCTCGGTTTCAATCGTGCTCAAGCCTATCTCAACCGGAAACTCGCGGCCGTCCTTGCGCAAGCCGAACAGCTCTGGCCCGGCGCCCATCGGCCTAACGCGTGGTTCCAGGATATATCCCATCCTGTATCCCGGATGCTTTTCGCGGAAGCGTTCCGGTACCAGCAGCTCAACCGGCTTCCCGAGCAATTCATCGCGCTCGTACCCGAACAGTCTTTCCGTCTGCGAATTCACCAGCACGATTTCGCCTTCCCTGTTGACGATAACCATTGCGTCGGGCGCGGATTCGAGCAGCCCTCGGAACCTTGCGTCCGCTAAAGCGTCGCGAGCGACGGCGCCATCAAAAAGCGTCTTGGTCATAGTCGCCTACGATGCTTCACCTGAAAGTGGGAGCATCTAGAGCCGCCGCGTCTCAAACGGCGGCCGATGGATCGTATTGGTAGGGAGGAGCAGCTGGAACACGCGGCTCTCTTGTCGCACGCACGCTCCGGACCTCAGACTCGTGACGGAGAAAGCGCGTTAACGCAAAGCCGTCTTCAATTACTGAATCAAGAATCGCTGGCTATGAACTCGCACGGTGCGATAACTCAAAACTCTGTTAGCGCGGGGCGCTGCCGGCGCATCGATCGGCTTCCCCACGGCCGGTCTTTGCTTGCATCGTCTTCGATCAGCAGATGACAACTCAGTCCTCAGCGCGGCGTTGAAGAAGTACCTCGCCGACTACCAATGCTGCCGTCCCGTGGCTCTCGAGTGCCAAATCGGATCCGACGCTTTGCCCCCTCCGGCAGCGCCCGGCGCTAACAAGCGCGACGCTAATGCCAGGCAAGCTCGACTAGAAGCTTTAACCTATTCGTGACCTTCAATCGGTACGGTTCAGAGCGATGTCGGGTGAGCCTGATGACTGACCTGGACGACGTTTTGAACTCCACAAGAAACGCCAAAGCGGGATGACGAAGCGTTAAGTACCCCGCCTCGCCGCCCGAGTCTATATCGCTTTAAGAACCAGCACAATCGGGGAATACCTGTAAGGGTTTGCCGGATGCTGCGTCACTCGCTTGGATGTATCATATTGCTCAAACACGTATCGGTAACGGACCGCCGGTAATGCATCGGTCACACCCATTCATTCGTCCAGCGACGCCAGGCCTGCCTTGATGGCGAATCGCACCAACCCGGGCACGTCGTGAATACCCAATCGCTTCATCAACTGAGTTCGGTGGGCCTCGACTGTCTTTGTACTGACATTCAGAATGTATGCGATTTCCTTTGTGTTGTGGCGCTCCGCAATCAACTGTAGGATCTCACGTTGACGAGGAGTCAACCGCTCAATCCAGACGCGGTCGGCGGTGGGGTGTCCCGCCCCGACCCGTTTGACGTATGCGGAGACCAGCGGACTGAAATACTTCTCGCCACGCGCGACGGCTGTGATCGCGTGCTCCAACTCGGTGGCGGCGCCGCGTTTCACCAGATACCCGGCCGCTCCGGCATTGATTGCTTCCCGCACGTACTGCTCATTCACGTGCATTGAGAGAATGATCACGCTAACATCCGGGAACTCCTTTGAGATGCGCGCGGTCGCCTCGAGGCCGTTGAGCCCGGGCATTGCGATGTCCATCAAGATCAAATCGGGTTTGCGCTCTTTCACCAGGCGCAACGCTTCACGGCCGTCCCTGGCCTCGCCGACGACCTTGACGGTGGGAAGTTGCTCTATAAGCGCGCGAATGCCGGCGCGCACGAGTGCATGATCATCTGCAAGCAAAATATCTATCGACTTCAACTGCTTATGACCCACCCTTCCAGCTCGTGAGGCCGCCCCTCGATCTCCGTTTCACCGACTATGGTTTGCACTTCCGACCTCAGCTGCTCACAGTCGGATATGTGTCACAACGGATCGTCCTTACCCGCGAAGTTCAGCTCGCGGTCTATGATTGGGCCAAATGGCGATATCGTCTCAGGAGTGGATTCGAGATCCGCAAGGACTTTCAGCTTCGCCGCAGTTCCCCGTATGACGCCATCGAATAACTTCAAGGATTCTTGCGGCAGCAAGTCCTCTGCGTCCAAACGAAACAGTTGCAGTTCGTTAAAGGCGTTATTGACAATCTCCTGGACCGTTCTCATTGCTGCCTTGAGTACTCTCAATCTCTGAGCTTGGATCTCGGTTTCCCGTTTTGCTTTTTGTCCTGCTACGAATAGATCGATGCATAGTCCAACGATTATGACTAGAACCGCTGTTACAAGTGCATACACGCGGTTCCTTGCAATGCGTTCGAAAAGATGACTTGCGGCGTGGAAGAGATTAATGCCGGCAAAAAAGTCAGACGCAAGAATAGCTCCGGCAAGCGCGATCGTTACGTAAGTAACAAGTAATCTACGCATGCCTGACAGCTTATCTGCTTATTTTAACCTTTAGTATCGGGATAACCATGCTTATTGTGTCGGGCGTTGACTTGTCGACTTGTCGGCATATGCCCTACAAAACATAGCTGGATTTGAATGAGAGAAACAAAGTTGAGCTTCAGCGGGACTGGTCCGTGGGTTTGGAGATGGGCTGTATGGGGGTTGTACTAATCTACCAACTTGTTCTTAATGGCGTAGTGAGTGAGTTCCGCACTGGTCTTCATGTCCATCTTCTCAAGAATCCGCGCCCTGTAGGTGCTGATGGTCTTGTCACTGAGAGACAGCACTTCAGCAATCTCGGTGACTGTCTTCCCAGAGGCTATAAGACACATTACCTCGAACTCCCGATCAGATAGAGATTCGTGGGGCGGCCCGCCCGTGCCCCGTTCAATATCGAATACCAGTTTCTCGGCAAGAGCGGCGCTGACATACCTCCGACCTTCGATCACTTTGTTGATCGCGGCTACCAACTCTGCGTGCGAGCTCTCTTTGGTGATATAACCCGACGCTCCCGCTTTGAACGCCCGCCGCGCGTACTGAGCCTCCGAATGCATACTGAGGATGAGCACTGGGAGCTTCGGGCGAAGGTGTTTCAATTCTTTTAGGACTTCCAACCCGCTCCGTCCACCCAAAGAGATATCCAGCACCACCGCATCCCACTCCTCTTTGCGGGCGAGTTCCAGGGCTTCGTTTGCAGTGCTCGCCTCGCCGAGGACGACTTCGCCGAAGCGCTCACCGACAATCGTTTTCACACCGTCCCGGACAACCGCATGATCATCGACTATGAGGATTCTCATAACCCGGCTCACTCGTGGCTAGCCTCAGTCTGCTGGTGGCCTGACTTGTCGGAAGAGAGTTGTTCATCCTGGCTGTGAATGGGCACTCGTAAGATGAGTACCGTTCCTCTCGCTCCAATCCCGATTATTTCGATTCTGCCCCCCGCGAGATGTGCCCGTTCTCGCATGCCAATCAAACCCAGAGACCGTGAACCGGTTATTTCATCTTCTGTAATTCCTCTCCCGTTGTCTCTGATTTCGAAAGCAAATTCTCCCTCTTCCTCGGCGATCGTGATGTTTACCCTGGTAGCGTGGGCATGACGGAGAACATTGGTAAGGGCTTCTTGAAGGACGCGAAAGACCGCCGTTGCTTTTTCGCGGGTCAAATCAACATTTTCTACAAAGGAGTCGATCTGGCAGGTGATTCCCGTGC
>DATLWF010000392.1:0-13265 GCA_035576605.1 Blastocatellia bacterium | reverse complement strand
ATTGAGCCGTTTCCAGAACAACGTCATGCACATATTTTGCGCACGAGTCGAAATCCTTCTCATAGGTTCTGTAGCCTTCCTTGGAAATAACAAGTCTCATCTTGAACTTAAACGGCGCATTGCTGGTGAATAGAGAATAAGATCCGTCCTGTGCGCTCTTTTCCTCACGATAAGTGGAGCTCTCACTCTTAAGAACAACTTTGGCCCCTTCAACGGGCTGCCCTTTCGGATCGCGAACGCGTCCTTTTATGCCCGTGAAGCCGTCACAGGCCACAAGGCTGACCACTGTGACTATGATACAAGCACGGAGCACCAGCTTCCTATCCATATCTGCGGAGTATTTAGCCATATTCGTTCCTCAAGAGCGCTAAGAACCCGTTCTAGAAGGACCCGAACCGCTTCGAATCTTGACACTCCTCTTCTGCGATTGTTACATTGCGACGGCGCGTCCGCAGCGCGCTAAGTCGAGGAGGTTCGGAGCTAATGGCGACGTTCAATGGTATAGAAGTTCCCGCCCACGGTCAAAAGATTACGGTCGAGGGAATGAAGCTGAACGTGCCCGACCGGCCCATCATTCCGTTCATAGAAGGCGACGGCACTGGCCGCGATATCTGGCGCGCTTCCCGTCGCGTGTTTGACGCCGCGGTTGAAAAGGCTTATGGCGGCGGCCGCCGGATCGTGTGGTACGAGATATTCGCTGGCGAGAAGGCATTTAACCAGTTCGGTGAGTGGCTGACCGACGACTCCGTCAAAGCCATAGCCGAGTTTGCGGTTGCGATCAAAGGACCGCTGACTACTCCCGTGGGCGGCGGGATTCGAAGCTTGAACGTCACGCTTCGCCAGGTGCTCGACCTCTATGCGTGTGTGCGGCCGGTGCGTTACTTCACCGGAGTGCCCTCGCCGGTAAAGCATCCCGAAAACGTTGACGTGGTGATCTTTCGTGAAAACACCGAAGACGTTTACGCCGGCGTCGAGTTCGCTTCCGAAACTGACCGCGCAAGAGAGATCATTTCGCTCCTCAACGACAAGTACGGCTACAAGGTGAGAACCGACAGCGGCATCGGCATCAAACCCATCTCGCCCACTGGAACGAAGCGGCTGGTGCGCCGCGCCATTCAGTACGCGCTCGACTTCAACAAGCCTTCGGTCACGCTGGTTCACAAGGGCAACATTATGAAGTTCACCGAGGGCGCGTTTCGCGATTGGGGCTACGAGCTTGCGAAGGAAGAATTCAGGAGCCGGATCGTCACCGAGCGCGAGACGTGGATATTGGATAACCGCGAGAAGAATCCTTCGCTCACCGAAGAAGAGAACGCGAGGATGATCGAACCGGGATTCGAACAGATGTCGGAGAAGCAGCGCGCTGCAGCCGTCGAGGAAGTCAAAAACATCATCGCGGCGATCTGGTCCACTCATGGCAACGGCGAGTGGAAGAAGAAGGTGCTGGTCAAGGATCGAATCGCCGACTCGATATTCCAGCAGATACTGATTCGGCCTGACGAGTACTCGATCCTGGCTACTCCGAATCTGAATGGCGACTATCTGTCTGACGCAGCGGCCGCGCAGGTGGGCGGCCTGGGAATGGCTCCGGGAGCCAATATCGGGGATCGAGCCGCTGTGTTCGAAGCGACTCACGGAACTGCGCCAAAGTACGCCGACAAAGACATGGTCAACCCTTCATCGGTGATTCTGTCGGGCGTGATGATGTTTGAGCACATGGGCTGGCGCGAGGTGAGCGATAGCATCATCGGCGCTTTGACCAGGACCATTCAGCAAAAGCGCGTAACCTACGATCTTCACCGACAGATGGAAGGCGCAACCAGGCTGAAGACCAGCGAGTTCGCCTCGGCCATAATCGAGAATGTGTAAGGTTTGTAGTTCGGCATTTAGGCGGAAGCTCGTGGCATCCTCCGAGTTACCCGCAACCCTACAAACTTCCGCCTAAAGGCCGAACTACGAACTCCCGCAGGTCAATTAGCTGGCAAGAGGCGGACCAGCAAAATTTTCAACACTGGTTCGCAATGATGGAAGACGCCCCAAAAAAGAGCATCGTCCCTGAAGATTGGGACGACTTCGTCGAGTTCATAAGCCAGCACCGGGATGAGATAGCTCACGGGAGCTACGACCTTCGGATTGAAAAAGACTGGGCGAGAGACCTTACCAGTGAGGACCTTCTGCTCCTCATAGAGCACTGCCCAAGCTCACGCCTTACGATTGCGTCGGCAACGAAATCTGTTGAAGTTTTGGAGCGGCTCGCGCTCGACGATTCGCTCGATGTCAGGGAGGCCGTAGCCGACAACCTCCGAACTCCCACCAGCACTCTGAATGCCCTCTCCACGGATTCGGCTGCCGCGGTTCGCATGGCGGTCGCCGAGAATGCAAACGTATCGGAGGCGAATCTCGAGACGCTCGCGAAGGACCCGGTGAACTACGTTCGGTTTGGCGTTGCGCACAATGAGAAAACCCCGACGAACGTCTTAGAGCTAATCATCGCCGACCCTGACTCCTACGTCAGCGACGAAGCGAGGAAGAACCCGAACGCACCGAAGCTAGGCTTCTGGTCCAGGTTGTTTAAGAAACGGTGAGTGTGCAACGGCCGGCCAAACGGGGGATTATCGACCGCCCGCCGCCGCCCCACGCTTGACGGAGACCTTCACCTGAGCATTGGTCCAGCAGCACTGGAACCCGCGGCCTCCATCTCCGGATGCATCGTTGGCCACCACGCGCAACACGTACTCACCAGGCTCGCTGAACGTGGCGGTCGTCGTTGCCTTGCCGCTGAATGCAGGGTCTGGCGTCACTTTACTCGCTACTTTTTCCACCGCCGGCTTGCTATTGGCGAACGTCACGCTACCTGGTCCGCGAAACATACCCCACGACACCGTGACCGGAGCAGCCCGGAGGCCCTGGGTCGCTGACCGCGGTAGCTTGGCATCATCTGCAACCCAAACCGTCAGCGCGAGCGGACTGGCTAACGTGGTCGTGATACTCGCGCTGCTCCCGCGCGGGCCTTGTACGCCGAGCTTTCCCTCTTCAAAGCTGATGAAGGGTGGGGTGTTTCCGCTCGCCTCTATGAATGGCGAGACCTCCCACAGAGGATTCAGGCTCATCGGAATTACGGTGGTCTGGCCGTTGGCGACCAGCGTCCAAGTGAGTTTCTTCGCACTGAAATCCTTTGGGACAGTCACAGTGAAGACGCCCCACTGCCTGCCCGTCAGGAAGTGGGTTGGCTGGCCCTGGTCTGGCCCACCGGGCTCGATCCGGTTGCTCGGCCCGATCGGGATGTCCAACTCTCGCTTGGTATTCCGATTGTAATAGCCGAGAAGCAGACTGTAGGTGCCGTCCGGATTGGCAAACCACCCTTCGAAAGCGCCAGTGATGCTCTGACCCGATTCGTGCGGAGGCTCCATCGGCAACTGTTGCCCCCACACAAGTGCCCAGCTTGCGAGCAGGATCACGATAGGCAAACGTAAAACTGCTGACCGCCGCCCTTGCATCTCAGAAGTCTCCTTTTTTAGTGAATCCCTCAACGTGCATTTAGAAATGAGGGAGCGGCAGTTTTGAAGCGCTGCCGCTCCTCGTTCAGTGTGTTGAGTTCCGAGCGGGTAGATTAGGCTATTGCTATTACCGAGAGGCGGTGGGCGTAAGCGCCTTCGATTTATTCTGTGCGACCCATGCCTGATAATCTTCTTCTGAAATATAAATCACGTTCACCCACGCGTGCGCCATTTCATCAATCGTGCGATCGCCCCACCCGACCCACTGGTCCGGATCAGGGTTGTTCTTATTGGCAGTTGTGTTGTCGTGCCAGGCGGTAACGTGGATGATTGTGCCCTTTGGCAGCACCGGCGCTGCGTCTTCCGTATAGATATAGTTGTTCATCCAGTTGAAGTTGAAGTTGTTGACGTGGCTCAGCAACTGAGTAGTGCCATTCGGTAAGATTGCTTCGATCGCCATCGCCTTCCCGCGCAGATGCATATGCGCCTGGAAGTTCTCGAGCCGCGCCGGCTGCGCCAGCACGTGAAAACCCTGAGTTACGGCGATCGAGTTGGGAGGGATATCGAGCCGACTGCTGCCTGTATTCGCCGTTGCTCCAAAGAGCGTCAACCGCGTTCGATACTTAGGCGTCTCGCCCCTGGGATAGAGATACACGGCTAATTCGGCATGGTCCCGAATCTCCTCGCCGACGGCGTGAAGGTGCAGTTCCCACGAAATACGTGACCCCGGAAGCAGCAGTTTGCCGGTGTTTGGACGGTAGGTATCGTAGTTCTTCCCGATTGCCCATTCCATCAAGAGTCCCGGGCCGGCCGCCCCCGCGCTTGTGGTGTCGCCAGCGTTTGCATCAGCACCATTGGCGTCAGCGGCGTTAGCGCGGCTCGCCCGCGCGCCCGGTTCATCCTGGATGAGGCCCGCGAGAACATGATGCATGATCTTGCGCCCTGCCAACGTGCCCGGCCGCATTTCGACCGCCCGCACCCAGCGCGCCTCAGTCAGCGGCACGTCGGTGACCGGTCTCCACCATACGTCTTGCGCCTGGGCCGGCATCGTGTAGTCTTCCGACTTGAGCACAAGGTCCGGCGGGCCGAACTGTTTGGCCAGTACCCAACCCTGTTCGTCCGGCCAATTTCTCGGGAGCGGCAGATCCTTCGGGTCTCCGAGTGGCGCGCCCGTATCAACCCAACGGACAATGGTATTGATCTGCCCGTCGGTTAACGACCGATCGTTCTGGAAGCTCTGAATTCCAACCGTCTTGTCAATATGCCAGGGCGGCATGTTCCGCGTGACAACACGTTCCCTGATGGCTTTCGCCCACGGGCGTACTTCTTGATAGGTGACCAGCGACATCGGCGCCGCAGTTCCCTTTCGGTGACAGTCCTGGCACTTTGCCTGAAGAATTGGGGCGATGTCCTTTGCGAAGGTTGGCTTGGTGGGAACGGCGGCTTCGTTGGAGTCAGCCGACGTCGGAATCGCGATAGCAGCAGTGCCTAGCGCAAACGTTGCGACTACTGCGAGCTTCCACGTGGATTTCATTTCAGACTCCTCCTGGAATGGATGTCTGAGCCTTGTTGACCTGGGCCCCAATGTAGCACTAAAGGTGTGTGAAGTCTAACATTTTCTGGCAATAGAGCGACGGATCAATGTCGGCTTAACTCAGCGTGATAGACTTTTAAGGCGGTTACGAGAACTGCCTCTTCTTCCAATGAGTCGAAGGCTGCCCTTGATAGGTTGTCAGTATAGCGGGATAGCCGGTCCAAGTTTTGTTCAAGACTCAACGGAAGATCTGTGAAGATGACATTCACTTTATCCTGCATAGGGAATCCGGCTTGCGAAAGATAGCTTCCGTCCAATCCGCGGATGATGGTGCAGCCGCCGAACGTGTAAGTGAATTCTCGCTCCAAAGCTTCTAACAGATCTCGATATGACGAAGTTGGCAGGTCGGGGAGATAAACTTCAATTCTTACGTTTTCGGACAGTGGCAATGAATTGCTCCCTTCGCTTGGGAAACTCTTCCATACGCTTGATCACTTCTTTTGCGGACAGCTTAGCTCGTTGCGGTCTCTCGATCTTGATTTCTTTTATGTCCTTCAGCCTTCTTGCCATTTTGCTCTCCAACTTTAACCTCTCCGGTCTTTGTGTCATTGTAGCATGACTCGCGGCACGTGCATCTCGACCTTCGCGCACCAAAGCGTCCCTGGATCTCTCAGAGCAATCAACGACTCGATAGCTGCCGAGGCTCTGGATGCAGCGTGAGTTTCTGAACTCGCCAGTTCAAAAGCTCCGCGACGTAAACCTCGTTCTCGGACGGACAGGCGATCTCGTGGATCCAGCCAAACTGCCTGGGCTGCTTGCCTGACTTGCCGACCACTCCGAGAACCTTGCCCTCCAGCGTTAGCTTATACAGTCTGCCCGGGTATGCGTCGGAAGAGAACAACACCTGGTTCGGGCCGGGCGTTATACAAATTGCCCAGGGCGCGCCGTTCTGCGCCGCAGCCGCCTCAGGCGAAGGCATGTTGCCTTGCGCCGGGCGCGTTGCCGGGTCGAAAGGCACATCGATCGTCATCGCGCGAATGAATGTGCCGTTAGGATCGAATACCTGAATGCGCCGGTTGCCGCGATCCGCGACGTAGATGTTCCCCTTTGCGTCGGCAGCGATGCTGTGCGGCGTGTTGAATTCGCCTGGCTTGGTTCCGCGATCGCCCCACTGTTTAACCCAGGCGCCGTTCTTGTCGAACTTGGCCACGCGAGAGTTGATGTACCCGTCGCTGATGAAGATGTTGCCTTCGGTATCCCACGTCACATCGGTGGGCTGCCGGAACAGCCCGTCGACTGCCGGGCGCGGCGGCGTGACGCGAGTCCACGGCACGGCTTCATCGGACGCTTCCTTTTTGCGGCCGAACACCATCGTCACTCGGCCTTCCGGATTAAATCTGATGATCATGTCCGAGCCCTTGTCCACGGCCCAGATGTTGTCGTCTTTGTCGATCCGCACGGTGTGCGCGTACGACCAGGCGTAGAGGTTCTTGCCGATTTCCCGGATGAACTTCCCGTCGCGGCCGAACTCCAGGAGCTGCGCGGCAGTCGCCCCATAAGCCGGCCCGGTCGTGCTCCCGCGCGAGAACACGAAGACGTGACCTTTAGAGTTGACCGCGACGCCTGAGACCTCGCCGAAGTGGAGATCCGGCGGTGGCTTGAGGAAGTCGACGTTTGCATCGACTTTGATTTCAGGCACGGGTGCCTGAGCAAACGCCCCGGTTGGCGTCAGCACGAAGAAGAGAATGAATAGCAAGCGTTTCACGGTACCCTCCCAACGTTGCGCTACTGTTCGACTGTCGAAGCGTGCCAGGCGACAACCTGCCATCTGCCTTCGCGCCGAATGTACACCTTTGTGAATCGCCACTTGTCGTGTACATCGCGGCCGTCGAGTTCGCGTGTTCTTTCAACCTGACCAGCTACGACCGCCGCCTCTCCGTAAAGGCGAATGCGAATGTCTGATGTCTCGTAACGTTTGAACTTCAGGCGACCCGATCGCGATATTCCGATCGCGTTTTCCTTTGTCATAACCGGCATGTTCGGCACTGTCACGATAAGATCGTCCGCCCACAGCCGGTCCAGCGCATCCGCGTCGCCCCGTACGTGAGCCTGGTTCCAAACAGCTTCAAGTCTTGAAAGCTCTGTCGTATCGGCTGACTCTCGTGACTTAGGATTCTGCTGTGACTGCGCGAAAACACAACTGCCAGCAAAGAGGACGACTGCAATTCCGGTGATTAGTTTCGACATGAGTCTTCTCCCGAAGGGCACGCGTCAAGGAGTTGACCTGCCAGACAGGAAGTACGTGGCGGCCGGCCTACTTCTTGACGTATCGCTTCAGCGCGCGGGGGCCTACTTCGGCGCCGTAGATGTTGCCCTTAGCATCTGCCGCGACGCCTTCAGCCGCGCTTGTAGCTGTCGTATCCGGTTTCGCTTCAGGGTCCGGAATGAATGCCGTAACCTTGCCGTCCCTGGCGCTCCCGATCCTGATGCCGCGCTTCCAACCCGGATGCCGGGCGGTGTTTGACTCAGAGTCGGCGGCGTACAGGACATCGTTTCTGATATACAGACCGCTGATCCGGCTGAACTGCTTCCACTCTTCGAGAAACTTTCCGTCTTGATCGAAGATCTGAAGTCGGTTGTTATTTCTATCAGCGACGAACAGCCGCCCTTTCGAATCCATCGCAAGACTGTGAGGGGTGTCGAACTCCCCAGGCGCTGTGCCTTTCTTTCCCCACGTCTTGATGAATTTGCCGTTCTTGTCGAACTTCACAATCCGCGCGTTGGTATTCCCACCGTGACCGTCGGCGACGAAGATGTCGCCATTGGGAGCGGTGATTACATCGGAAGGTTGGTTGAATGTATCCGGGCCGTCGCCCGATACGCCGGCTTTGCCGAGCGTAAGCAGGACTTTGCCTTCCGGGCTGAACTTGACGACTATATGACCTTTGCCGGCAATTGGCTGGTTAGCTGCGCCCGGTGGAACGCCATCGGTCACCCAGACGTTGCCATCTTTGTCGACGTGGATGCCGTGCGGGAAGATGAACATTCCGGCGCCGAAGCTCTTCACAAGCTTGCCAGTCTCGTCGAATTTCAACACGACCGGCAGGTTTGAACCGGCGCAGGTGTTCGCGCCGCATCTCTCAGCAACCCAAATGGACTTGCCGTCGGGATCTATCTCCACGGCGCTTGTCGCGCCCCAGGTTCGGCCTTCAGGCATCTTCGCCCAGCCTTCGATGGTTTGATACGGGTTGGGCGGATCGTTGACGGGTTGCGAGTTGTTCTGGGTGTATGCGCGTCCCGCAGAGACAGCGAAGAGAGCTAATACGAGCGCGAATCTCACTAGACCGGTGTGGAACATGGGGGCTCCTCTCTTTGAAGAAAGAATGTGCGCGACAAACGTATTGCACGCGTTGAGGTACTGCGCAATCTCTGGTTGCTCACGCCTCGGCGAAGGGTATTCGCCTGGCCCAGGACCCGAGTTTGCTCTGACGCGCAGGAATCTTAGCAGAGTCCCGCCTAGGATCAATAGGTCTCATAGGTCCTATCGGTCTTACAGGTCCTATCGGTCTTATAGGTCTTATAGGTCCTATAGGTCGTATCGGTCCTATAAACGACTACTGGGACTCTAATGGCGCCGCCACTTCGACGCGAAGCGCGCTCAGCGCGGAACTGATGCGAACCATGTCTATTTCCAGTTCTCGCAGTTTCTCCTCAGCGCGGCTCAGGTTGCCGTCGCGACCCATCAGTTCCAGTGTCAGGACCAAATCCATCCCGGCAGTTGGCCAGAAGTTCCCAAGCGCGCCCTTCAGGCTGTGCGCTGCTTCGCTGACCCGGCTGGGCACCTGTTCCCTGATCCCCTCACGTATCTCACCGAGAAGTGAGGGATATGTATCCAAAAACAAGTCCACAAGCTCGGCTAGCAACTCGGTGTCTCCGTCTACTTGCGCAAGGATCGCTGACCGATCGACTATCCCGTGATCCGGCTCTGCTGTTGCAGTATCTGGTGCAGGCGCTATCTTAGCGACGGCGCGGAACAACTCATCCGGTGTAATTGGCTTTGACATATAGGCGTCCATCCCGGCGGTAAGGCAGCGTTCCTCGTCACCCTTCATCGCGTGGGCAGTCATTGCAATGATGGGTATGTGCCTTCCGGTCGTTTGCTCTTCCTGGCGTATCGCAGCAGTTGCTTCAAAGCCATTCATCTCCGGCATCTGTACATCCATCAGCACGAGATCGAACTCCTGCTGTTCGAGGCTGGCCAGCGCCTTTCGGCCGTTAGCCGCGATGACCGTGCTGTGCCCTTGCCCCTCGAGCAAGCGCACGGCTAGCATCTGGTTTACAGGGTTGTCTTCAGCGATCAACACCCGCAGCGATTTCGAAACCCGTCTTTGCAGGCTCGGGGTGACCATCGGCATGCTGGGCTCCTCTACTGACAGCGCTCCGAGCGCGGATCTGATGGCGTTCAATAACGCGCTCGGTTTGATTGGCTTGATGAGGTAGGTATTGATCCCGATTTCGCGGCAGCGAGCCCGGCCACGCTGTTGGTCCGCCGATGACAACATCATTAATGCGGTGCCTGCGAGTTCGGGATTGCACCTTGTCTGCCGAGCCACTTCGAAGCCATCCATGTCGGGCATTTCGGCGTCGAGTAGCATAAGACGGAACGGCCGTCCCGAGGCGCTGGCTCGCAGCATGCTCTGAATCGCCGCGCGGCCTCCATTGGCGACCGTCGGTTTCATCTGCCAGTGAGTCAGCAGATCGGAGAGGATGCGCCGATTGGTGGCATTGTCATCCACAACCAGCACTCGCATTCCCCGGAGTTCCCTTAGCTGCAGCGCCTGCGGCTGGGCCGCTTCGCCCTTCTGCAATCCGAAGCGGACAGTGAAATGGAATGTGCTGCCTTGCTGGCGTTGCGCGGAATCGGCATCAGCCCCCTCTGAGCTCGAGTACAATCCTGTCTCGATAGGGCTTTCAACCCAGACGCGCCCACCCATCATTGACACGAGTTGAGCCGATATGGCGAGACCGAGTCCGGTTCCGCCATACTTGCGCGTAGTCGAGCCGTCGGCCTGGGCGAAGGCTTCAAAGATCGTTTGCTGCTTGTCAGCCCGGACGCCGATACCGGTATCCCGCACGGTGAAATGCAAAAGGAGGTCAGCTTCGTTCTGCTCTTCCTTGCGCACCTCAACGTTGATCTCTCCCCGCTCGGTAAACTTGATGGCATTGCCGACCAGGTTCACAAGCACTTGACGCAATCGTCCGGGATCGCCAATCAACGCCGTCGGAATGTCGGGCGGTACGCAGTAATTCAACTCCAGCCCCTTCTGTTGGGCCCTGAAGGCCAGCGTCTTCATCGTATCGCCGGATATCTCCTCCAGGTCGAACTCGATGGTTTCCAAATCGAGTTTGCCTGCTTCAATCTTAGAGAAATCGAGAATGTCATTGATGACATCCAACATCGAGTCGGCCGAGAGCTTCACAAGTTCGAGGTATTCGCGTTGTTCAATGGAGAGTTTTGTATCAAGCGCGAGGCCGGTCATGCCAATGATGCCGTTCATAGGCGTCCGGATCTCGTGGCTCATATTGGCTAGGAATTCGCTCTTGGCGCGGCTCGCCGCCTCGGCCGCCTCTTTCGCGCTCTTCAGTTCTGATTCCGCTCGCTTGCGCTCGGTTATGTCGGAGAGAATGATCAGCGATCCTGCAACCACGCCCTTCGTGAGAATCTCATCACAGCGGACTACATAGACCGATTCGCCAAAGGTTGATTCAAACTCTTTCCGAGCGTCCGACTCTCTGCATCGCGTCAAGGCCTGGATCAATTCAGGGACATTCGCATCGAGTACCTCGCCGTGACGCAGGGTTGGAAAGACTCGCAGGGCAGCAGGATTGCCTTGCACTATTCGCTCAGCTCGGTCGAGAACTATCACAGGGTCTGAAATCGCATTAAAGACCTCTCTGAACGCAATGGGAAGAATGTTCAGCCAGTCCATCTTCAGAAGCGCGTACGCGAAGGTGACGCTGGTGAGAGCCAGAAATACAGGCGTCAGGTTGGGGCCGCGCGCACCTGCCATCTGTTTCGCTATGTAAAGCGCACCTCCCACCAACGGGAGGGTGCTGCCGAACGCCATCACTAGCGATTGCCTCTTATAGGCCGACTCTTTCGTTTCCCAGGCCGTCCGTATGTACCACCTCAGCGGCCAGATGATCAGGGAATACGCGATGGCCAGAAAAGCCCAAAAGGCAGGGCCGAGCGCGTTCAGCTCCACTCCTGAGACTCGGCCAAACAGAGGGCGCAGTGTGTCATTGCTCAAGAAAACCAGCGTCCATACGAACGGAAGGTAGATAACCGCCCGCCTCCATCCACCTAGCCATTCCTTCTTTCCGGCATATACGGCTCCCAGCAGGAACCAGTGGGTTGCGACTGAAGAAATGCTCAGAAAGAGCGCCAGAACAAGCAGGGGAAGCAGCAACCGAAACTTAGCGCCCTCTGGATCAAGCCACATCGTCAGGTTCATCCGCAGGAACGATAGTAGCGACCAGCTCAGGATGGAGAAATTGTATAGCAGGAACATCTTGTTCACTGGCCGCGCCCGTCTGCGCCGCAGGATGATCCTTATCACTCCCACGCTCAGCAAGGCGGCGACCAGCGGCACGATTGATTCTCGGTTCACAAGTATGTTCGATAACATCATCATCAGTGCTGATTGAGCTGTGATTTGTGGGCAAAGACCATTCCAATCAGGAGTGGCTATTCGGCAGGACACTAAACGGCATCAGCGAGAGACTTGACGACCTCACGGCTGGTTAATTGGTCTTCAGCGCGCGTGATGCGGGATATTTGGGACGGGCAAAAGGCCGCACCTTCGCCCCGATAGCTGCGAATCGCCTCACTAAAAGCTGTCATCGCATCCGGGCGGCCTTGCGCTCAGGGCCGCGCTGCGCCCAGTAGCGCACCGCGAACGCGAGCCACACCAGGCCCGCAAGGATCAAAATCACAATCAGCCAACGCATGACACTCACGAGCTGAGCAGTGCTTATGGCGGGCCATCCGAACTGCTTCAAACGCTCTCCGCGATCTATCATCCAATGCCAACCGGTGTGCGCTACCAGCGCCGATAGAATGATTGTCCCGATCCGTTCGGCGACGACAAACCGGAACAGGATCGCAAGCACCGGGATCAGCAGCAGCAGTACGAAGAGTTGCCCGAGTTCGACACCGACATTGAATGAGAGCAGCGAGGTCAGCAGGTGCGATCCGGCGAACTGCAGGTTCTGCCGCAACGCGAACGAGAAGCCGAACCCGTGAACGAGACCGAATCCTAAAGCGACCATCCACCGCCGCTTCACGTTGCTCCCGACGATGTTCTCAAGCGCCATGTAGACGATCGAAACCGCGATTAAAGTTTCGATGAGTGGCGGAAACCACAACGCGTCCGGGCCGAGGTTGTAGGCGGACGCGATCAGCGTGACAGAATGCGCGATGGTGAACGCGGTAACTACAGTGATGAGCGGGCGGAAACGCCGGAATGGGATCACCAAACAAAACAGAAACAGTAGATGATCGGTTCCATCGAGGATGTGGAAGAATCCTGCTTCCACGAATCGTAAGGCCGCCTGGTGCCATCGGGGGTCGAGCCTCACCAGTCCAGGATCGCCATCAAACTCGAAGGCACGAACGGCGCCCCCAGGCGGCACGAACCTGAGGACGGTGACTACTCTCAACCCCAACGCCGCGAGCCGCGGGCGGATCGAAAAGTAGGAGTCATCGGAATTTATCGGATACTCGAACAGCACGTCGAGCAGTCCCTGGTTCCAGTAGAGTTCCGTTTCGCTGGGCAGCCGCGCGCCCGTTACATGCGCAAGGGCATCGTCGTAGGATTCGAAGAACCTCTCGGACTCAAGCGATACGCGAGCGGCGATGACACGCGGAGCGCTGAGGCGGGTATCGCCTTCGTACAACTCGACATTGTCGGAGATCCATAGTGTAGCCGCGTCGCGAAGCGACGCGTCGGCTCTGGCCAGGTCCAAATAACCCGGCCCTCGTGTCGGAAAATCGACATCGCGACAGGCGCGGAGCGGCACTCGAACGAGTAGCTGCAGGCGCTGTCCTTGCGGCTTGAGAAAAGCCTGAACCGTGACGTCGTTCGGGATATCATGAGCGGTCGTGGGGAGTTGCGTTGCTAGAATCAGCGCCGCTGCCAATGCAGCGATCACGCGCCGCCTGACGATTCTGC
>DATLWF010000391.1:0-6592 GCA_035576605.1 Blastocatellia bacterium | reverse complement strand
CGTCGGTTGCGAGCAGCACGCCGGCGTTTGTAATCTCCTCGATAAATCTTCCCATCCTCTCAAGAAGCTCCTTAGTCGGGGGTGCGCCCGCCTCGGAGTGCTTGTCCGCTTTGAGCAATCCCAATATTCGCATTGTCGTTTTCTCCTTATGGTTTATTAATGAGCGGGCTCCGGACTGTCTAGACCGGATGAACCGGGCTCTCCTGCGCGTCACGACTTCGTCTGATTGTCTATCTGAGCGCGCAGGCGCTCCTCCTGTTCCCTGAGCTCGGGCGTGAACTCTGCGCCGAAGTCCTCCATCTCGAACACCTGGCGAATCTCGATCTCGCCGTCCGGCGCGTCAGCGGGGCTGGGGCAGCGCTTAAGCCACTCGACCGCCTCGTCCATCGACTTCACTCGCCACATCCAGAAGCCGGCGATCAATTCCTTCGTCTCGGCGAAGGGCCCGTCGATCACGCTCACATTCCCCGCGGAGAACCTGACGCGCTTGGCCTTTGAGCTCGGGTGAAGCCCCTCGCCCGCGAGCATCACGCCGGCTTTTACCAGCTCTTCGTTGTACTGTCCCATTTCGGCGAGAAACTTCGCATCCGGGAGAACGCCCGCCTCTGATTCCTTGTTAGCTTTGATGATGACCATCACTCGCATCGCTATCTCCTTGTGGTTTAGAATTCGGCCCCGAGTTCATACTCGGTCTCGACCGGCTGAACCCTGGCTCTATTTATACAATCGAACAAGCGGAAGCGAAATCGACAGACTCAATATCTTTTTTTTGGGAAGTTCTTGTTAAGTGGCCGCACAATGCTTGACTTTGCGTCTTGAGGTGTCGATGGTCCGATCGATTCACAAAGGCTTGTAAGCCGTCAGGGCGTCAGTTACAGTCAGCGCCTGGTGATCGGCGGATTGAAATACAAAGTCAGCCAAATTGCGGTTCGAAGCCTAAGATTAGGAGATAAAGTAATGAGGATCCGTGCGATTGGGTTGGCGCTGCCACTGACATGCGTCCTGTTGAGTGCTCCGGTCCTGAACACCGGAACACCGGGAATAAAAGATGGTGTTACTGCGCGAGCGCAGACGCAGGCGCGGAATCCAGCTCGAGATGCGCTTATTGCGAGAGCCAAATCATTCGAGCTCAATACACCATACGTGCCCCCTCCCGGTGACCCGCTCGAGCACACTGCGTCGGGATACGCGAAGGTTATGTGCTCAGCGGTGTTTATCACCGGACTCGAACCCGAGTTCGCCTCAAAGAACATCGGTGGCTTCACCGGTCCTTTCGAGGAGCGAGACAAGCTTGGCAAGCCTGTTATCGATCGAGCTAAGCAGACGGTCACCGTAACCGCGCCCAGCGGAGTGAAGCGCATTGCGCGGTATCTCGGCAGCCAGGGATGTGTGACTCTTCCGGCGGGCAGGGACTCGCTGAGCTTTAAGCCTATAACGGTAAAAAGCAAATTGCCCGATGCTTCAACTCAAGCGTGGCCGATGGGTGATGTGTTGTCCAGGGAACCCCTGCCCTCGAAAATCAACTCAGCGAAACTGAAGGCAGCTGTGGACGCCGCGTTTGAACCAGCGGAAGGCATGACCGCGGCATTCGTCGTAACGTGGAAAGGTCGCATCATCGCCGAACGCTATCGAGAAGGCATCACCACGAGCACTCCGCTCGAGAGCTGGTCCATGGGCAAGAGCCTGATCGCCACGCTGATGGGCATCCTCGTAAAACAAGGTGTCTACGACCTGTGGCAACCGGCGCCAATTCCCGAATGGCAGGGCAAAGGCGATCCGCGAGCAAAAATTCGCATAGCCGATATCATGCATATGTCGAGCGGCTTGCGAATCCGGGCGCCTCAGGATCCCGATTACGATCCATCCATCGGATATTCTGATCACTTCTACTTTTACACCGGAGGCATCAACACGTTTCAATATGCCGCAACGCGACCGCAGCAGTGGCCACCGAACACAGTGGGCCGCTATCGCAACTGCGATCCGTCGTTGATCAGCTATCTCATTCGCCTTGCGGTCGAGAAGCGCGGCGAAGAGTACCTGTCGTTTCCGCAGCGCGCGCTGTTCGACAAGATCGGCATCAGGACGATGGTGCTGGAAACTGATCCGTATGGAAACTTCCTCACACAAGGGTATGAGTTTGGATCGGGGCGCGACTGGGCCCGGCTCGGGAATCTGTATCTTCAGGACGGTGTGTGGCGGGGCGAGCGGATTCTGCCCGAGGGATTCGCGAAATTCGTGAGCACGATTGCGCCGGCGTGGGAAGCCGACAAGCGCCCGATTTACGGCGCGTTCTTCTGGATCAACGGCGACGGAGGGTATCCGGTACCGAAGGACGCTTATTTCATGGCCGGCGCAGGCGGGCAGTGGACGATGATAATTCCTTCGCATGATCTGGTCGTGGTGAGGCTCGGGCATTATCGAGGCAGCCGCGAGGGAACTCAGTCGTTCAGGAAAGCGCTTGCGATCTTGATGGAGGCTGTGCCGAAGAAATGACTAAGCGGATCCGGATCGAAGCAAGGGGTGTGCTCGTAGTATCGTAACCACTTAAGCACGCGCCTCGCGAAACAGAGCCGCTGGGCCGAAATAAGCGGCATTACTGAACGAGGTTTCACGTTCACTCACACCGTACTCACGAGGTCGATTCTAGATGGCGACAATAAGATACATCGTCAACGACGTTGACCGGGCAATAGCTTTTTACGCGCAACACCTTGGCTTCAAACTCGATCGACAAGCCGGTCCCGCCTTTGCCACCGTTTCGAGGGGCGACCTTACCCTCTGGCTCAGCGGTCCGCAGAGTTCTGCTGCTCGGGCAATGCCCGACGGACGTCGCCCGGAACCGGGTGGCTGGAATCGCCTGGTCTTACAAGTGGAGGACCTGGCCTCTCGGGTTGTAGAGATGAAGAATGCAGGCATCAGCTTTCGCAATGAAATCGTTGTGGGTCCCGGAGGAAGCCAAATCCTGGCGGAAGACCCGGACGGAAATCCGATCGAGCTATTCGAGCCTGCATCATAAGTTACAATTCACCTATCGGCGCGCCTGAAGACGACTCGGCTCATTGTTGGCGGTGGTTCGTAGCTCCTGGCTAAGTCAGCAACTTAAAAGCATGAGTCGATTGATTGCGAATGAAGACGGGGATGCACCAGAGCATGCATAATGGCTCGATAGCGCGGGCTGCCTCGACCTTGCCCATATCGGCCGTTTCCCAGCCGAACTGATCAAGAATTCCGGTTACTGCCTCCTTCGCTCCATCGTCGTTACCGCATATGAACATGGTTGGCTTGCCGCCCTCGAACTGCGGATTCACCATGCGGGCGTTGCCTACCGAGTTGAACGCCTTGACAAGCAAGGCGTCTTGAAACTCGGTCTGCAGAATCTCCATAAGCGATTCGTTGAGATTGGTAAAGAAACTCAATACCCCATTCCTGGGCGGCGCATCCGCAATCGGATTCGTTGCATCGATCACTGGCTTGCCAGTTAGATTTTGAGCGCCCGCGGCGCGAAGTGCAGCCGCTGCCGCTGTGCCCTTGACCGCCAGAACGACAAGATCGGCAAACTTTGCTGCTGCGTCAAAGCTGCCAACGCGGCCCGTCGGATTCTTCGTCTCCCAGTCGGCGAGTTTTGCCGCCGAGCGCGTGCCCATCATTACGTCGTGGCCATGTTTCAAAAATCCTGTAGCCAGTACTTTCGCCACGTCACCCGATCCAAGAACTCCGACTTTCATGTGTTCTCCTTTGTTTCAGGACAAGATTGATCGCCCTGTTTTCTCATAGTGAGCTAAATTCCCCCGCTCCAGTTCCTCTCCGGCTTGATCCTGATGTAAGTGCCGGTGCCCGCATACCCTGATCCAGCTCTTTTCATTCTACGACATTAAAACCTGCCAATGTAATCGGACCCGGGTGTGACTACATACAGCCACCAGGCGAGATACGGTCACTGGAAAACCCAATAAAGCAGGAATCATTAGGCCGTCTCCTGGGCCCAATGTTGCATCGTGTTCGTATTGAGGAGTCTGGTTTGTACGCAGAGTACACGGAAGGAGTTAGAACAATGTCAACAATTCGGCGATTCGTTTCATTTCTTGTGAGTGTCATCATCGTTGCTCTACCCGTGGCGACGCTCGCTGCGGGAGCAAGTGTTAAGAATGACCGGAAGTCTTTGAACGGAGCCCGGGTGGTGGCGCCGGTAAACCTGGCGATTCTCATTCAGGACGATCTGGTTTCTCACGTCAGCAATGAGTTGGATATCACCCGCGACTTCATCCAATCGCTGCCGGCAGGATCGCAGGTGATGGTCGGCTACATCAGGAGCGGGAGCTTGCAGGTGCGCCAGCCGTTTACGCGCGATCTCGGAACGGCGGCCCGATCTTTGCGCGTTCTGGTCTCGAGTACTTCGGCCTCGCCCTACAACCCGTATGTCGAAGTCCTGGAGGCGCTGCGGAAGTTCGACTCGACGAGCAAAAATCCTAACGTAGTGTTGCTGATATCCGACGGTCTCGATGTATCACGCGGCTTTGATTCGGATTCGGTACTCAATTCGATTGACCTGGAGCGAGCGATCGCAGAGGCAAAGCGGCGGGACGTGTCAGTCTTCTCCTTTTACGCCCCGTCGGTCGGTTTGACTCAGCGGAATCTCCTCGCAGCCAGTTGGGGCCAGAGTTCGCTTAATCGTATTTCAGATGAAACGGGGGGGAAAGCGTTCTTTCAGGGTATGACGGATTTCGTGACGTTCAACCCATACTTTGAGCGCTTAACCCGGGCGCTGAATCAACTGGAGTCGGTAGAATAACCAAGTGTTTCACAGCGCCTTCTCGTAGATTCACCGGTCCGACAAACCTCAGTTTGTCGGACTTTCCATAGGAGGAGTCATGTCGAAGGAGAGAAAGACAGCATTGGTGACCGGAAGCTCGCGTGGCATTGGTCGCGCGATCGCAGAACGTCTTGCAAAAGATGGTGCGGCTGTTGTTATCAACTACACTCGCAACTCAAAACAGGCAGACGAAACCGTAAGCGGCATTGTCGCGAGAGGCGGCAAAGCCATTGCCGTTCAGGCGGACGTTTCGAAACCTGCCGGCGTGCGCCGACTATTCGATGAAGCCGAAAGGAGTCTTGGGCCACTCGATATCGTGGTGGCCAATGCGGGCGTGTTTTTCATGAAACCGCTCGTGGAAAGCACGGAAGAAGACTACGACTATGTGTTCAACACCAACACGAAGGGCGTCTTCTTCACGCTTCGAGAGGCTGCCGGGCGCGTTAATGAAGGCGGCCGCATTGTGGTCGTTTCTACCGGGGGAACGAAAATGCACTTTGCAGATGGCTCGCTCTACTTGGGAAGCAAAGGGGCGATTGAGCAGTTTGTCCGGTCGCTGTCGCGCGAGCTTGGGCCGCGTTTGATTACCGTAAATACTCTTTCCCCGGGTTTCACCGAGACGGATATGTTCCCTGAAGACGAGCAATTCCGCACCTTGGGGGCGAGTCTCTCACCGTTCAATCGCATAGGTACGGCAGAGGAGGTGGCTGACGTAGCCGCTTTTCTCGCAAGCGACGCTGCCCGCTGGGTAACTGGTCAGAATGTGCAGGCTGGGGGCGGGGTGGTGTAAGAGTAAACTTTGGACGCTGGCGAATTGTAATTTGCTCGGCGCCTCTCGCTCGATTTAAGAACGGCAGCGCGGTCACCACATGACTTTCTTGAATTTGAAGTGCGTATGCCTGGCTACCATCCGTCAGTCCCGCACGGGGTAGCTCGGCGGCACGATGTCATCGACGCTCTTGCCCGTCCAATGCCACTCGGGAACAGACTGCCAGATGCGCTCGCCTTCCGCCTGAACCTCGCGCAACATCGCCGCCTCGTCGAAGCGCACCGCCTTGCCGTGCTCGACCAGTATTTGGCCGTCGACGATGATCGTTTCCACATCGCGACCGCTTCCGCACTCGACCAACGCCTTGATCGGATCGTGGACGGCTCCGTAGTGCACCTGGAGCAGGTCGACGACGATGATGTCGGCCTTCGCGCCCACAGCAAGCCGGCCGATGTCGTCACGGCCGAGGTAGGTGGCGCCGCCCAGCGTCGCCGCATCGAACACGTCGCGGGGCTTGCCAACGGTGAAGCTCCCGTCTGCGATCCGGCTCATTAGCGCGGCCCAACGCATCTCATGAATCATGTCCTGGGGATAGGTGTCTGTGCCGATCGCGATGTTGATGCCGGCGGCGAAGTAGCGCGCGAGCGATTCAAACGTAATTCCCATCTTGGCGTACTTGTAAGGTGCGTGAACGACGGTAGTCCCGTCGTCGGCCACCATCTTGAGATCGTCGCCATACGGGTAGTGACACCACGAGTGCCGGTTGTGGAAGACGCAGTGACCCAGCCCAGTCCTCGGTTTCAGGAATCCGATGGAGTGTAAAAGGGCGATCGGCGTCTTGCCGTGCTGCTCCAGGATTTTATGGAACTCGCGCTGGTTCATCGCGGCGTGGAGCTGTAGCGGCACCTCGAGGTCATCCGCCGCCTGACGGGCCGCGCGGAGCAGATCGAGCGTGCACGTATCCATCTGCCCCGGATATATCATGGCGCGGATGCGCCCGTTGTACGCGG
>DATLWF010000390.1:0-7490 GCA_035576605.1 Blastocatellia bacterium | reverse complement strand
TGAAGGTGGACAGAGAACGATGCTCCACATTCTCCCGCAGGCCAGCGACTAGACCCTCTCCAACGCAAACGTTTGATTACGCTCTCAGGCGCGAGCCCAGTGAACGGGCGTCCCAGGCCACCTCTTCGTCACATCACCGGTACGCCAATTGCCGAGCGTGACGAATGAGGGAGGACAGAGATGCTCACTACGAATCCGCTATCACGAACCGCGAGATGGGCGTCGATGATCCTAATAGCTGTTTTGGTTGAGAGCTTCACGGCCACCGCTCAGACTTCAGGGTCTCCGGAAAGATACTACACAAGCGGATTAGCCAGATTTGATAAGAAAGATTTTGATGGGGCGATTGCAGACTTCGATCGAGTTCTCCAGACGTTACTAGATGGCCCGAGCCGGCGAGTTGCAAGACGCTCTGATGACATCGTGGTTTCTTATGAACGTACCATAGTGATCATCCCTCGCGCCGCAGCTGCCTACGATGGTCGCGGCCTTGCACGATATGCCAAGGGAGACCTTGACGAAGCAATTGCCGACTATGACCAGGCAATTGGGATTGCTCCTCGTTATGCTGAGGCCCTCAACAACAGAGGTGCTGCGTGGCAGATCAAGGGAGAATTGGAGAAGGCCGTAGCCGATTACACCCAGGCAATTCAAATCGACCCAGGCAATCCTGGTGCGTATTTCAACAGGGGGATTGCGCACTACGCGCAAGGAAAATGGGACGAAGCGATTGCTGACATGGACCGGTCAATCGCTATCAATCCCAGGAACGCAGTCGCTTATTTGAGTAGAGGAAACGCATGGTATGCGAAGCGGAATTGGGACAAAGCACTGGATGATTTCAACCGCGCCATGAGGCTCGATCCGCGGTTGGATGCTCCTTACAACAATCGCGGTAACGTCAAGCTTGCCAGAAAGGAACTAGACGCCGCACTCGCCGACTACAACCGAGCTTTAGAGGTTAATCCCCGATCCGCTCAGGCGTATCTAAATCGCGGCTTAGTCGAACTGCTCAAGGGCGATGAAACCGAGGCTGAAAGAGATTTCGAACATTGTCGCGCCGTTGACGAACGGCTCGGAGTTTCTATCGATGAACGTATTAAAAACCTGCGACGCGCGCTGGCGACGACCAGCTCAGAGAAGTGATAACCACTCGGTGGATCAAGGCGTTGAGTGAATGCAGAGTTCTCCGACTCGTGACGATCACATCATCAGGGTTGGTAATGCTGGGATTGTTATCTGCTCAGACCGAGATTCAGGGGATCGGTCAAAGGAGAAGAAACTATGCTTTGGACTATCTTCGTTGTTTTGCTTGTGCTCTGGCTGCTCGGTCTTGTGGGCGGCTACGTGTTAGGTGGTTTTATACACCTCCTACTCGTTATTGCATTGGTGGTGCTAATAATCCAATTGGTATCGGGGCGGCGAGCGGTCCCGTAAACGCGGATCTTTGCAACAAGACCGCGACATCGAGAACACCTGAAAGCGCAAAGTTATTACCCGCTAGGCGTTTTGAAAGGGTAAGGGGAATAGGCGGCCTAGGTCTATTCATTAACAGAGTCGAGGCACTCAAAGAAAAGGAGCGTGTTTATGTCAGCAAACAAACCGAAACAACAAGAGATCAACAACAAGCCTGGCCACGACCAAGAAGACAAAGATTTTCAGAAAGGTGGCCAGAATCCCAGCCAGCGTGGCGAGCAAAGAAGTGGAGGAGGCAGCCAGCAAAGCCCGAAGTCCGGCGACCCGAACCGTGAACGAAAGAACCGTTAGAAGGTTCACTTGAGTGGTGGCCGTGGGTGAGATATGCCCACGGCCACCATTTTCACTAAGAGCCGTTCCCACTCTCGAGGCCGAAGCTGGCGATGACTCTGACCAGGCGGCTTGGCTCGATCGGCTTAGACAGATGAGATTGATAGCCTGCCGACAGGGCACGCTCGGCCTCTTGAGGAGCCGCATACCCGGTAAGTGCTATTGCCGGAATTCTCCCGCCCTCATCCGCACTTCTCAACCTCACTTCTCTGATCAGATCATAGCCGTCCTCGCCCGGCATCCCAATGTCGGAGATCAGGACATCCGGATTCCATTCAGTGAGCGCTGCGAGGGCTTCGCGGACCGAACTGGCAGATCTCACTTTAGCCGCACGCAACGCAAGTAGAGCAGCAAGCATTTCCCGGGAATCGATATCGTCATCAACGATCAGTATTCTGAGGCCGGACAGCGGCGAGGCAGATCGCCCGTCGGCATCCGACTCTCCCTGCGCGACAAGTGACTCTATCCGCGCAGGCTCAAGAGGGAGCGTTACTGTGAACACGGCTCCTTGCTCCTCGCCTGCACTGTAGGCTTCAACCGTGCCGCCATGCAGCTCTACCAGGTGTCGCACTATGGCCAGTCCCAAACCTAGGCCGCCATACCGTCTAGTCGTGGAGGAATCGGCCTGGCTGAACCGATCAAAAATGCGCGGCAAGAACTCCTCCCGTATGCCCTCGCCGTTATCTCTTACCGTGATTCGAGCATTGAAACCAATCTGTTCAAGCCCAATCTCTACTTCTCCTCCGCCAGGGGTAAACTTGATTGCATTGGATAATAGATTCCAAATGATTTGCTGGAGCCGGTGTGGATCGCCCGACACCGGTTCAGTGGAACGATCGAGCACCTGCCGGAGTCGAACCTGTTTTTCATCGGCTGTCAGTTGCACGGCCGCTATGGCTGCCTGGATGATGGCTGGAAGTTCGACCGGTCGAATATCGAGCTGTAATTTGCCGGTGACGATGCGGGAAACATCAAGGATGTCTTCGATGATGCGCGCCTGAAGCCCGGCGTTACGTTTTATAACTTCAAGTGCGCGGGCGATGTGAGCCTCACTCCGATCCGGATACGCCAGAAGGATGTCGACCCACCCGCTTATCGAGTTTAGTGGCGTGCGGAGTTCGTGTGAGACTAAAGCAAGAAACTCGTCTTTAGCGCGATTTGCTGCTTCTGCCTCGGCGCGTGCCTGCTGCTCGCGCGAAAGAAGCCGCTCGCGCTCATCTTCCGCAAGCTTGCGTTCAGATATATCCATACACAGACCGGTCAGACGGGTTGCCTTGCCGGTATCATCGCAGATGACTTCGCCCTTTCCTTCGACCCAGCGGATTGTGCCATCGGGCAGAATAATCCGGTATTCGATGTCGTGCGCAGCGGCCTGCTCAACGCTCCGTGCGAGGGACAGCATGACAAATTCACGATCCTCGGGATGTATGCCTGTCAGGTAATCATCAAAAGTCCCACCGAAGCCGCCCGGTGCAAGGCCGTGAATCATTTCAAGGCTACTTGACCATTTGACGATTCCGGTCCGAACGTCATACTCCCAGGCGCCCATGTTGGCTGCTTCGAGTGCCAGGCGCAGTTGCTCTTCGCTTTGCCGGAGGGCCTCCTCGGCCCGCTTCCGTTCCATGAATTGGCCGATCTGGCTTCCGATGCCGCCGACCATTGCCAGCAACTCAGTGTTTGGCTCGCGGATCTCATGACTGAAAAACTCCATCACGCCGATGGGTTTCTCACCCGAGAGTATTGGGAATGCGAAGGCGGCGTGAAGCCCTGCGGCAACTGCGAATGGAGCGCGCGGAAAGTTGTCATCTTCGGCGACATCCGGAATCCATACGGGCTCCAAGCTGGTCCATACGCGCCCGGGCAAGCCAATTCCGGGTGAGAAGGTGCGCTCGAAGCAGATCGACTCGAATTCGGCGGCCTCTACCAAAGCGTTCCGCCAAACCTCCTGGCACTGCAACTCGTTGGCGTCGGAATCTAATACCCACATCGCGCCTAGCACCCATCCAAATGACTCGCAGATCGTCTGAAGAACCCGGGGCATTGCGTCACCGAGCGCTGGCGATTCAGCAAGGAGTCGAGTGACCCCAAGGTTGCCGGCCAGACGACGTTCGGCCGCCTTGCGCTCTGTAATATCACGCGCGATTACAGAACCCCCCGCAATCCTTCCTGCTGAATCCTTGATTGGCGAGACTGTAAGAGATACGGAGATGATCTGGCCGTCTTTCCTCACCCGTTCGGTTTGATAGCGATCAAGGTGTTCTCCGCGCTTCAGGTGGTCCACAATCTGTGGCAGCTCATCACTACGGTCGGGCGGAATCAGTATCGACAGCGGGCGACCGATCACCTCGTCAGCCGAATAACCGTAGAGTTTTTCTGCGCCCTTATTCCACGTCAGAATAATTCCCTCCAGCGTTCTCCCAATGACCGCATCATCGGTGGACTCGACGATCGACGCCAGCAAAGAGATGGCTTGCTCGGCCTCTTTACGCTCGGCGACAACGCCGGCTAACGCAAGGAATGTAATTCCGTTCGCAGCGATCGACACCTGCAAGAGCAACAACGCGTCGTTCGGACTCTGGTCTACAATCGGCCCTAATCCCAGCCGGGTACCCCAAATCGCTATGCCTGAAAACAACGTGATCGCGGTCGCGACGCCGCGAGGACCCAGCCTGATTGCCGCCCACAAGAGAAAGGGAACGATCAAGCGTCCCAAAGCGAGGTTGACGAAATTGGAGGGCAGCGCTTCCCGGAAAACTGTTGTCGAAGCGGCGGTCAGTAGACTCATCAGGATCAGAGCCTCCGCCCACCTGCGCGGCGACCAGCGATCAGCCGGTCTTTCAATCCAGGTAAGCACTAGCGGCGCTACAACCAGTGCACCTACTCCATCACCAATCCACCAGGTCAGCCACAGACGGCCAAAGTTGGTCCATTCAGCGGCGCCGCCGATACATAGACTCGCGTTGCCAATGGTGGCACTTACGATCGGACTAACAAGAACCGCGACCATCACAAACTTCAGAACATCCCGGACGCGATAGAAGGGGCTTTGAGATCCAACGAAGCGATGAACCAGGAACGCGGCGGATACCGCTTCAAGGGTATTGCCGATTGCTATGCCACCAGCAATTGCCACCGGCTCCCCAGTCGCCAGGTTCGCTAGAAAAGCTCCGAGCAGGATCGCTGGTGAGATTCGGTACCCTAACCAAAGGACAGCCGCTATTGCGATGCCAGTTGGGGGCCATACCGGCGATACGCTGACGTGTAAGAAAGCCAGCGACAACCCAAGCTTCGCCGCGGCAAAGTATACGGCGGCTACGGCCAAAACCCAGACTAAGTACGCTGGATATCCACCTTGCGTCAGCAGCTTGGTTTGAAGAGGTGGAAGCGCCTTTGGCCGCACACCGCCATGAGTACTGTGTGGATGGCGAGTCAGGTTCATTTACCGCACACCCGGAATCGCAACCGTCAACATCGCTCGTTTGAGAAGTTGTCAGGGATTCGAGGTGCGAACAGTATCATAAGAGCGAGGGCAATGCGAGATGCCCCCGCTCTAAGGAGCATGCGGCATCACTGCCAGTCAGAACTTGACTACACGATTGTGGAGGAATCGGTGCGCGAGAATCCTCAACGCCCGATGGATCGCGCCCGATCAGGCCCTGCGATCACCGACTCCCAAGGGGGCTCATGTAGCATATATTCGTTTTCTTCCTCGGCATCGCTCAGTGCCTAATCATTCCTAGGAATTTGTCTGCCATCGTGGACCGCCGCCTACTGGTCTAACGACTCCCTTCGCCGGATGGTCGGTTAAGCTGTGGACTAAAGCTCGCACCGTGAGCTCCAGCACCGTGCACCCGAGGACGACTCCAAGGAGAGTCGTGAAGAGTCCTAACGCTATCATCAGAATCATTGGCCTGCCTCCTCCTGGCCACTCACGACGCACACAGTAAGCGTTCATCCAAAAAGCAAATCTAGCGACGCGACTCGCCTGGCCCTTCCCGATACCTGGTGGGCAGGCTGGCGCGAATAGTGAACTCGGTGCCCCTGATTAACTCGAGATCGTCGCGGCCCTGTATGAATACCGAGCCTGCGCCGGTCCCTGCGCCGATCGCCGCCCCAATGGCCGCGCCTTTGCCGCCACCGGCAATCGCGCCGATCAGCGCACCAACGGCTGCACCGACGCCTGTCCGCGTGAACGTGCGCGCGGATTGGCTATCCTGCTCGGAGACTATCCCCTCGTTATCGACCCGAACGTCCTCGCCGTTTGAGGCCCGGACGCTCTCGATGTAGCCGTCGAAGCTTTGGGTCGCTCCGCTCCGCAATCGGATTCGATCGAAGTTCATCGCCAACTCGGAACGCCCCGATACACGGCCGCCGCGGTCAACGCGTGACAAATGGCCTTCGATTACCGCGCCCTCGTAAACTGACGGCGACCGGACGGTCATGGTAAACCGATCGCCCGTACGCGCCTGCCTGGTGGTCAAATCGTTGTCGAGAGTAGCGACTAGCTGCGTACTATCGGGCAACGGCGACCGCCCTCGATTGTTTTCTGCAACAGGTGCAGCTTCGGTATACAAATCCAGTTGAGCCACCTCAGAAGTTTTGTTGTAGTAGCTGGTGACGATCACCGGCTGACTCAGGTTCTCACTATCGATACTGCGGGTCACCCGAAGCTGGCGCCCGTTGTCGAGCGGTTCGAACGTGACGCGATAATCGTTACCGCTGTCGCCGGTCGATGCGATTACCAGTTGATCCAGGTTGAGTGCGGCATTAACGCGAACGGTGCGGCCCCGCGGTGTCTGCTCGATTCTGTCGCGTCCATCTGCCTCAACGGTAACCTGGGGTGCGCGTGAGGAAGCGATAGTGACGTTACGACCGTTGCGTTCGATAGCGAGCATCTCAGGCGCTTCGAGTCGCCGCGATAGCATGTCGCGGACACGCTGCTGCTCCTCCGGTGAGAGACCGCGTGTGGCAATCTTTGCCGCTCGGCCGACTCTGTCGCTGCGTGTGGGATCTACGCGATAGGTTCCAGTTAAACGGCTCGCTCCCGGACCCCGGCCAGTCCCAGCGTCCCAACTCCACGCCACGTTGTAGTAGCGCGCCAGTCCGTCGAGATCCGAACGGAGTGCGGACCAGTCCTGTTCTGCGTTGGAAGCCAATCTATTCCGTCCCATGAAGCGGTCGATGAAAGCGGCTTTCGCAAGTACCTCGCTGACATCGTTGCCTACGTCGCGTCTTTGTCTGAAACGATCGCGTAGCGTCGCGGTCGCGGTTTCGAAGTTTCTGACGAACTCGTTAATATTGTCTTCTTGCCTGGTCCCGTCGATGCGGCTCTGATTAAGCGCGGCATAAAGGCTCTGACGAAACTGGGTCGATCGCGTCTCGATGCGCCGCAGCAACTGATCGACTTCTTGTTGTTGGCTGATACGATATGGGCGCTCGCCTGTCCCGGCGTCCCAACTCCACGCCACGTTGTAGTAGCGCGCCAATCCGTCGAGATCCGAACGGAGTGCGGACCAGTCCTGTTCCGCGTTGGAAGCCAATCTATGTCGTCCCATGAAACGGTCGATGAAAGCGGCTTGTGCAAGCACGTCGCTGACATCGCTGGCCACGTCGCGTCTTTGTCTAAAACGATCGCGTAGAGTCGCGGTCGCGGTTTCGAAGTTTCTGACGAACTCGTTAATATT
>DATLWF010000389.1:0-6052 GCA_035576605.1 Blastocatellia bacterium | reverse complement strand
TCCAAAACCGAAGACCAGAGAAGCTGCAATAATTATGATTGCCGACTCAGTCGAAGCAGCCGCGCGCACGGTGGATGAGCCGACTCCCGGCAAGTTACGCAACATGGTCGACATGATCAGCGGCCGCTTGCGGGATGACGGCCAGTTCGATGAATGCGACATCACCCTGCGCGACCTGCGGATTGTGGCGGAGAGCTTCGTCAAGGTACTGATGGGTATTCATCACCACCGGATCGCTTATCCGGGTTACGACTTCAACCAGTTGTCAAAAGTAGCGCCGGCAATGGAGGCGTTCGACTCGGGCGGTATACCGGCGGTCACCTCGAAACCGTCCCAATCACCAAAGCTCAGAGAGGCTCGTGGCGATTGAAGTCGTAAACCGGCAGAGGCTCGCTCGCATCGACGCACGCCGCGTCGCCAGTCTGGTAGACGCGACGCTCGGCGCAATAGGGAGGGCAGAGGCGAACCTGACGGTTGCGTTCGTCCGTGACCGCGTCATACGAGATCTGAATCGCAAATTCAGGGGAAACGACCGGGTGACCGACGTGCTTTCTTTTCCGGCTGAGGATGAGCGAGGACACGCGAGCGAGGTTTCGATCTTTGGCAGCGGCGTATCGGCATTCCTGGGTGACATCGTGGTTTCAACCGACACTGCGCTGAAGCAGGCAGACAACGCGGGCCACTCGTTTGAACGCGAAGTGGACGAGCTCGTGATCCACGGCGTGCTTCACCTGTGCGGCTACGATCACGAGACTGACCGCGGCCAGATGAATCGGCTCGAGTTGAGGCTGCGAAGGAAGCTGCTTGGCGAGTGATGCGTGATACGTGATGCGTGACCGGAGGGGAGAGCTCGACTGGCGTTACCGGGGAGCGCATCCTAAACCTTGAACTCTGAAATCGCGCCTGTCTCACGAATCACGAGTCACGATTCACGAATCACTTCTGCTATGCTAACCGAGTTAACAGTGACCGGCGTCGTGTTATTCCTGCTGGTCTTCCTCTCCACGATTGAGAGCGCGTACGAATCGCTGAGCGAGGTCTCGCTCAGAGTTCTGAGCGGCGAACGCGAGGACAGCCCGCGGCGGGTGCGCTTCTTTCGCGAATTGATGGAACACCGCCGCCGGTTTGAGCTGATACTGATACTTGGCACACAGCTCTCCATAGCCGCGATCGCGATTCTGCTCGCCGACGTGTTCATCGATGCCGGAGCCGGCTTCCCGCTGCTTCTAGCCTTCATTGCTGCGTTTGTAGTCGTAGTCCTCTTTCGGCAACTCGTCCCGCGTCTTCTAACACAGAACCAGCCGGAAGATGTGTTCTGGGCGCTGCTGCCCGCTTTCCAGATCTTTTATCGCTTCTTCTCGGTGTTCGTCGCGCCCGTGATCGGACTTCTCAATCGAATGAGGAGTCCCGAGCCGGAGGAGATGATCGCCGAAGAAGAAGCAGACGAGACCAAGGAAGAGATCCAGGCTTTCATCGACGTCGGGGAAGAGGCGGGAATAATCGAGGAGTCCGAAGGTGAGTTAATTCAATCCATCATCGAGTTCAGCGATACACGGGTCGCCGAGGTCATGCGCCCGCGGCCTCAAATCATTGCAATCGAATCCACCGCAACGGTAGCCGACGCCAGACAGTTGATGATCGAGTCGAAGCATTCGCGTATACCTGTGTATCGCAATCAGATCGACACCATCGAGGGAATCGTCTACGTTCGGGACTTGCTGGCGTTTTGCGACGCGGAGAAGATGTCGATGCCCGTGACCAGATGCATGCGGCCCGCTTACTTCGTCCCTGAAAGCAAGTCTGTGCGGGCGCTGCTCGAAGAGATGCAAAAGGCAAAAGTCCAGATCGCGATGGTCATCGACGAATATGGCGGAGTGGCCGGACTGGTGACCGTCGAAGACATAATCGAAGAGATACTAGGTGAGATCGAAGACGAGGACGAAGCTACCACCTCAGACGAAATCATACGGACAGAAGACGGTTCGTATTTGATCGATGGCAGCGCAGAGATAAGAAAGGTCGAGCTGCTCTATGACAAAGAGATCGAAGCGGACGATTTTACGACCGTGGCGGGATTGATAATCAACGAACTGGGTCACGTTCCCGAAGTCGGCGAGAAAATGGACTTCAAGGGCTTGCGATTCGAAGTCGTCGACGCTGACAACAAACGTGTGAACCGGATCCGGTTGAGTAGTATTGAAGCGCCGGCTCCTGATGAAGCTGAGTCGAGGGCTACTGGTGAGTAGAACAGCCAACTGCACATCACCAACAAATCACGGACAGGCGCCTTAGTCTGACTAAGAAGAAGGCGTCGCAACCGTAAAGAATTCGGCGCTACTGCGAGCTAACCCGCTTCTGGCATGGAACCCTGTGAACGACGAACATCGCAAATCCGGAGTAGTGGCGCTGATCGGGCGACCTAACGCCGGCAAGTCCACTCTGCTCAATCGAGTCATCGGCGAAAAGATCGCCATCGTTTCCGACAAGCCTCAAACAACTCGCACTCGAATCACCGGCGTGCTCACGCGACCCGAGGGACAGATTGCTTTTCTTGACACACCCGGCGTTCACAAACCCGGTTACAAGCTCAATCGCAGGATGATGGCTATTGTTACCGACGCGCTGTCGACGGTCGATTTGATCCTGCTCCTGATCGATGCCACCAAACCGATGGGTCACGGCGATCAGTTCGTGCTCGAGATGTTGAGGCGCGTCGAGACCCGCGCTTTCCTGCTGCCCAACAAAGTCGACGCGCTGCGTGACAAGACAAGACTGCTGACGCTCATCGGCCGCTATTCCAGCGAGCGTGAGTTTGCTGAAGTCATTCCGATCTCTGCGCTCACCGGAGACGGCGCCGATTTGCTGATCGGGAAGATCTTCGAATGTCTTCCAGCCGGCCCAATGCTCTATCCGGAAGACGAGATGACTGATCAGCCCGAGCGGGTGCTCGCCGCGGAGCTTGTGCGGGAGAAGATTCTTCAAGTGACCGGCGAGGAGCTGCCGTACGTCACCGCAGTCGTGACCGAACGTTGGGAAGAAGCTCAGGGCATCACAAAGATTCACTGTCTGATCTACGTCGAGCGACCGTCGCACCGGGCGATTGTAATCGGGAAAGCCGGCGCCCGGCTGAAAGAAATCGGCACTGCCGCTCGTGCCGACATCGAGAAGCTACTCGACCGGCGCGTTTTCCTAAACCTCTTCGTAAAGATACGTGAACGCTGGCGGGACGACGAGCGCGCGTTGGATGAACTTGGAATCCGGTGATTGGGCGGCGTTGCCGATTGCCGATTGCCGATTGTTCGTTGCACGGTAGGCAGCCCCAGTCGACAATCCGCAATCGTCAATCAAGCGACAATGGACGATCGACAATCGCCAATCGGCAATTCTCACTGGTGGCTCGTCACACTCAGCGTCTCGCGAGACGCTGAGGAAGACGCCAGCGCGCTGCTTTTCGATCTCGGGTCAACGGGAATCGTCACCCTCGACGAGTCCGCTGACAACGTAAAGCTCGGCGCCTACTTTGTTGAAGAACCAAATGCCGGCGAAGTCAAACAGGCAGTTGGGACTGAGCTCGCGCGATCCGGCCGGCAGTCTGCCCTGATTGATTTTTCAATCTCAACGGTTCCGGAACAGGACTGGATGCAGAAGTGGAAAGAAGGATTCGAAGCTGTCGAGATCGGCAATCGGCTGGTCGTTGCGCCGTCGTGGAAGCTGCCCACAAAGAGAGACGGCCGAGTGTTGATTCAAATCGATCCGGGTATGGCATTCGGCACCGGGACCCACGAGACTACGCGTCTTTGCTTGCAAGGCATCGAACGCTACTGGCACGGCGGCAGCCTGCTTGATGTAGGAACCGGGACCGGAATACTCGCGATCGCAGCAGCGTTGCTTGCGCCCGACTCGCGCGTGGTTGCAATCGACGTCGATCCACAAGCCGTAGAAGTCGCTCGGGAGAACATAGCGATCAACAGCGTGTCGAGTTCCATCGAATTGTTAGAAGGGCAGCCTCGCAATCTGGCCGGTCAGCAGTTCAACATAGTCGTCGCCAACCTGACCGCGGAAGTGATCGTCGATTTGTTGCCTGACCTTACTAGTTGCCTCGCGACTCAAGGACTGATGATATTGTCCGGCATACTCAGTGAATTAGCCGAGCAAGTGGAGCGCACGCTGGCCGCCTCCGGTCTTAGAGTAACCGAGCGATGCGAGGCCGGCGAGTGGTGTACGCTCGTCGCGGTGAAACTTAGCTTGTAGGGTCGGGAGAGAACTATGGCGCGTCGAAGATTCTACGCACCGCCCGATAACATCGGTGGTTCGCTGGTCACTCTGTCTGCTCACGAGACGCATCACTTGATGCACGTGCTGCGGATGACGCCCGGCGATGAGGCTTTCGTCTTCGACGGCTGCGGACGTGAGTACCAGTGCAGCCTTCGTAGAGTTGAGAACAACCATGCGCAGCTGGAAATCTCGGACACGCTTACTGATGTTGTCGAGTCACCGCTGGATCTAACTCTCGCTCAGGCGCTCGTCAAAGGAGAGAAGTTCGATTTCATCGTTCAGAAAGCGACTGAGCTTGGCGTGAGCGGGATCACGCCGCTGCTGACTCGATACGCAGATGTGCGGCTCGACGACCAACAGAAAACCAAGCGGGTCGAGCGATGGCGGCGAATCTCGCTCGAAGCAATAAAGCAATGCGGCCGCCGCAGGCTCGTTGAGATCACATCGCCGCGCACTCTTCGCGAGTTCATCGCCGCGAATCAGGCATCGCCGGACGCGTCGCCCGGTGCTGCCGTTCACATTGAGCGAGCGAAGCTGTTGTTCAGTGAAAGAGGAGGGATAGCGGTATCAGATGCGCTCGCCGGGATATCGAAGCGGTGCCCGATCGTCGCGCTAGTCGGGCCCGAAGGCGGATGGAGCGACGACGAGCAGGATTTGTTGAACGACTTCGGCTGCCGTGCCGTCACTCTTGGCCCGCGGGTATTGAGGACCGAAACCGCCGCGGTTGTCGCAATCACATTGATCCAGAATGCGATGGGCGATCTCTCGACTGGTGGGACCGAGTGAACCGATTAGTCCCTGGGAGCGCAGACATCGCTGCCTGCTCTTCTGCACAGAAAGCCGTGCAGGCACCGCGCACCCGTAGGGAACTCACTCGAACTGCTTCTTGAAATCGAAAAACTGTTGCTTTAGTTCTGCCAACTCATCTCGAACTTGAGCCAGGTTCCCTTCAAGCCTCGCTAGTTTTTCGTTTTCCTGGCGGACCTCGAGTATTGCCGGTTCCAGCCGCGGCGCGTGTTCACGCTCCTCAACCTGCACCTCTCCGGCCAGCAGATGCGCATAGCGCGACTCTTTTGTCCCAGGCTGGCGTGGCAATCTCAAAGTCAGCGGAGGTTGGGCCGCCATCAAGGCCTGAAGCGTCAGCTCAACTTCTTCGAGTTCTTTGAACTCATACAGCCGTCCGGTGCGACCGCGAATCTCCCCGACAGTCTGTGGCCCGCGAAGCATCAGCACGCAGAGCACGGCGACCTCCTGCTCGGCAAGCTGAAGCGCTTCAGTGAACCTGTGTTCGTACTTTGGCACGCGCCCGACGCCGGTCACCATCCATGCGAGCTTCTTTTCCCGCAAGCTTTCCAGCGCCCGAGCCACGGTCCTGTCATCGAACGAGACTACTGGATCACGGTTGGAAATTTGATTGCACGCGTTGGTGAGCGCATTGAGCGTGAGCGGATAGTACTCCGGAGTGGTGATCTCTTTTTCGATCAGCGAGCCGAGCACCCGCACTTCGACTGGGGTCAGTATCTGATCCACGATATGTGATTCCTCTTCAAAGTCACAACAGGGTTCGCTGTGAATTTATATAACACCGCCGGTAAAACCGCTATCCTAGTCTGTGGTCCGTAGTCCGTAGTCCCTAGTAGTCCGTGGGCCGTCGTCCGCAGTGAATGGCCGACGCCTTTGGAGCGGAACATTCCAGAAACTCTTATGGTTGCCGGCATTCCTGGTTTATACTCATCCGCAACAACCGTTCACGTTCAGGAGGGGTCGGATATGAGCA
>DATLWF010000388.1:0-9288 GCA_035576605.1 Blastocatellia bacterium | reverse complement strand
GACGGCTTCAGGATCAAACCGAACCTGACTATTTCGGCGGGCATGCGCTACGAGTACAACTCGCCGCCGGTTGACGCCTTCGACCGGGCGAACCTTTACGATCCCGCGACGCACAGTTTGATCGCAGTGGGGACCAACGGGATTCCGCGGAGCGGTTACGAACCAGACAGGAACAACTGGGCGCCGCGTGTGGGTCTCGCTTGGACCCTCGGACGCAAAGCCGACACTGTGTTGCGCGCGGGCTACGGCATTTACTACGACCAGTCGTCGCTTGCGCCGAGCGAAGGGCTTTACTTCAACGCGCCGTTCTTCGACTTCAATCTCTTCTTCTCGCTTCCGGGTTTGCCGTTGACTCTCAACGATCCGTTCCCGAGCTTCTTCCCGGTTCCGTTGCCAAAGTCGGCTTTCGGGTTTCAACGTGATTTGCGGACTCCGTACTCGCAGCAGTGGAATGTGAGCTTGCAGCAAGCGCTGGGCAAGAGTCGCGTGCTTGAAGTCGCTTATGTTGGGAGTAAGGGAACCAAGCTTATAACTGCCCGCGACATCAATCAGCCGCGGCCAAGTCCCGCGCCGTTCAATCCCCGTCCGGTTCCTCAGTTTGACGACATCACGTTTGAAGAGTCGAGCGCGAATTCAAACTACAACAGCCTGCAGGTGAGGTTCCAGCAGCGGTTGGACTTCGGTCTGTCGATCCTTTCGTCTTACACGTGGTCGAAATCAATCGACAACGCGTCGAGTTTCTTTTCGAGTGCGGGCGACCCGAACTTTCCCCAGGACAGTTTCAACACTGCCGGCGAGCGGGGCCGCTCGAATTTCGACGTGAGGCATCGCCTGTCAGTGAGCTACGGTTACGATTTCCCCTGTGGGAAGGGCCGGACGTTTATTGCGAATAGTGGATTGCTGTCCGCGCTTCTCTCTGGCTGGCAGACCTTTGGGATCATCACCTTGCAGAGCGGGCGGCCGTTCACCGTTGCGCTGCTTTCGGACATCGACAACAGCAACACCGGCCGGTCGACACTGGGCTTTGGCGCCAATGATCGTCCGAACGTCGTCGGCAACGCCGAGCTTTCGAGTCGCACGCCGGATCGCTGGTTCAACACGTCGGCGTTTGCGTTTCCGCCTTTTGGGAGCTTTGGGAATGCGGGTCGAAACATACTGGATGGCCCGGGCTTCGCGAACTTCAACGCGTCGGTGCTGAAGACGACGAAGATAGTCGAAGGACTCAATCTGCAATTCCGCGCCGAGGCCTTCAATCTGTTCAATCATCCGAACTTCAATTTGCCGGATAACTTTTTGGGCTCGCCGACCTTCGGGCGGATACTGTCGGCTCAGAGTCCCCGACATATTCAGTTTGGATTGAAGCTCCTGTTTTGAGAGCCCTCTGAATCTATGAAGATATGATCAGTCAAACACAATAATCGCAAGAAGGCTGTCGAGATCAAGACCTCTAACCGAACTTTACAATTCCCTTACTCAAAGTTGGACCTTCAGCCGAGCGGCGACGATCCGATTGATCGGGTGTACGTTGACAAAGAATTGGCCAGGGAAGGGTTTACTTACGTCTTGAAGTCTGGCAAGAACGGGACGGTTCACATCGAGCAGGTGCTCGAAATATAACCAAGATCCGTCGTACTTACGAGACGCCATTCTCTACAAGCTAACAGTCGCGGCGCAGAAGCGATTGGAGCAGAGCGCTCTGTCCAAATGAGCGCCGCGACAACGACCCATTGTCTTTCTTGTTCCTGGGGTAATCATGTTAGTATCCGCCAAACCTCAGAGCGAAGGAGAAGAGTATGAAGAGAACGATGGTTTTGCTTTCGAGTCTTGCTTTAGTTCTCGCGTTGGTTCCCGCGTCCTGGGCGGGTCAATCGAAGGATGCGAAAAAGTCGGCTGGCTCGCCCGAGACAGTTGTCTACGACGCGGCTTCAGCATTCGAATTTCTAAAGACCCTCGCAGGAGACTGGGACAGGGCGAGCGGCGATCACGAACACGGCAGTAGCTCGCGGTTGGTGAGCTTCAAAGTAACGGCCGCCGGCAGCTCAATTGTGGAGACCTACAATGCGGGCCAGCCATCCGAGATGGTCTCGATCTATCACATGGATGGGAACCAACTGCTGCTCACTCACTATTGCGCGCTCAAGAACGCGCCGATCATGAAGTTCGAGAAGAGCGATAAGCCAGGCGAGATCAAGTTCGCGTTCAACGGCGGAACGAACTTCGATCCGAAGGTTGATGCCCATGTCCATCAGGGCGCTCTCGAGATCAAGGATAAGAACACGGTGGAATCAAACTTCGTGGCGTTCGCGAACGGCAAGCCGCTGCCGGAGGGTCGCGCGATTCTAAAACGCAAGGCATCGGAATAGCCGGTGAGATTTTTTTCCGGCGGTACGTCGAACGATACGCTGACGAAAGAACTCAACCAGATTCTCGAACGCGGGGCGTCGCCGCAGGCGAGTCCGCCAAATGATGGGTCGTTTGTTCAGTCACCGACGGCGGTGGGCTCAGAGGTTCGGCAGTCGTTAGCTCGCGTTTCACCGCGATAATGCGATCGGGCGTATCGTCGATCAGGGCTCTCTGGCGAGTGTCCAACGAGGCTTGTGCAGCGTACTGCTTAGGAACTGTGAACAACAAGGCGTTGATCACAAGACCCAGACCGATGAGGAAAGCTGTAACGCCGAGACCGGTCAAGAAGAACATATCCTTCGCAGCCAGACCCCACACAAAAAAGAACACCGTCGCGCCCAGACCGATGGCACTGGTCACTACACCATGGCGGATGCCTCGCAGACGCCTTTGTTGTGGGGACTCCAGAAACTTCTCGATCTGAGGAAGCACGTCTTCGGCTACCTTTTGGAGATCTCTTGCTGTCTCGAGCTCCCTTATCCTGTCGGCAATGGCGTGCCCGATCTCGTCGCGCGCGGAAACCGCCGAGGCAGTAATTGCATCGGGTTTCTCGAGACTCACGCGCACAAGACGCAGGTCCGTCCCGCAAGCGCGACAGAACTGGCTGACCTGGCGTTCTTCGGATCCGCAGTTAGGGCAAAACATTCTCTTGAACTCACGTAGGGGCGGTCCTCAGTAGCCGCCCCACGTTATTGTTATTTGGGGCGACTAAGGAGGACCGCCCTTACATGGTCTCGTTCCGGGTCTCGTTCCGGCTGAATTCTACTTACCTGATAGGTCAAAGCAAGCCATCTGCGTTTGATTGCGAACGAGCAACCGGCCCTCGGCAATCGCAGGATAGTTCCAGGTCTTTCCCTCAATCGCTGAGAATTTCGCAACCTCTGTGTGCTTATCGGGAGTTGCCTTCACCAGCACCAGCTCTCCCGTGTCGGTGATGACCACAAGGTGACCGCTTGCAAGAATCACCTGACCGTAGCCGTAGCGCCCGCCCTTCCATTTGCGGTCGCCCGTAGTCGCATCGACGCAGGTCAGAATCCCCTCATCAAGCCCATATATGTTGCCTTCATACAATACCGAACTGTTGAACTTGTTCTTCATCGAGCTGTTTTCCCAGACCTTGCGAGCCGTCAATCCGCCACCACTGCCCGTGATCTCAACCATCGCCGCGCCCTTGCCGTAACCGGACGAAAGGAAGAAGCGATTTACGTCGATGACAATCGGCTGCGAACAGTTGATGCCCATGTCGGTGTTCCAGCTCGTCTCCCATAGCAACGACCCATCTTCGACAGCAAGCCCGACTACTCGATTGGCGGTTTCGACCAGTATCTGGCGCTTGCCTGCCAGCGTCACAAGCATCGGGGAAACATAAGCCTGTGTGTCGTTGAGAGACTTCCACACCGGCGCGCCAGTCAGCTTGTTGTAGGCCGCGACCGATTTGCCTGACCGACCACCCGGCAGTACGACTACTTTGTCATCGACGATCAGCGGAGCGGCAGCCATTCCCCATTGAAGGTTCGACGCCCCGTTGTCCGCAAGAATATTCCTGGACCAGTGAAGCTTTCCGGTCTTTGCGTCGAAGCACCGAAGATCGCCTTCTGCGCCGAGCGCCCACAAGCGGCCCGCTTCCCAGGTCGGGGTTGCGCGGGGTCCGTCTCCGCCCATCGACTCTATGAACTCCGCGTCTGAGCCGTGAGTCCACAATTCGCGTCCGGTCTCGACGTCGTAAGCGGCTACGATTTCCTGGCGCCGTCGCTGCTCGATGGTGAAGGCCATTCCTTCCGCTACGACGAACGACGCGTAGCCGCCACCGATCGGTTGCTTCCAAAGCAGAGGGAGTCCTTCAGCAGGCCAGGCAGTTCGAATGGGCGCTTCGTCATAACGTCCGTCTCGTGCGGGTCCGCGGTAGTTGGTCCAATAGCTTCGACTGGATCTTACCGCAGGCGCAACCGGACCCGCTTTTGATTCATTGGCATTGGAAACCGCTGCCGCAGCCGGGTTTGCCTTTGGATCGGCGCTGGAAGTAGGAGTGGAGGAAGCCGGTGTTGCTGCTGCTCGCTGCTCGGCGCGCTGCCGCTCAAGCTCGTCGTAGTGCCCTTCCATATTTGGGTCGCGCCGTGCGAAAAGGCCGTGGCTATACGCGAAGAACAGATAGGATGCGACCAGTGCCAGTATGGCAAACGAAGCGAATATCTTTTTGCCGATTCCCGAGTCCTTGCGTATCCAGAGCATGACCAGGCCAAGGGGAGGTAACAGAAGCGTCGCAATCATGAGCACCGTCATCGATTGATGCCACGGTGCTGATTTAGGTGCTGATTCCATGATCCCTGGTCCTCCGATCGCCGGCCGACTGGCGCGCCACTGTCAAGCTAAGCAGGTCTCACGTCGCGGGAATGATTCGAAGGTTCGCGAAATCACCGCCCGAGCCTTCCCCGACCCATATCCCGATTCGCCCCTTCTTGCGGGCGCTCAACTGCTCAACTAACAAGCTGGGCTGCTTGGCATTGTTGACAAAAGCGCTGACCTTTGGGCTGTTCACCACAATGCGCACGTGAAACCAGCCGTCAGGGTCCGGGGGCGGCTGGACGGGCTGCTCGTAGGCGCCTGGATGCTCACTCCTCAACTTCTGCCATGTGAAAGTTGGCTGTGAAATATATTGCACAGCGTGGCCTCTCCGTTCTGGATCTTCGCTCTTGAAATTGAAGGGTCGGAAGTACACCGCGTCGTACGTCACGACGTCGGACCCATGAAAGGCCACGCCGACAAAACTCTGCTGAGGGACATTCTTGCCTCTCACTTCAAATTCGATAACGCCGTTGGCAAACTCATAATCATCGATCCAGGCAATGCCCGCCCCCGGCCTTTCGTCAAAGTGGACACCCTTTACTGAACCAGCATCGATGACGCTGACGGTACGGTTAGTCACCGTCCACCCCTTGCCCTCGGCTAGCTTCGCCAGATCCGGCTCAAGAACCTTCTCGCGTCCGATTGCGGGAAATAACATGAAGAACTGGCTGGCGATTGCAAGAGTTGATGTCAGGAAGGTGCGCCGATGCATTACTCTTTCCCCTTTCGTGTTCGTGCAAGGAGAATGGCTACTTCTTCACGAAAACGCGTTTCGCTTCGAAGGATCCTCTTTGATCGTCGAAGTAGTAATCAACTGTCAGTGTGCGGCCGTCGGGTGACAGCGTCCATTTGCGCGTTGTTTTTCGAGTGACCAGGCCATTGGGAGAGTCAGAAGTGACGATGTCCTCAATGACCGCGCCTCGCCCATCCGGCAACCACATTGCTTTGCGTTTGCCCTTGGCACCGGGCTGCGCTCCGGGTGGCGCAAACTCTGTCTCCTTGCCGTCAAGTGTGTAGGTTTCGTTGATCGTCTGCTCACCCTGCTGCTGAGTCTTTAGCTTCGCCTCGACTTTGATCTGATCGTTGGCATGGACAACCATCAAGGTTTGCTCCAGTCCCGGCGGATTGCTAAAGCTGCGGTTTGTGTCCATGACCCATGTGCCGCTGAAGTCCGGCTTTGCGAGTGCCAGCACGATCTGCAAGAGAAAGAGGACCGCGACCGCGCAACTGATGACCAACTTGGATTTCATGCAGGATCTCCTCGGAGAACAACCACGGATGAACCCAGACAAACACAGATGGACAAAACAAATTCCGATCTGTATTCATCCGGATTCATCTGTGATTTCAATTCGCTATGCAATAAAGATTCTTCTCGCCACGAATAAAGATCATTCCATCGGAGATCGCAGGGGACGCAAACACGGGTTCCGCGATCGAGTTGGTGGCGATCACTTCATGTTTCGGACCGGCTTTGATTACGAAGGTGTCGCCGTCTTCGCTGGTCAGTAGAATCTTTCCATCGAAAGCTACCGGCGATGCGGTGAACGTGGCAGGAATCGGAATTCGCCCGCCTTCGTAGACTATCTTTCCGGTCTTCGCTTCGAGGCAGGTGATTATTCCGCGGTCCGACAACAGGTACAGGTAGTCGCCGTACAGAATCGAAGACGGTACATAAGCGGTGCCCTTGTCGTACTGCCAAACAATGTTCTTGCTATCGCTCAGATCGCCCGATGCGCCGAGAGTGATAGCAAGCGTCTTCTTAACTGGAAATCCAGCGTAGACGAAAACCATGCCGTTGCCTGCCAATGGTGTTGCAATGGCATTGCTCGCGTGACCTTTGGTCCGCCAGAGTTCTTTGCCGGTTTTTGGGTCGTAAGAAATGATCAATTCATTGCCGCTGGTAATCATTTCTGTTCGCTGCGGACCGCGAACGATGAGAGGCGTAGACCAGCTTGCCTGGACTTTGCGGGGAGTTCTCCACACTTCCTTTCCGGTCTTCTTGTCCAGTGCCAGGATAGATGACTTCTCGCCGTTATCCTCATCACATTGAAGGATGACTGTGTTCTCGAACAACACCGGAGACGTGCCTGTCCCCATCCCGAACGTAGCGATCTGACCGGGTGAAACTTTCCAGATCAGCTTGCCGCTGAAGTCATAGCAGTACAAGCCTTCCGTGCCGAAATATGCAAAGACGTAATTGCCGTCGGTAGCCGGAGTGGGCGAAGCATAGCTGGCCTTTCGGTGCCGGTCGTCGTAGACCGTGCCCTCGTAGGCCGTGCGTTCCCACAGCATCTTGCCGGCGCCGCGGTCTATGCACAGCACCTTGAATGTGTGCTTGCGATCCGCTCCGATGCTGTCGGGATGCTTGTAGGGTTTTCCGTCATCCTTATGCTCTACTGCTTTGGCTCCGGGAACAGTCTCGCCTTCAATGTCTGTGGTCAGAAAGATCCTGTCGCCCCAGACGACCGGCGACGAATGCCCCCGGCCCGGGATCGGGGTCTTCCATTTGACGTTCCTGGTGTCGCTCCACTCGGCCGGCAGATTGGTTTCGGGCGATACTCCATTGCCTTCCGGACCACGCCACTGCGACCAGTTGTGTTTCGGCGCCGCTTCGGAAGTAAAAGGGGTGAATGCCGCGAAGGCCATCACGCAAGCGGTCAGAGTTAAGAGCGGTAGAGTTGTGATGCGTCTCATTGTGCGGTGACTCCAAATGGGATATGTCCTACAGGTCATATGCGTCATATATTTTACCTATTAATCCGCGCGCGTTTTGTTGCTGATGCAGAAGAGATTTTTCTCTCCCCGAACAAATAGTTTGCCATCGGCGATCGCAATCGAAGTTCGGCTCGGCTCACCGATTGAATTCGTGCCCAGCACTTCGTGCTTCGGACCTGCCTTGATCACAAACGTGTCGCCGTCGTCGCTGGTCAACAGGATCTTGCCATCAAAGGCAACGGGCGACGCGCCGTAGAACTTCGTCGCAATCGGCACGCGGCCGCCTTCGTAGACCAGCTCGCCAGTCTTCGCATTCAAGCACGAGAGTATGCCCGCGTCGCTCATCAGGTAGACGTAATCGCCATAGAGAATCGGCGAGGGAACGTAGGACGTGCCTTTGTTGTAGCGCCAGACGATCTTGTCTGTCCCATCAAGATTGCCCGAACCGCCGAGCTTAATTGCGACGATCGTTTTTGACGGAAACCCCGAGGAGAGAATGACCAGTCCGTGGCCGACCACCGGCGTGGCTATGGCGTGACTGTGCAGCCCCGTAGCTCGCCACAGTTCCTTGCCGGTCGCGGGATCATAAGAAATCAGAAACTCGTTGCCGCTTACTACCAGTTCGGTTCGATCGGGAGTTTTCGCGAGGACCGGCGTAGCCCAACTGCTTTGCACCGGCCGGCGCACGCGCCACACTTCATTCCCCGTCTTCTTGTCCAGCGCGGTCATGAAAGAGTAAGTGCCGTCGAATTCCTGATCGCAAAGCAGGATCACGAGGTTCTCGTAGAGCACCGGCGACGTGCCGACTCCCATCCCCATCGTCGCGATGCCGCCGAGACTCTTTTTCCAGATCTGCTTGCCGCTGAAGTCGTAGCAGTAGAAGCCCTCCGATCCGAAGTAGACATAAACATTCTTGCCATCCGTGACTGGCGTCGGCGCAGCGTAAGTCCCGCGGCGATGGCGATAATCGTAGACCGGGCCTTCGTATGAAATTCGCTCCCACAGAACTTTGCCCGTGTCGCGGTCGAGGCAAAAGACTTTGAACGTGTGAAGCTTGTCGGAGCCCGTCCAATCAGGATGCTTGAATTCCTTATCGCCGATCATGTGTTTCACCGGCTTGTGATCCGCCGGCGCGGGGCCACCTTCGATGGCCGTGGTCAGGAAGACTTTCTTTTCCCAAATGATCGGCGATGAGAATCCGAGCCCGGGAATGGCGGTCTTCCAGAGCACGTTCTTTGTATCGCTCCACTCGGTGGGGAGGTTTTTTTCGTTGGAAATGCCCTGGCTGTCAGGCCCGCGCCACTGCGCCCAGTTCGAGCTTGAGGCGGAGGGCTTTGTTTTTGCCGGCCCCGAAAAGGCTGAAACAGCCACGCAAGTCAGCGATAAGGAGAGCAACATTGTTAGAATTCGCTTCACGTAAGAGATCCTCCTGGTTTTGTCTTCAACCGATGGTTCAAATCTCGAATACAAACTTCCGCCTAAAGGCCGACTTACAAACGGCGCTGCCGGCGCGCTCATTTCGTTGGCGCTGCCGATGCACGCTCAGCGATGGCAAAGACATTGTGCTGGCCTCGCACGAAGATCATCCCGTCGGAGATCGCCGGTGTTGCCATCAACACCTCGCCCATCTGATTTGTAGCGAGCAACTCATACTTGGCGCCGGCCTTCACGACGGATATTTCACCGTCTTCACTCGATAGATAAATCTTGCCGTCAGCCGCGACCGGCGATGCGCTGTACGCACCACCCTTGTCACCGATGCGTTGCTGGTAGACCCGCTCCCCGGTCTTTGGATTGTAGCAGGCCATCACGCCATGATTCGCG
>DATLWF010000387.1:0-4225 GCA_035576605.1 Blastocatellia bacterium | reverse complement strand
CTTTGCCGTCGAGCAGTCCGGCGTGTCCCAAAAGGAAAGCGCCATTACAAACCGATCCAAAGCGCGCGCAACTTTCCGCCTTCGTCCTGAGCCACTGGAGAAAACTGGTCGGAGGGCATAGATTGGGAAGTCTCGGGCCGCCCGCCATGAGGAGCAGATCGGGTTGATCCTCATATTGCAGGTAATCGATCCCAACCTTGAGTTCCAGACCGTTGGAGCACCGGACGCTCTCAGAATGCATCCCAACCAGCGTGATTTCGTACTGTTGATCCGGCGGCAGGAACGCATTCGCCTCGGCAAACACATCCAGTGGCCCTGCAACGTCCAGCGCCATTACCCCTTCGAACACGACAATCGCTACCTTCATGGCTTGAAATCCTTGTCGGCAGCGACATTCGACATCATCGCGTTGCTTTGTCCTATCGAATCGTGCTCCATACTGCTACGCCCTCCAGTCTGATTTCCGCCGTACAATTATTACTGCCAATATATCTGCAAAGTCAGATAAACGAAAGCTCGCTTTCTGATATTGTCAATTTCAGGAATCGGGAAGTGGTTCGCGCACACGCACCACGATTGTTCACTCGCGTCCAGACTTTGTCGCGGCATTGTGCGCCAAAAAAAGTTTCACGCTATCCCAGTACGGGGTGATCGTCCTTTCCGTGCTGGATGTGGCGGTTAGCTCTGAAAAGCGCTGTAAGGTCAGGGACTTGCGGTTCGCTAAGCCGTGCGACGTTGGAGGAGCGCCTTCCACCGTGGCGATCGAACTGCGCCGTCAACAGATCGACCCGATCATCTCGTTGGCGTCGAAAATGCTGCAAAGAACCGTCGAACGCCAGTTGGCAAAGCGTGGGAACAACACGCGCTTTCAACGCGTTTCATTTCGTCATGGCTCATCGGGATGTCCCGTCAAAAGGCGGCGGCCAGGTTGCCGCCTGCTTTCACAATCTGTCATCCGTATGAACCCGACGTGCAATGTCATGGCCAGCCGATAGAGACCGGAGCGCCGCGAGTCGATGCTAGCGAGTTCGCGCCTGGAGAACGTGAAAAACCTTAAGCCAACGGATGACATATCGACGCTGATGCTCTGCAATCGACCGGAAATTTATGATGGGTCGGACGCTCGACTCCTACAAGCAGATTCCACCTCTTGCGACACCTCGGCCAGCAACTGGGTGTGCAGTCGCTCGACGTCGGGACGCTTCGTTCGATCTACGATGCCAACTTGAAAATGTTGTCAGGCCACCAGATCTTCGCTCAGACCGAGCAGCCACAGGCCGCCCGGAGCGCAGCCAGCTGATGAGCGACCTCAAGCGATGGTTCTACGAGCACCGGATCGTGATACCACCCGATCGCATGCTGAGAAAGTTCATTGTTCAGGCGGTTCATGACGTTGAGGCGTCACTGCACGAGACACTTCAGCAGGCGCTTGGCACAGACAAGCTCGACAGCTGGGCTCGCCTTCTTGCGCAGCCGCATGGAGACCATATAAGTCTGCAGCGCTGGTTGTGGGCCGTTCCGTTCGCGGCTCGACCCATCAAATGAGTGAAGTGCTGGACAAGATCAATCTGCTCACCTCGCGGCAAGTCACGCAGCCAGCGTACGCGAAACGCTCACCGACGATCATCACCGCATCCGCAATCTGCCGGGGCCGTTACGTGAGCTGAGCAAGCTGTTTGTCGTGCCGATCTTGTTGCAGGTCACCGAGGGTTTGCCGTCCTGCAGGACCGGGCATCCGCGCCATGTTGCAAGCCGGATTTCGCGATGGCGACTTCAATTCCGAGCAGTCGGCCAATGAGCACTGCCGCTAAGGAACGTGCTCGAAATAACTTCCCGCTATATGGCGCTCCTTGAGTGGATGCTGTAGTTCCAGGAAGGCAGGGTTGAGTCGTACTCAATGTTGAGCGAAGCGCAGGCGTCGCGGGTGACCGTGCGTCCGGCCTCATAAGCTCCGTCAAGGATGTCAGCGGTAACTTTCAGACCGGTTTTTGTAGAGGCTTTTTCGATCAGTTCCCGGACCAGACTGACGCTGCTGAAGACTACGCCAGCGCAGGCTCGCGTAATGTGGGTGAAGTAGGCCACCAGTACCCGTTGCCGGGTGTCCCATGGCCCCTTCCCGGTAGGGTCGAGAACTGGCGCGCGCACCGGTAGGCGCCGGTGGTGATTCCACCGCTTTCGCGATGGCCCGCAATCCGGCAACCGTAGTCACGTTTCCAGCTCCCGCCACGTCGAACGCAGCGGGCCGATTTCCGGCACTACGCTCTCCTGTGTGCTTCATGCCAAGATTTATGCGACCTATCAGGCTGGGCGCGCTTTCGGTGCGGCAGCACGACGAACACGATAGCCGTTGAACAGCTTCAGTTCCTCATACAGCCAGCGCCTACTCCACCGCTTCCAACCGAAGCCCCGCCGATTCCGGGAGCGGCCCAGATGGCGCCTGATCTTCTTTTCTACCCAGTCTTTGATGAAGCTGAAGCACTCGCTGGAATGTCCAACAGCGAAGTAATTCACCCAACCGCGTAACACCGGATTGATCAGCTCTACCACCCGATCTACCGGCTGCGACTGGTATCGCCGGAACACCTCTTTGAGCTTGCGCAATAACGCCGTGCGCTTCTTCAGCTTTGGCGTATAGTGCGCCCGCCACACCTGCCTCTGTACACTGCGGAGTCGACGGAAGTCGAATCCCAGAAAGCCGAAGCTCTCTGCCCGGTCCAGGTTAACGGTGCGGCTCTTCTCTTCATTGACCTCGACCTGCAGTTTGGCAAACTCTTCCCGCAGTCGCCTGGTCACCGCCCCCAGCAACCACGCATGGCGCGGATGGGCATCGATCAGCACAACCAGATCGTCAGCGAATCGGGCATACTCGACGTAGGTGTACTTCCCGTTGCGCGTGGCTTCTTTCGCCCGCTCCAGCATTCGGTCTACCTCGGTGAGATAGATGTTACCGAGCAGCGGCGAAATCACCCCGCCTTGCGGAACGCCTTGTTTGCCCGACGCCGTCAGCATCAGCTTCAGCAGATGCATCACGTCGTCGTCCCTGATCCGACGCGCCACTTTTTCAAGCAGTAGATGATGCCGAACTGTGTCAAAGTAGGCGCGCAAATCAAGGTCTATGACGCGGGTCTTACACTGAACAATCGCCGTCGCCACCCGATGCACCGCTTCATGCGCGGTACGCTTGGGACGATATCCGTACGACCCCGGTTGGAAGTCTGCCTCGAAGATCGGCTCCAATATGAGCTTGAGCGCGCCCTGAACCACACGGTCACGGATAGCCGGAATCGAAAGGACACGGACCTTGCCCCCGTCCTTCGGTATTTCCTGCCGCCGCGATCGTAGCGGTACGTAGGCACGCCCGATCAGTTCGTCCCGTATCCGCTCAAGAAACGCCTCCACCCCTTGCGTCTCGATGACCTCGAACGTCACCCCGTCGATACCCGGTGCGCCGTTGTTCTTTCTGGCCAGCGCATACGCTTCGCGCAGCGTTTCCATCTTGCAGACATGGACGTACAAACCCCAGAAACGCCAGGACGGTTCAGCCTTCGCCTTGACGTATATTCCCCGCCTCAGGTCCTGCAAACTGCTGGACGCCTTTGTCATCTCGTCCTTGCCTCCCATGTTGTCGAGGAAGTTACAAACAGCAGGGCCCCTTCGCTCCACCAGCGTTACCCGGCTTCACAGCTACTACGGGCCCATCCGCCACCCTCTCGCCTTCGGTCCACTTCCCGGGTTCGCCGGTTATAGAACCTACCTTGCTCCGGCGATTTCGCGCCGGGGCGAGGAGGGCTTCTCCAGTTGCTCAGCATGTCCTTGTCATCGTGCCGTCGCTTCCACCCCGCCGAAGTGGAATAGCCGTATCGGTCAGAATTCGGCTACCCATGCTGCCTTCACCCTCACGGTTGCGGGCTCGGCCCTCGGAGCTTTTCATTTTCGAGGCCACATCTACGTTCACTTTTGTTACGGCCCGATGACTCGCGCATTCCCCAAGGAAATGCCTGTCGATAGGCTTCAGAGTCTTGGTTTCCCGCCACCCTGCTATCCAAGCTACGGAGCTTCTGACTTCTACCCCGGCAGGTCTATCTCCTGCTGAACACGCCAGCCTTAGCTGGACGCACACTGTGTCAAAAAAATCCATTAGCAACGAAGCGATACCTGAGCTCGGGCGATCGCGATGAGAGAAGATGTCGACGAATTTGACGCGTATCTGAATCATCTGGCGCAG
>DATLWF010000386.1:0-3471 GCA_035576605.1 Blastocatellia bacterium | reverse complement strand
CGCACCGTTATCTGAACGGCACAGTCAACATGAAGCCATTGCTCTACATCGTCGAACAGGGACTCGAGACCCAGGTGCTCAGGAGCAAGAGCCGGCGGACTCAGGTATTCAATCCGGCGCGATTGCTGGCGCAGGTCGAGCTTCCGGGTTTCATCTGTGCGAGTCGCGCGATGAGCCGCGTCCTGGAGCAGATTTACAAGATTCGGTCATCCGACGTTACCGTGCTGATAACCGGCGAGTCCGGCACCGGCAAAGAACTGATAGCGCGAGCTGTGCACGCGGGCAGTTCGCGACGCTCGAAACTGTTTCTTCCCTTCAACTGCTCTGCCGCGCCGCACGACATGATCGAGAGCCAGCTATTCGGATTTCGAAAAGGCGCGTTCACCGGGGCCGTGGCAAACAGCGAAGGAATCATTCGCGCCGCCGAGCACGGCACCCTTTTTCTGGACGAGATCGGCGACATGCCGCTCACGCTTCAACCAAAGCTCCTGCGATTCCTGCAGGAAGGCGAGATTCATCCCATCGGCGAGAGCCAGCCACAACGCGTCGACGTGCGAGTTGTCGCCGCCACTAATGCAGAGCTCGAGCGCGCCGTTGCCGAAGGCAGATTCCGCGAAGACCTTTTTCACCGCATCAACGTCATCAGGGTCCACGTTCCTCCGTTGCGGCAGCGGCGCGAAGAGATTCCGGCGCTGATCAATCACTATCTCACCCAGTATCAGCAAGAGTCTGCGAAGAGTGATATCCGGCTCTCGGAGGAAACGGTGGATCTGATGGTGGTGTACGACTGGCCCGGGAATGTCAGACAGTTGTGCAACGAGATGCGCCGCATCGTGACTTACAGCGAATCGGGCTCGATCGTCACTCCGGAGGGGCTGTCTTCCGAGATCGTGCAAGCCAGCCGCGACCTCGAATCCATAATCGAATCCATCCCGGCGAGCCCCAGGAAACAGGCGGCGGCGCCGATCGAGATGAGCGGTGACTCGATTACTTTGGGCGCAGCGGTGGAGGAATTGGAGCGCCGCATGATTCAAGAAGCGCTTCGACGCTCGTCCGGGAATATCGCCCGCGCGGCAAAAGATCTGGGCCTCTCGCGCAAGGGTCTGTATTTGAAGATGGACCGCTTGAACTTTTGACTAACAGGTCCATCCTGTTAGCTGATGTCTCACCGTTACCCAGAGCGGCCGCGTGCCCGCGCAACCGGAGACGACTGATCAAGCAGCCTGAGTCTCAGGTTTCGCCTGTAACTGTGCAGGGCGGAAAAGTATTCACGCGTGCATCTGAAGGCGAACTCAACGGCGCGGCGGGCAGTCAGATTTGCAGCATTGATGCCCTGCCGGCCTTGCCCGACGGCGGCGATGATCGCTGTCATTAGCCGCTGATAGTGCTCGCTGTCGTATTCATCGGCGATCCGTTTGATGAGCGCCAGGTCGGACTTGTTGAGCTCGTCTATGCTCTCTTCGAACGCACCGCTGGTAAGGTCGGCAACAACCTGAAGTCGCGCCGCTACCGTGCTGATTTCCAGGATGCTCAAACTGCCCACGAGATCGCGAATTTCGCATTCGCGGACGACATACCGTTCCGGAATCGTTCCTTTTAGCGATTCACTATTTTCTTTTCTGGTTTCTTTTCTTGTCATAGTTCATACCCGTCGTTTCAGCACACTCCCGAGCCAAAGGACTTGGCCTGCAAGAAGAAGTAAAGGGCCAGAGCCATAATCGGTGCCACTTCGCCACGGATAGTACGCGTAGGTATCCGGCGAAGTCTTTAATGGAGGATTAATTAGTTCTTAGCGAGTTCTTAACGCTGAGACCCTGGCGGTCCTGAAACCGTGTTATATGTCTTAATTTTCAGAGAGCAGAATCAAAAGACACACATCAAAACACATAGCTTGCGCGGTGAAGTGCGAGGTACTACAATGCACGTGTAATCGGGCTCTCGCACATCCTGGGGCGCTTTGGCCCGGTTCACTTCACGCCGGATGTATCCCTAGAGAGTAACGCCGAAGTCAGTTAATGGAAGCTTAACTAGCTTTTGAAGAGTTCTCGACAGATCCATAAGGTCTTAACGGAGCATGAGTAAACGCCTTTACAGCTTCGGGCCGTTCCAACTCGACACCGCGGAGCAAATCCTGTTACGAGACGGGCAGCCTTTGCCGCTGAAGCCGAAGGTCTTTGACCTGTTGGTCGTGCTTGTCGAAAACAGCGGCCACGTAGTTTGCAAAGATGAACTGATGAAACAGGTCTGGGCCGACAGCTTTGTCGAGGAAGGTAACCTCGCGGTTAGCATATGCGAAATACGCAAGGCGCTGGGCGGCGGCGCCAACGGTCATACCTACATCGCGACGGTTCCGCGACGCGGCTACCGCTTTGTAGCTTCTGTGACTGAAGCGTCGCAGCAGAGGCCCGACCTCGCCGTTGCGCCTTCGAGCGCGCCGTCCGTTTCAGACGCATATGGAGGAGCCAGCAAGGGAGCGATCGCCGTCCTCCCGTTTCATTCCATCGGAGCCTCGGGCACTGAATATCTGGGTCTGGGGATGGCCGATGCCTTGATAACCAAGCTCAGCACTCTGAGACGGGTAACTGTTCGGCCGACCAGCTCGATCCGCAAGTACTACGGATCGCAGGACCCGGTCATGGCCGGGAAAGAACTGAGCGTTGAATGGGTGTTGGATGGAAGCGTCCGAAGGTCGGGCAAGCGTATTCGAGTGACGGTGCAACTGGTAAACGTGGGTGACGGAGGTTTGGTATGGGCAGAGAGGTTTGATGAGAAGTTCACGGACATATTCGCCGTGGAAGACTCGATCTCCGAACAGGTGGCAAAGGCGCTTGGACCGAAACTGACAGGTGAAGAGAAGAGGCTGCTGGGCAAGCGATACACAGAAAACGCCGAAGCTTATGAGGCATACCTTAAGGGACGTTTCTTCCTTGATAAGAGAACAACGGAAGGGTGCAAGAAAGGTATCGAGTACTTTGAGCAAGCAATCAACATCGATCCGAGCTACGCGCTTGCTTATGCGGGTGTTGCGGCCTGCTACATTACGCTTAATACAGTGTTTCCGTCACAAGAGTGTAATGCGAAGGCCGAGACAGCAGCATTAAGCGCCCTAGAGCTTGATGCGGGGCTTGCCGAGGCTCATACGTCGTTGGGGTCCCTGAGAACTCGTCAATGGGACTGGTCGGCTGCTGAGGCCGAACTCGAAACCGCGATTAAGCTTAGTCCGAACTTGGCAGCTGCACGCGCGGCGTATGCTATCTATCTTGTAGAGGTGGGGCGGTTTGACGAGGGACTAACCGAAATCAAGAGAGCCCAGTCACTGGATCCTCTCTCGCTGCTCATAAACTCGCAACTTGGATCGCTTCTCTATCTGACGAGACGATACGACGAGGCGTTGGAGCAGTTCCGGAAAACATTTGAGTTGGACCCTAACTTCGCTCTAGCCCGTTTTGTCTTGGGAAATGTCTACGAGGT
>DATLWF010000385.1:0-4266 GCA_035576605.1 Blastocatellia bacterium | reverse complement strand
GAGGGCAAAGAGCAAAGGGCGAAGCGCGAAGGGCAAGGTGCAAGGAGCAACGGGCAAGGAGCGGAGAAGCGCCGCCTTTGCTCTTAGCCCTTTGCCCCTGCCCTTTGCCCCTTGCCCTTTGCCCTTTGCGCTTTGCCCTTTGCTGTTCTAGCGCTGGACCAGGAACTCTACCGACCTGCGGAATTCACGATTCGACTTGTCCTTGATCTCCACGCGAAGCGCATAAAAGCCCGGCTCGAGGTCCAGGTTTAGCTGACCGCCGATTTCGATGCCCTTGTTGTCCTTTCCCATCATTCGCGAGGAAACTGGCTGCGGCTCGCTCTCATAAATCACTTTGTCGTTGAGGGCTATCTCAGATCGAATCGTCAGGTCGGACCCAATGCTCGAAGGAGCGTTGTAGAGCATCAGATAGTAAACAAGCATGCTGCCGGTCTTGTATGACTTGATCGCGTCAAGTTGCTGAGGACCAGTCACCGGATGCTCGGTCTCGCCTGTTGTTGCAAGCAGGACGCTGCTCATCTCGAGCTTCCCCTTCGCAAGATCGGGGACTTCAACCCACGCGTTCGCGGTTCCGATGTTCTCGGTCTCAGGCTCGAGCGCCCCCACTCGAACCTGATAGGAGCCGGGCCTCAATTCCATTCTCTTGGTGTAGCAGAATCCCGAGCCCCGCACCTCGCTCAATTGATCGTGCGGCACGCCCCCTTTGATCTTCTCGACAAAACTGGTTACTAGTTTTCCGGCGCGATCGTAAATCGTGCCTGCAACTTCAAGCGCCAGCGTAGCGCGGTCGCTCATCTCGTGGTATGTGAGATGGCTTCCGTCTATTAGCACCTTGATGGAGATCTGCGCCTTGTCACTTTCGACCTCCAGGTAGTGAGCAGATGTGCTCACATTGATCGCCGTCTCGGGTATTGGACGAGCTATTGCGTCAAACAGCCGCTGCTGTGGAGACTTCGCCGCCGCTTTTGCGGTCTTTACGAGATCGGCGGCGAGATAGCCTTTTTGGGTCCTAACGCTGTAGTCGGGATGTCCTTTGACTCGCAACACGATGTCGCGAAAGCCCTGGCCGTCAGTCGAAGGATAATAGGCGAGCGCATAGTAACTGTTGTTGCTCTCGAAACTTTTCTTGATGGCCCAGTTCACGTCGTTCGTTCTGAAGAAAGCGTCGCCGCCGGTGTCCCTGGCGATCGCGTTCATCCCGTCCTGTGCTTCCTTCTCGGCCGCTGACGCGTAACTCGAGAGCCGGCCGAGGAAGCTGGGGTCGAAGGCCCTCATCCCACGCCGCGATGCGTCGATCTCGACGGGCGCTTCCAGGCCTTTTGAGTTTATGGAATAGACGACGACAGCGGAGCGGACCGCTCTGCTGATGGCCTGTTGCAGATCGAGACTCTCGACATTGCCGCGAGAGTCCAACAATGAGAATCCGTCCGAGAAGAAAAACATGACCCGCTGACCGGGCGCTTTGGACATCAATTCGGCCGCTGCTCTAAATGTTCCGAGGATACTGTTTCTCTTAAAGGTGGCCTGAGCCAGCACGTCGCCTGCTTTCCCCACGGCCATCTGTTTGAGCATCGCCGGAGAGAGCATAGTCGGATCCAGCCCCTCTTCGTTCCCGAGAATCTGGATGGCCAGCTTTATCGCATCCGGGCTTTCGCGCCTTACGTCGGCAGCCAGAGCCGGCGTGAAGTAGCTGTTAAAGCCGGAACTCCACGTTGCGATTTTGTCGACATAGTGACGGATCAGATTGCGTTCGCGTGTGAAGCGCGCCGGAATTCCCTCCATTCCGCCGCTTGTCACAATCATCACCGCGTCCTGGTCTGTGATCTGTTCGTCTACGAACTTCTTCAAACCCTGCTTTACTCGCAGCAGGTTAGATCCGGCCATATTAACCGTATCCACTAATAGCATCAGCGAGCGGGCGGGCGCTGCCGCGGGCGGGGGTGGTTCGCCGGGCCTGACATTAGCGATCGACACACGTTGAGAAATCGACGCCGGCCCAACCAACTCCTCAGCAAACGAGCTGATGTCCTGTAATCGGCCCTTTTCGCGAAGCTCGAAGTCTTCCTTTTTTAGTCCCTGGACAAGGTGTCCCTGGCGGTCCGTGATTACGGCGCGCAGTTCGACCAACACCGTCTTCAGCTCGACCACCCAATCCTTGTCCGCCTTCTTTTTCTGGTCCTGTGCGGAGGTGCTAAAGCTCGTCGATAAAACCAGCATGCTACTGAGGAAAAGATAAACTACATCTTTCATCGTTTATCTCCGGACGATGCGGAAACTGAAGAGATCGACGGCCACCAAAACACTCCGCCGCCTCGGGGAGTGCAGGCATCCTTGTCTCCATCTTCTTGAGCAACGTCGAACGGGCAGGGATGCATGCGCTTCCTGGGACGCTTAATCACGCTGAGGTGCTTAGTGTAACCGACCCCTCCAACTATTCAAAGTGACCCCTACTCACGACGATCGCAGAGGCGTCATGCGGCCGATCATACCGGAGAATCACAGGCTGAAGTCAATGCTGCCGCCCGAGAGCTTTCGCGTAAGCGCGACGCCCACCCCGACTATCTTCTCTGATGCTTCAATCGGGCGGCTGCCAGTTCTCGTCTCCAGGAACCCAGGCTCTGCAAGTATACCGAGCCTCACGCGGCCTTCCTCTTCGATCAAGACGATGTCGCCTGTAAGCGGCACACGGCCACCCGCGCACAGAACGATGTCTCCTTCGAGCAGGCTCTTCTCCGGCCACGAACCGTTGACCGTTACGCACTCGTAGTCTGCTTCCGGAATCCCCAATACTTTTACAATAACGTCTTCATCGTCGGCGTAGACCTGAAGCCGGCGTTTCTCGTGCGCGGGTATGTTTTGATCTTTTTCCACTCAGTGTTCCCCGATCTGAATCATAAGCGCTTCCATTGGGCGAAGGCTAAGCCGAATTCGCTCGAATGGCTACGCTTTCGGCGGGAGAGTGATATTTGAATCCGGGATGAGTGATGATGTCAATCTCGTGATGAGGCTCAAGCTGTTTGCGCCGCTGAGTTGCACGGGTTAACCTCAGTGGCTGCTGACCGACCTTAAGGTGAGTCGACGCGAAGCGGGCGATCAATGAGCGAGGCCGCTACACTCAAGGAGCTTGCGCTGAAGACCTGGCGCGAATCACGCGAGGACGATGTGTTCGGAAGCGCCGCCACGCTTGCGTACTATTTTTTGCTGGCGCTCTTCCCGTTGCTGATCTTTTTGACGAGCGCGATCGGATTTCTGCCTGACGTGCAAGAGAGCATCCTCAACGGACTCGCGAGAGTGGCCCCGCCAGAAGCCATGAAACTTGTGCGGGACACTTTGTCCGATGTGGTCAGTCATCGCAGCGGCGGCTTGCTGTCGCTCGGATTGATTGCGTCGTTATGGTCGGCGTCCAGCGGAGTCGCTTCTCTTATGGACGGCCTCAACAAAGCCTATGGCGCTAAAGAGAGCCGGCCGTTCTGGAAGAGACGGTTGAAAGCGATCGCGCTGACCCTCGCAACGGCTCTCCTGGTCGCCGGGGGATCATTGCTGGTGATGGTCGGACATCGGCTTGGTGGGTGGCTCGAGCACGCGCTTGAGATCAGCGCCGCGCTCGCACTCGTGTCGACCATGCTTGGGTATCTGACAGGGTTTGCGCTGTTGCTTGCGGGAGTCGCGGTGCTCTACTACTTCGGTCCTGACATCAAGCGAGGACAGAGACGAGTCAAACTCGGGGCGGTGTTTGCGTGTGTGGGAATCGTGATCGGATCGCTCCTCTTTTCTTTTTACGTGAGGGTGGGGCCGAGCACCAGTGCAACGTACGGAAGCCTGGGAGCGGTAGTCACGCTCATGCTGTGGCTCTATCTGGTGGGACTAATGCTGCTGATAGGGGGCGAGATCAATTCGGAAGTCGGAAGTGATGCGTGAAACGTGAAGACGTGATGCGTGATGCGTGAAAACGTGATGGGTGAAACGTGATTCGTGATCCCTGATGCTTGACTGACGGAGTACGGATCACGCATCACGTTTCACGCATCATTTCATTCTACTTCGCGGCGGCTTTGGTGAGCGGGCGTGCGAGCAGCTTTGCGTTTTCCCGATACAACTCGAGGTCGGTTTTTAGCTGTTCGCTCGTGGCGAACAGCCAGAGAGGATACAAGTCGAGAAAGATTTCTTGCGCCACATCCAGAAAGGCGCGTCGCGTGACGACCCTATCCGCCGGCCTGAAGTGTTCGCCGACGGATAGGGTCGTCACGCGACGCGCCTTTCTGGATG
>DATLWF010000384.1:0-14313 GCA_035576605.1 Blastocatellia bacterium | reverse complement strand
GCTCGCTGGGCTTCACCACGCGTGACTCAACCAATAACTGGGTTGAAAAGACTGGCGTCACGGGGTTCTCTCCCTGGACAATAGCCGGCCCTACCGGACCAACCGCTGTCGAGATGGTAGGCTACGCAGCCAGGGCCGGGCGCGACGGCAAGACCCTCCTTCAATGGGAGACCGGTCGCGAAGTCAACAACCTCGGCTTTAACATCTATCGCGAAGAAGACGGCAAACGCGTCCGCATCAACAAGTCCCTCATCGTCGGTTCAGGCTTGATGGCCTCACCCGGCACCGTGATGAGCGCCGGCCGATCATATGCCTGGCAGACCTCGGCCGATCAGGCGAAAAGCGCGGCCTTATGGATCGAAGAGATTGACCTCAGCGGTTACACTGTCTGGCACGGCCCCATCATCAGCGAATCCTCGGACGCCAGGATGTCCGCCAGAGAACGGACCATTGCGGATCAGACTGTGACTCTTTCGGACATGGCTGCGGAGAGCACCTACAACGGAGTCACTCGTCCGGTCCAGTCTCTCGCAAGCACAGCGCAGGCAAAGACGGCGAAGCTCGCCGGTGCGATGACGCTCACGGGCGCGGTCGCCATTCCCAAACTGCCAATCAATTCAGTGAACCCGGTCGTCAAGATCAGCGTCAAACAAGAGGGCTGGTATCGAGTAACTCAGCCGCAGCTTGTTGGCGCAGGCTTCAATTCTTCGGTTGACCCGAACGCTCTTCAACTGTTTGCCGATAACAAAGAAATCCCGATCTCGGTCATCACCAACAACGGCTCGTTTGACTCGACATCGGCGATTGAGTTCTACGGTCAGGGCATCGATACGCCTTCCACCGATACGCACGTCTACTCGCTAAGGGTGGGGAGTAACGGCCTCCGCATCCCGAATGTGCAAGGGCAAGGCGGGCTTCCTCCCTCCAATAGCTTTGTGTATGCGGTCGAGAGAAAAGACCGATTGTATTATCTGACTGGTGTTCACAACGGAGACGCCGAGAACTTCTTTGGCGCTATCGTCGGCAGCTCACCTACCGATCAGGCGATCACTCTGAAGAACGTGGACGCGACGGCGCCCGGGCAGGCGACAATCGAAGTTGGGATGCAGGGCTTTACGAATGGGCCCCACGGGGTCACGGTCAGCATCAACGGCAATCCGTTAGGAACAATCCAGTACGACAACCAGGATCAAGGAGTCTCACAGTTCCAGGTCCCCAATAGCTTGCTCGCCGAGGGCCAGAACATGGTAACGCTCGCTAGCCAGCTTGGTGGAACCGACGTATCGGCAGTGGATCACATCCGAGTGAGCTACTTCCATACGTACGCCGCAGACGGCAACGAATTGAAGTTCACAGCAACCGCCAATCAGGAAGTAACATTGACCGGGTTCACGAGCGCCACGTGAAGATACTTGACGTCACCGATCCGCTCTCGATCACTCAGGTGGCGGCTGCGGTCACTTCCCAGAAGAGCTCGCCCGCATCAGTGGTGACGGTTGACGTGCCCGGGACTGGAACCCGCACGTTGCTTGCCATCGGCGTAGATCAGACGCGGAGCGCGCTGGGGGTGAGGCTGGACAAACCTTCGGCGTGGCGGACCCCGGGGAACGCGGCCGATCTCGTGATCATCACGCATGAGAGCTTGAAGGACAGCTACGCTCAGCTCCAGGCGTTGAGACGCTCGCAGGGCTTAAAGGTTGCTCTCGTTGACGTGGAAGACCTCTACGACGAGTTCAACTTTGGCAACAAGAGTCCCCAGGTGATCAAGGACTTCCTTGCATACGCGAAGACCAATTGGAAGACCGCGCCAAAGTATGTATTGCTTGCAGGCAGCGCGAGCTACGATCCAAAGAATTACCACGGATTTGGCGCTTATGATCTGGTCCCGACGAAGCTGATCGACACATTGGTCACCGAGACTGCAAGCGACGACTGGTTTGCAGATTTCGATCTGGATGGGATAGCCGAGATGGCCGTGGGCCGTCTGCCTACGTCTACGTCCGAGGAAGCCCAGAGCACAGTTACGAAGCTCATCATCTATGACAATAGCGCGGCTCTCAACTCGTCGCTGCTGGTTGCCGACGCCAATCAGAACTACGACTTCGAAGCGGCGAACGACTCAATTGCGGCGTTGTTCCCGGGTTCGATCACCGTTCAGAAAATCGATCGCGGCCAGGTAGGGACGGTGACTGCGAAGCAGCAGTTGTTGGACGGAATAGCCGCCGGGCAAAAGATCGTGAACTACGTTGGGCACGGTTCGCCTAGCATCTGGAGAGACAGCCTGCTGACCGCAGCCGATGCATTGTCGCTCACTAACACCGGCCGGTATCCCCTGTTCATAGCAATGACCTGCCTGAACGGCGAATTCCAGCAACCACAGTTGAACCCGCTCGCAACCGCGCTGATGAACTCGCGAGAGGGCGGCGCCATCGCGGTGTGGGCCTCAAGCGGGATGACGGCGCCTTCAGCCCAATCGCTAATGAACCAGCAGTTCTACACTACGCTGTTTCAGACGAACGGGCCGGCGAAGGGCAAATCTGCTCAAGCCCCGCTGACCCTGGGACAGATCACCAACAACGCCAAGTCGGCAGTCGCCGATCCTGACGTCAGACGGACGTGGATTCTATTTGGTGATCCGTCGATGATAGTGAAGTAACACAATCATCATTCAGAGAGAATGAGCGCCCTCCGCTTTCGCGGAGGGCGCCTTTGTTCTTTCGGCCCCATGCGGCAGTCAATGAATGCGAATGAGCGGCGCAGTCCATATGAGTCCTAACGAGATGGTTTTTGCTGATTTACATGTATACTGCGCGATCAAGAGCCCGCTTCGCATTTCGTCTACTCATGGTCAAAGGTATTCTTAATCTCACCGTGTCTTGCAGGGATTTCTGTTGACAATACCTTAACCCGCACTGTACAAAGGTTACTGAAGAGCTTGTAGGAATTCGACCCCCCCCACCGTTTTCCTGGGGAGATACCAGCGAATGAAGAATCCAGCACAGCGGCCAATGCCAGCCGCCCGTCAAGAAGGCTTGTTGGTTCGCGAGCTAAACGACGAGACGCTCGTCTACGATCTACATCGGCACAAAGCACATTGCCTCAACAGCACCGCAGCCCTGATCTGGAAGTACTGCGATGGACAGACATCGGAATCGGATATCGCTCTACTCATTGAAGGGGAACAGAACACGCCGGTGCATCCAGATGTCGTGCGGTTTGGTCTGCTCCAGTTGAAACATACTCATCTGCTCGAGACGCAAATGACCCGGACGCCGAGTGGCGCAGGGTTGTCACGCCGCGACCTGATCAAGAGACTCGGGGCAGCCGCGGCAGTTGGATTACCTCTGGTGACATCAGTCCTCGCGCCCAGGGCCGTCGAAGCCTCGACTTGCCTGGGACCCGGCGCATCGTGCACCGTAAACGCCCAGTGTTGCAGCGGCGTCTGCGCTGGAGTCAATTGCACGTAAAGAGCGCAACGCGACTCTGGATCACTTCTTTCCTTGAACAATCGCTTTTGTGCTGTCGCCTCAGTCCAGACCAGCCAACCGAGTCGGAAGCCTGTTTGGCGGAATTCTCACGCACAGTTGGCGGCGCTCGCCCGAAGCACTTGAATGTTCTGACGCCACGCTTGCGGAGTTGCTTCCTCTGCTCGCCGGATCGATGTCCGGGGCGCTCGCATGGTGGAGGGTTCGCAACACGCCTCATCTTCGGGCTTCGCCTCCCGGTTTAGAGCTTCAAGAAACATATCGCTTTCATAGCATCCGCACCGCGTTACGCGAACACACGATCAAACAGGTGCTGGCGATTCTCTCGGCCATGGGAGTCGAGCCTATACTGGTGAAGGGCTGGGCGGCCGCCAGGCTCTATCCCGAACCCGGTCTGCGGCCTTATGGCGACATAGACCTGGTGGTTCGACCCGAACAGTACTCCACAGCTATAGCGGGTGCAAAGGATGCGGGCGGTGAGTACTACGTTGACGTTCACGACGGGGTTGGACATCTGGACGATCGTTCCTTCGACGATCTGTTTGAACGTTCGAGTGTCGCTAAGCTTGATGATGTGGATGTTCGAGTGCTCAGCCCGGAAGACCATCTGCGAGTTCTCTGCAAACACTTGCTGCACCACAATGCGTTTCGCCCTCTGTGGCTGTGTGACATTGGCGCCGCCGTGGAGAACCGCGAAGCGAACTTTGATTGGGATCGCTGCCTTGGCCGGCATAAGCGCCGCGCGGATTTGGTCGCTTGCGCGATAGGTCTCGCGCACGTGTTACTCGACGCCGAGGTGGCTGATACCCCTGTTGCAAAAAGAGCTGCGACGCTGCCGAGCTGGCTTGCACCAAATGTGCTGAAGCAATGGGAAACGCCATACAGCATGTCTCAGGCGCCGGTCACCCATCAGGCGCCGATGTCAAAATACCTTCGCGACCCGCGAGGACTGGTAGCTGATCTTCGCCGCCGATGGCCCAATCCGATCGAAGCGACGGTGTATGTAGGTGGGCCTTTTAATGAGTTGCCTCGATGGCCTTTTCAGGTCGGCGAGTGCGTCGGCCGAGCCGCAAGGTTCGTCGCGCGGTTGCCGAGGGCGTTGCGGAAGGACTAATGATCAGGCTATTGATCGCGATTGCCGCTCGTTCCTTTTGAAGCGGGTCTGAGCATTATTGCTATCTATTCGGACGTCGCATGCCTATTCTTTTCCCTCTCCCACGATTCACAAAGGAAGCGATTTCGAGTCTTCCGGTACCACCAAACTTTTTTCTTGATTTCTCTCGCAAGATCGCATAATATACACATGTTGTCCTGAATATGTTTTGTCAGACCTTCCTGGATTAGTCTAAGAATCAGTCATCGAAGAGGCATGTGACTTCCTTTTCGCAGACTTATGGCGCTGGATCGCCAGGATGTACGCTTATTCCAGGAGGAGTCAGTATGTCCCCGAATGATGAGCATCTCGATGCTCCCAAATTCCCACTAAGCGCTGGTGGAGGTTTCAAAAGGAGAGCTGGTCTTTTCCTGGCGGCTGCGTTTTGCACGCTACTGATCAGCACAACGACCGACGGACAAGTTCCAATCCTCTACTACGACTTCGAGAACAACACCACCCGAACCACCTTCGAGAATCTGGTCGAGCAAGCCGTTAACGGCGGCAGTGGCGCCATAACGAGAGCAGGCAATACTACGACCATAAGCGCCGTCGCCGGGGCGGGTACGTTCAACGGAGGGTCTGCAACAGGTCAAGCGGCCACAGGAAGTAATTGGGATAGTTCAACGGCCGACCCGAGCGCCGCGGCGACTAACTACTACCAGATTGTAGTCAACACCGCCGGCTTCTCTCAGTTGTCCATCACGTTCGACCATCAGGCATCGGCTACCGGACCTGCGCGCCTAGGCGTCTTGTACAGCACCGACGGAACAAGTTTCGTCGCGAGCACGACGATTCTTACCGGAAACGCCGTATTCTCGGCGGCGACCTTTGACCTCAGCGGTATCTCGGCAATAGACAATCAATCCTCCGTCACGATCAGGCTTTATGCCTTCGCCGGATCTGCAGGCGACCGCACCGGCCGAAGCGCATTTGCGTCCAGCGGCACGTTCCGCATAGACAATCTTGCAGTCCTGGGTAAGAGCGTCACAGCATCCAAAACGCTGCTGGATTACCCCGCTATCGGTCTCAGCATAAAGTCGGGTACAGCATTCATACCGACGTATACAGACTTCACGGTAAATGGCTCGGGCATAGCAGTCTCACTAGCCAGGGAGTTGAGAGTCAGCGGCGCATTCAACGTTTCCAGCGGCACGCTCAACTGCGGAACCAACATCGTATCCGGAGCAGGCACTTTCACCCTCGCATCCGGCGGCTCGCTCGGTATCGGCTCAACCGCCGGCATCACCGCCTCGGGTGCAACCGGAAACATCCAAACCACCACAAGGACTTTCGACACAGGCGCGAACTACAACTACAACGGCGCCTCGCCACAGACTACCGGAAGCGGCTTGCCGTCGACGGTCAACAATCTCACGATTAACAACAGCGCGGACGTTTCGCTTAGCTCCAGCGTGAACGTCAACACTACGCTGGTGCTCACAACCGGAACATTCATAGTCGGTGCTCATACGCTGACTCTGAATAACCCGATTGGCGGAACCGCCACGAATCTCAGCGCCGACTCCACGTCATCAATCACAATCGCCGGCTCCGCAAGCAGCATCAACATTCCAGGCAGCATTTCGGCGCTCAACAACCTGACGCTGAACAACTCAAGCGGCACAACTCTGCAGAGCAATCTCACGGTAGGCGGTACGCTCGGTTTGACAAGCGGGGACATAACCACAGGGTCGTTCACACTTTTTATGGGCAATGGTTCGGCGTCGTCAGGGAATGGCGACGTCGTGGGCAATGTCAATCGAGGGGATCTCAGCGGCGCGACTACCCGCAGTCTCGGAAATCCCAACGTGCAGATTACGATCACCGCGGGAACGGTTACAGGCATGACGGTGAATCTGATAAAGGCATCGCCTTCGGATTTTGGAAACTCGGCCAGGCGTACTTACACCCTCAAAGATGTTGTAGGAACCCTGGTCACGGCGACGGTGCGTTTGCACTACCTCGATTCTGAATTGAACGGCAACGTGGAAGGGACTCTGGAGCTCTGGCGAAAAGATGGAATTAACTGGGTCTCCCAGGGCGCCACTACCCGAGACTCGACGGACAACTGGGTAGAGAAGACGCTGATTACCGGCTTCTCGCCCTGGACGATTGCCGGACCGGCAGGGCCAACCTATGTCGCGATGGTCGGCTATAGCGCTAACCAGGGCCAAGACGGCAAATTGATGTTGCAGTGGGAGACGGGCGAGGAGGTGAACAACCTCGGCTTCAACATCTATCGCGAAGACCGCGGACGGCGAACGCGCATCAACAAGTCACTGATCCTCGGATCGGGGCTGATGGCGAAACCGGGAACGGTGATGACCGCCGGACGCTCATATCTCTGGCAAGCTTCCGGGGCGAAGGGCGACGACTCGGCATATTGGATCGAGGAGATCGACCTTAACGGCGGCAGCGTATGGCACGGACCAATCTTCAGCCGGAGGTCGCCTGATGGGATGATGATTATGTCGCCCAGGGAGCAAGCGGTTGCGGACCAGACGGTGTCCCTCGAGGACCTTGCAACCGAAGGCTCGCAAAGCGGGATTACGTTACCTGTGCAGATCACTACCGGACCCGCCACGGTTACCGCCGCCGCGACGAGTCTTCAACTGGGGCTGGCTTCTCAGGATGCGGTAAAAATCACAGTGAAACAGGAAGGATGGTATCGAATCGGGAAACCGGAACTTGTAGCCGCGGGACTCAATCCGAAGGCGGATCCGCGCTCGCTACAACTTTACGCCGATGGAGTAGAGGCGCCAATCACCATCACCCCTGATCCTCTGAAGTTCGACTCCACGTCCGCAATAGAGTTTTACGCACTCGGTCTGGACACGCCGTCAACCGATCAACACGTGTACTGGCTCATATCTGCAAAGACGGCAGGCAAGCGCATAGCTACCGTTCCGGGAGGAGGTGGATTGCCGCCGGCGAACAGTTTTCTTTCCACCGTTGAGAGAAGAGACAGGTTGATTTATCTGTCCGGGGTTCACAATGGTGACGCGGAGAATTTCTTTGGCACCCCTGTTGGGAGCGCGTCCGTTGACCAGGTGGTCACGTTGCGGCACGTGGACACGACCTCGCAAGGACAGGCGACGTTGGAAGTCGGAATGCAAGGGTTCTCGCTTACGCCTCACAACGTTGCTGTCAGCTTGAATGGTAACCCGCTTGGAATAATCCGCTACGATGGCGCCTCGCCTGGGGTGATGCAGTTCACAGTGCCCAATAACTCGCTCTCAGAGGGTCAAAACGTGGTGACACTGGCGGGTCAGCAAGGCGTGGTGGACGTTTCAGCGGTTGACCACCTGCAGGTGAGCTACTGGCGCAGATACTCGGCAGACGCCAATGCGCTCAGGTTCGCGGCGCAGGGGAATCAACAAGTGACTATCGACGGATTCACCAGCGGCGATGTTAGGGTGCTTGACGTGACCGACCCCGCTGAGCCTTCGTTGATTGCAGCGTCGGTCTATCAACAGAACTCCGGATACGCTGTGACTTTCGGAGCGCAGGGGACTGGAGAACGAACGCTGGTTGCGTTTGGACGGGACGAGGTCAAAAGCCCCTTAAGGTTGGTGGCCAATCAGGCCTCGATGTGGCGAAGCGCTACGAATCAGGCCGATCTTGTTATCATCACGCACGGCAGCTTGAAGGACAGCTTCGCACACCTCGCGGCGCTCAGACAGTCGCAGGGATTGAAGGTGGCGACGGTTGACGTCGAAGACATCTACGACGAGTTCAACTTCGGCAACAAGAGCCCGAAAGCGGTCAAGGACCTCATTTCATACGCCAACAGCAATTGGAAGAAGGCGCCCAGATATGTGTTGCTCGCCGGGAGCGCAAGCTACGATCCGAAAAACTACAACGGGTTTGGCAGCTATGACCTGGTGCCGACGAAACTGATCGATACGGGTTTCACTGAAACGGCGAGCGATGACTGGTTTGCCGATTTCGACCTGGACGGCGTAGCGGAACTGGCAGTAGGCCGATTGCCTGCTCATACGGCGGAAGAAGCAACAAGAACGGTGGCGAAGCTCACTTCATACGAAAGCAGCTCACCACAAAGCTCGGCTCTGTTGATGGCCGACGATAACCTTGGCTTCGATTTCGAGGGAGCAAACAACCGCCTGGCGCCGTTGTTCCCGGCGGAGATATCTGTTCAGCAGATCAACCGCGGGCGGATAGGGACAGCGGTTGCCAGGCAACAGCTACTAGACGGGATAGCCAGTGGCCAGAAGATAGTGAACTATGTTGGGCACGGCTCGCCTGGCGGGTGGAGAGCAAGCCTTCTTACTACCGCCGACGCATTGGCACTCACCAACGCCGGGCGTTACCCCTTGTTCGTGTTGATGACGTGTTTAAACGGAGAGTTTCAGCATCCCGAACTGAACACTCTGGCGACGGGTCTGATGAACGCGCAGCAGGGCGGGGCCATAGCGGTGTGGGCATCGACCGGACTAACCGAGCCCCCTCCTCAAGCGATAATGAATCAGCGCTTCTACAATTTGCTGTTTCAGCGTGATCGTCAGGGCCACTGGCCTCGCCTGGGGGATGTGACGATGCGAGCGAAGTCGGCCATTAATGATCCTGACGTAAGACGCACGTGGATCCTGTTCGGCGATCCGTCGATGAGGCTGAGATAGGCGAATGGAAAACACTCGGCAACCTTTTCCACGCGCGCGCGAGAAGGGTTTATTAACCTGCGAGGTGGCTGACGAGTTGCTCGTCTATGATCTGGACCTGTACAAGGCTCACTGCCTTAATTCAACGGCGGCGCTCGTGTGGAAACAATGCGACGGGCGGACCAGCGTCCCGGAAATCACTCGCGCACTTAACAGTGTGTATAAGGTTACGCTCGACAACGACCTAGTTTGGTTTGCGCTGGAGCAACTTGAGCGAGCACAGCTCATACACGTAGATATGACAGATGGGCCGCGAACAGGCTCAGCAAAGCTAACGCGTCGAGAGTTGATCAAGAGGGCTGGCGCCGCTGCCGCCATGAGTGTGCCGCTGGTCAGTTCGATTGTTACCCCGACTGCCATAGAAGCGGCGACCTGTAGGGCACCGGGCGTGGCATGCGGCCCGGACGGTCCCAACAGCACGTGTTGCAATGGAACCTGCGTATTAGGTCTCTGCACTTGAGCACACACCATCCTCCGCAAGTAGGGCCCGGTGCGCCGCTGCTGCGTACCAACGCAACCTACCGAATCGGAAGTCTGGTTGCGACGGTGCTTGCAGATAGCTGGAGGCGCTCACCGCAAGAGCTTCAATATTCTGAAACTGACGTTGCTGAAATAACGCCGCTCTTAATCGCATCAATGTCCGGGGCGCTCGCGTGGCACAAGGTCAGAAACAGCGACCTCAAGACATCGGCCGCCGGTTTGGAGCTTCAGGAAGCCTACCGGTTTCACTCTGTTCGCACTCTCGTTCGTGAGCACGCAATCAAGAGAGTTCTGACCCTTCTCTACCGCGAGGGAGTTAAACCGATACTGGTAAAGGGCTGGGCAGCAGCCAGGCTGTATCCGGAAAGGGGTCTGCGGCCTTACAGCGACATCGATCTGGTGGTCCGGTCGGAACGTTACTCAGCCACAGCGTCCGCAATATCGGCGGCGATCGCAGCCAACGAGATAGATACCGCATATTACATCGATCTGCATCCTGGCTTTGAAGATCTTGACGATCACTCCTTCGATGATCTGTACTCCCACTCTGCGATTCTCCAGCTCGATGATGTTGACGTTCGAGTGCTGAGTCCGAAAGACCATCTTCGCGTTCTCTGCGTACACCTTCTGCACCACGACGCGTTTTCGTCCGCGGTGGCTGTGTGACATAGCGGCCGCCTTGGAGAATCGCGAGGCGAACTTTGATTGGAATCGTCGCCTTGTCCGGCATAACCGTCGCGCAGATTTGGTAGCTTGCGCGATCGGACTGGCGCACGAATTACTCGGCGTTGATGTCGCCAGGACTCCTATTGCTCGGCGAGCAGAGAGGCTCGCGAGTTGGCTTATTGCAAATGTGCTGAAGCAATGGGAAAACGCCATACAGCATGTCCCAGGCGCCGGTTACTCATAGGGCTCCGATGGCGAAGTACCTTCGGGACCCGAGAGGTTTGCTAAAGGACCTTCGCCGCCGATGGCCGAACGCGATTGAAGCAACGGTGTATGTAGGCGGGCCTTTTAATGAGTTGCCACGATGGCCTCTTCAAGTCGGCGAATGCATTGGTCGAACCGCAAAGTTTATTGCGCGGCTGACCAGGGCGATACAGGAGGAGGACGCTAGCTGACGATTGCTTTTGGAACTGAGGCGGCCTAAGTAGCGCCCCGTGCGTTGCTTGGAATCTTGCGGCCCCGGCTTCTCGAGTGACGATTTGGTTGTCTGCGATCGCCGTATTGATTGACTGCGATCGCGGCGGTGATGAAGTCAGCCAACAGACTCCGTTCAGCAACCGGAGATTGAACTAGAGTGACAGCAAGTTCCAAGAGACTAATCGGCTCTCTGCGGTACACGAGACCTGAGTTTCCTGGCAGGTGCATGCCTTCTCGATTGAGAAAGGCGGATGGGACGCACCACTCTCCGGGCCGTCTTCTTCATATTCGAGTCTAGCCGATTGGCCGCCAGCATTGGGTACGGATTTCGACCGCCACCAAGGAAACGATAGACGCCGTAATGAAGGTGGTAAGGCGTCCCTCGCATTACCCGTATTTCCGACATACCCAAGAACGGTTCCCTGCTGCACGATGCTTCCCGGTTCAATATCGCCGAATCTGTTAAGGTGAGCGTAGTAATGCCACTGCCAGCCGCGACCAGGACACGAACAACGTGCCTACGTTTCTCGGAATGATAATTGTGTCGGCCAAATTGGCGCAGTTTTGTCAGAGCGCCACTTCCAGCCAAGCCCGCTAATCCGTCGGCGCCCGAAACGGAAAGAAGTCGTGAACCGCTAGTTGAGTGTGTGAGCCTACTTTCCCACCGGTCCGAGGTAGCGGTCCAGCCAGTCAAGGATTTCGCGGATCACCTCGATCCGGGGTGGTACGTGCCCGGCACCCTCGAAGATCACGTGCCTCTTGTTCTCGGCCGGCGTTCCGAGCAGTTTAAAGAGCGGCGCCTGCGACGTTTCGACCGGGTAGTAGAAGTCGTTTCGCCCTCCCAGCAGGAGGACCGGCGCTACTATCCGCGGGAGGAAATTGAGTGGTTCTATCTCGGGAGATCGAACCGGAGCCTGCAGCCCGCCGGAAAGGAGAATTGCCGCCTTGAGACGCGGCTCAAGAGCGATAATCGGGAGGGCATCATCCGCACCCATGCTGAAACCGTAGTACGCCAGCTTGTCACGGTCGAAATCGCCCCGGCTTTCCAGATAGTCAATCGTTCGACCCAGATCCTTGGACCACTGGACGACGAGGTCTCGATGCAGATTCGTGCCGGGATTTGTGTCTCCTGGTATATGACGCTCGTAGGTGCCTTTGTAAACCGGGTAGACTAGCGCGCGGCCACTGCGCGCCAAGAAATCGAAGTAATAGGAGAATACTAGTTCTCGATCGCTGGACTTGAGCTCGAGGGCGTAGGAACCTGGAAACCAGATGACTGCCTGATACGGCGGGACAACGTTCTTGGGAAGCAGGATATTTGCCAGTACGCGCTCCCCGCCATACGCCGCCGCAAAAGAAACGCGTTCTCTTCGCCAGTATTCGCCTTCCTCTGTGCGCTCAATCCTGGAATCAAGTGGAGTTCGATCGTAAGAGTAGAACCGCCGCAGGATCTCGAACGCGGCGACGCCGATTGGTTTCTCCTTGTAGAGGTCACGTGCCGGCAGCGATGCCGCGCCGTACCGGGCATAGGCGGTCGCCTCGGACGGCCTGCTCTCCTTGATGCACCGAATACCGTGCGTCTCCACGCGATCGAGTGGCGGCCGCAGATCGTTAGCTACCGCCATATAGACCGGCTCGTTCCATGCGCCCCCGAGGATGTACCGTTTACCTTCGAACTCGTTCCACACCCACTCCTTGACGTTGCCCGCCATGCCGTATGTGCCGAATGGACCCACTTCCTTAAGTTGTCCGGTAGCCTCGGGGCCGCGGCCGTCAAAATTGCCGAGCGTCAAGACCTCCAGGAAAAAGCTCGCGCCGAACGCCCTCTTCCAGTGAAAGACGGTCGGCAGGCTTTTCCCGTTGCACTGGCAATAGGCGGCTGCCTCGAACCAGCTCACCCCGGTGACGGGATAGTCGCCCTTCCCTTCTGGATAGGTTCCAAGTTCCCACGTCGATGGTCCGGGTCGTCCGGTTCGATCCCGAAATATGGCACCGGCCCCCTCGCGCAATTGGGGCGTCTCTCGTCTGCCTTGCGTCCAGTACTGTGGATCCTGGTATCCGCCTCGATCGATGAAATCCTTGAACTCACGATTAGTGACCTCGAACTGGTCGATCCAGTAGTCCGTGAGTTCTACGCCACCCTCCTTGCCGCCAGGGACGAAGACCATGCGCCCGATATCGCTACCGATCGGACGCAGCCGTATGGGTGGCGCATTCACGTCCGGCCGGCCTGCTGCGGCCGCAGGCGCCCCGACTTCGATCCTCGCCTCGAGCGGCTCGAACCCGGCTTTCGTGATCCTCCAGCGAAGCTGTCCCACGGGCGCGCGGACCGCGTTCAACGGCGTCGTGCCAAGCGGGAGCCACTCACCGCTCACGTCTTCGTACGCCTTGAAGGCGACTTCGGCGCCCGGCGGATCGGTTAGGATCGTGACCGGCTGAGTTGTCACGTCCATCGGGTGTTCGAGTTGGGGGTCGCCGGGCCAGCGCTTCAGGGCGGCCCTTCCGACCTTCCAAGCGTCGACGAATCGACCCATGTCGACGAGACGCTCCATTTCGGCGACCGCTGCCTTGTGCTCGTTCTCGGCTTGCCCGCGCCGCACAAACGTCCAGACACCAAGAGCCACGATTAGGAGAATGGCCAGGGCCGCAGCGCCCGCGATGCGATACTGTCGATGCGTGATCGTCGGGCGTTCAAGAGCGCGCTTGAGGTCTTTGAGGTCAACGAGCAACTCCTTCATCACTTGGTAGCGATTTTCACGCTCTTTGCGCAGCGCCTTACTGACGATCCTCTCTAGCTCGCTTGGCACTCCCGACAAGTGATGCGCAATCGCCGGTGGCTCGTTGTGCAGTATCGATGCCAATACGTCGCTCGCTGTTTCTGCCTCGAATGGCTGGTGCCCCGATGCCATCTCATAGATCACCACGCCCATGCTCCAGATGTCTGTCCGCGCATCGACAGCCAGCCCTCGCGCCTGTTCCGGCGACATGTAACTGACCGTTCCCATTACCACGCCTGGCTCCGTCTCTACCCTGGTCAAAGTAGAAGCTACCGTATCGACCGTTTTTGGCTCGGCGAGCTTCGCCAGTCCAAAGTCCAACACTTTGATGTAGCCATCCGTGCGCAGCATTATGTTTTCCGGCTTGATGTCCCGATGGATTATTCCCACTTGATGCGCCGCCACCAGGGCGCTCGCCAGTTGACCCGCTATATCCAGCGTCTGGCCCAGAATCATGCGTGCGGAGGCGATGTGCTGGCGCAGTGTCTCTCCCTCGACATACTCGGTGGCCATGAATTGCAACGAGCCTTCTTGCCCGATCTCGTGAATGGTGAGGATACTCGGATGATTCAGAGCCGAAGCGGCGCGCGCCT
>DATLWF010000383.1:0-4692 GCA_035576605.1 Blastocatellia bacterium | reverse complement strand
AATTACGACACGACGGTTCAATCCTTACCTCCAGGAGTAAGAAAGCTGGCGGCGCACGGCTTACTTAGAATGCTTCTCTATGTAATCGATCGCGTCACGCACGCTCTGAATTTTCTCTGCGTCTTCGTCCGGGATTTCGATGTTGAACTCTTCCTCGAACCTCATCACCAGCTCAACGGTATCGAGCGAGTCGGCGCCAAGGTCATCGATGAAGCGCGCGTTTGGAGTCACTTCTCCTTCGTCCACACCGAGCTCGTCGACGATTATCGTTTTCACCCTCTCTTCAACGGAACCTTCAGCCATTTCGTAGCCCCTCCTATATGATGTCCGACAAACTTCAGTTTGTCGCGGTTTCCCAGATCCGGCGTATCAACGAGTCAGCGACAAACTGAGGTTCGTCGGACATCGCCAACGCAGTTTCCAAATCAGTGATGATTATGAACGATGAATCGGGAATGCCCAAGCTCACCATTCACCTTTCCTTCAGAGTTCCAGGGCAGCCACCGTAGCCTCGAGCGACTGAACATCCTCGACATTCAGCACCTGACACTGACGGTTGATCTGCCTTACCAGCCCCGATAGTACCTTGCCAGGCCCAACCTCTATGAACCGGGTAACACCTTCATCGAGCAGTCGCTGGATCGATTCGCTCCAGCGGACTGGCGACGCAACCTGCCGAAGCAATGCGTCTCGAGCTTCGTTGCCGCAGGTTATCAGTTCGGCATCGACGTTCGTGACCAGCGGAACCTTCAAATCAGAGAATTGAGTCCCGGTGAACAGCGCCGCGAGCCGCTCGGCGGCCGGTTTCATCAACTCGCAGTGAAACGGTGCGCTCACCGCAAGCATCACCGCGCGCTTCGCGCCCTTCGCTTTCGCCAGTTCAACCGCGCGTTCGACTGCCGGTCTATGCCCGGCGATAACTGTCTGGTTTGGCGAGTTGACGTTGGCCGGAGCACAGACGCCGAGACTCGAAGCCTCAGCACATATCGCACGGACCATTTCAACGTCGACGCCGATCAGGGCCGCCATTGCGCCCTCGCCCGGCGGCACAGCTTCTTGCATAAATAGCCCACGCTTTCGCACGGCCCCAAGCGCGTCGTCAAACTTCAAAGAACCCGCGGCCACAAGCGCCGTGTATTCGCCGAGCGAATGGCCCGCTACAAAATCTGCTCGGGCCCCTCTAGCTTCGAGAGTTCTCAACGCCGCGATCGAACTGGTCAGAATCGCGGGCTGGGTGTTTACGGTCAGCCTCAACTCTTCATCCGGACCCTCGAAACACAGACTGGACAATCTAATGCCGAGTACGCGATCCGCTTCCTCAAATACCTGCCGGGCAACTGGCAGCGTGTCTGCCAACTCCTTACCCATTCCAACCTGTTGCGAGCCCTGGCCTGGAAATATGAACGCTGTCCGCATATTCAGTAGGCAGAAGGCAGAATGCAGTAAGCAGTGGCTCCCCGCCTTCTGCCGGCTGCCTTCTGCCGACTGTTATCTGTGGCCGTCGCGGCTCGCCACTATCGCCGCGCCCAACTGAGCTTCGATTCTGCCATTGACCTCTCCAAGGCAATAGGTGCGCGCAACAGCAATCGCGTTACGGATAGCCTTGGCGTTCGACCGGCCGTGACATATGACCGCAACTCCCTTTATACCCAGCAGCGGCGCTCCGCCGTATTCGGCATAGTCGAGTCTCTCTTTGAACTTCTGAAACGCGGGCCTTGTCAGCATCGCTCCGGCTTTCGTTTGAAGAGACGCCTTCAGCTCGTGTTTGAGCAGCAGCATTATGAATTCGAAGACACCCTCACTGACTTTGAGCGCGACGTTGCCGGTGAAACCGTCGCACACGACGACGTCCACCTGACCCGTATACATGTCTCGGCCTTCGACGTTGCCAACAAAGTTGAGCGATGAATTCTTGAGCAGCTTGAAAGCCTCTTTGGTAAGGTCGTTGCCTTTGATCTCTTCCTCGCCGATCGACAGCAAGCCCACGCGCGGGTTTGTCACGCCGACCACGACGTTTGAGTACAGCGAGCCCATCACAGCAAAATCATACAGGTGCGCCGGCTTGCATTCTGCGTTTGCGCCCACATCCAGTATGACCGTCCCGTGTCCCGTGAGGGTTGGAAGCACCGCCGCAAGAGCGGGACGATCTACTTTCGGAAGGGCGCCGATGACCAGCTTCGAGGTCATCATTACCGCGCCGGTGTTGCCCGCACTCACCAGGGCCTGAGCTTGTCCGTCACGGACGAGCTTGGCGGCGACTCGGATTGAGCTGTTCTTCTTGCGCCGCACAGCTACCGCTACGGGGTCATCCATCGTAATGACCTCCTGGGCGTCGACTATTTCGATGCTTGCGCTCCGCCAGGAGCGGGGTGTGCCGCCAAGAGCGCGGCTCCTGCGGTGCTTGTCGAGTTCAGCTTGAATCATTTCAGATTTCCCAACCAGAATGACGCCGACGCCTAGATCGCGCGCAGCCTCGATGGCGCCCTCGACTTCGCTCGCGGGAGCATAATCGCCACCCATTGCGTCCACAGCGATCTTAAGCATAAGCCCTTAGGATTGCCGATTGTCGATTTCCGATTGCCGATTCTGCTGCGCCTCTTTTCAATCGGCAATCGCCAATCGGAAAATCCGCACTTCGCTTACTCTTCTTCTTTCATCTCAATGGCGATGCGTCCACGGTAGAAACCACACTTTGGGCACACGCGATGCGGCGGGCGAGGCTCTCCGCAATGGGGACAGTGTCCCACTGCGGCCGGTGTGAGATGATCGTGCGCCCTCCGCTTGCCGGTGCGCGACTTTGAATGTTTCCGCTTCGGATTTGGCATTATGTACTCCTGGTTATCAGTTCAGTTTGGATTTCAATTCCTTGAGCGCGGCCCAGCGAATGTCAACTTGCTCTTTGCTGCAAGCACAGTCGACAAGGTTCAGGTTCGCGCCGCACTCAGGGCAAAGGCCGCGACACTCTTCAGTGCACAATCGAGCCATCGGCAAAGCCAACTCTATTTGTTCGCGCGCGAGATCGTCTACGTCAATCACCCCATCCTGATAGAAGCCTAACGAGAGATCGTCCTCGCCCAGTTCGTGTTCGTCTCCGGTTCCGAGCGGAGGCACGTAAAGAAGTTCAAACGACTCCTCAACGTGCACGGACAAATTAGTCAGACAGCGGTCGCACTCAAACTCTACGACGACATCTACACTACCAATCAGCTCGACCTTTTCGTCGGCGCGAGTGGCCCGAAGACTCAACTCGCATGGCCCGATTAGGTGACCCTCTCCGACTGCCAGACCCGGCTCGCCCTCCGGATAAAGATGGTGGACACTCAGTCCCTCATCCTCGCTGATCTGAGCTACAACTATGTTCATCCCCGAATCTGGATCGAGCCAGGACTCCCGAGCGGCCTGACGTTACTACCATAATCACAAAGAAATCCGCGTTGCGCAAAAGATATTCATTATATAGGCGGCAACTCGGTTGTCAACCAACGCTTTCGGACACCTTGATCCCTTCAAGTGTTCTTAATGCGAACATTTCGGAACTTTATGCTTACTCAGACGTGATCAATCTGGGTATAATTATGGAGCCGTAGCAAAACCCCAAGAGGAAGACACGGGCCGAATGGCAGCAGTCACTCACCAGGCGCAAGCGATTGAACTAGGCGGCAGCCGGTCAGTAGAAGCAGCAAATGATCACGAACTGCTAGCCGCAATTCGCGATGGCGACGAAGTCGCGTTTCAGGAATTAGTTCGCCGGTACCGCAATCCGATAACCAATTTCGTCTACCGGATGCTTGACGATTACGACAGGTCTGTGGAGTTGGCACAGGAAACCTTCATACGCGTATACACGAGCGCATCGCGCTACCAGGCGAACTACAGCTTTTCGACCTACATCTATCGCATTGCGACGAACCTGGCGATTAGCGAGCTTCGGAGGCGCAAGCGGCGGAAGACTGTCTCGCTGTTTTCGCCTTTCACTAACGACGACGGTGAAGCTATTGAGATTGATCCACCCGATCTGAACATGCTTCAGGACGAAGCGCTGATTGCAAATGAACGCCGCAGTGCCGTCGCCCGCGCGATCACTTCGTTGCCGCAGAAATACCGAGCCGCAATCGTCCTCCGAGACGTTGAAGGATTAAGCTACGACCAGATAGCTCAGACGCTGAACTTATCCGAGGGAACTGTGAAGTCCAGAATTAATCGGGCGCGCAATCTCTTGAAAGAGAAACTGAGCGCCTACATCTGAAGAAAGGTGAAAGATGAACGGCTGTAAATACATCAAGGAACGCATCGACGAAGCCGAGAAGCCGGATTTACTCTCGTTCGAGGTAACCGAGCATCTCGGCCAATGCGATGACTGCGAACGCTTCGCAATCGAGCGGGCGGCACTGAGAAAGCTCGTAGCAGGGGGCACCCGCGTGAGCGCGCCGATCAACTTCGACGCAATGTTGAATGCGCGGCTCGCGGAAGTGAAGGCCCGACGCTCGTTTTGGCGGCTTGCTCCGACCACCTATCTTCGGCTCGGTGCGGCAACGGCTGGTCTGGTCATTATGATCTTCGGGGCGCAGTACGCGGGGTTGTTTTCGGGCAATAACGTCAGTCCCCCAGACGGATCGCAAGCGAGCAAGCCCGCGTCGACACTGACGCCAAGACCGGATGACGGAAAGCCCTCAACATCGGATCGGGCCAACC
>DATLWF010000382.1:0-7482 GCA_035576605.1 Blastocatellia bacterium | reverse complement strand
GTAGCGGTTACCTGTGTTTCTGCAGAATCGATTTACAAGGTCAATAGGTAACCGCTACGCGGCCCAGGAGAGCCCGAACCACGCAAACTATCGATAGGACACCGCTACGCGGTTTACACCTCACTGAAGTGAGGTGTTGGCCCTTCTGACAGGGCGGAGGGCGTTCCACCAACGCAGTTGGTGGATCATACCCAGCCTACACAGACGGGAACGCGGAACTCCCCGAATCCCACCAACGCAGACGATCCACCGACTGCGTTGGTGGAATTGCACCTGAATAGTTGTGTGTCATCCCTTTCAGCAGCCTGCTAAAGGTCAAGTTCTTCGCAAGACCGCGTTCCCCGTCCATTCGTTGATATGGACTACAGTGGACGACCAGGTTGTGCCCGAACTGGTACTGCCAGCAAACGCGATGGTATAATTTACACCGTCGGATTCTCAGTCACACAGAAGGAAACAAAACAGAATGGTAGCAACACGAACCCGCAGGAGGGCGTTGTCAGTCGCGCTGCTCGGCTTGCTCTTTGCGCTTGCGCCGAGCGCGCTCGCTCAAACTGAACAAACCCCGGCGATCGACATAACCCACTACAAGATCAACGCCGAGTTATTGCCGGACTCTCACATTCTCAAGGCCCAGGCGACCGTAACGTTCAAAGCTATCAAGCAGACTCAATCGGCGGTGCTCGAGATGAACGGCTCGCTTACGATCTCCAGCGTCAAGGGTCCCGACGGCAAGACCGCGCTGCAGTTCATTCAGGACAGGGTCAACGAGTTTAACGTCAAGATCAACCTCGGCCAATTGTATCCTGCCGGATCTGATATCACATTGACATTCGACTACGCGGGCCCGCTTGCGACGCCTGAAGGCGGTCCCATTGCCGATACGCGATTGGCGTACGTTGGGCCTGAAGGCTCGTACCTGTTCTATGCCTCGCGGTGGTTTCCATTCCACGGCTACGCCGCCGACCGAGCTACTTCCGACATAAGCTTGACCGTTCCCGGCAACTGGACGGTCGCGGGACATAGCGCGAACCCGGTAACACCCGTCACGAATAAGGACGGGCGCAAGACCTTTAGCTTCGTCGAAACTCAGCCGGTCCTACCCGGATCGTTTGCCGCCGGGCAGTTCATCACCAAGACAATCAACTCGAGCGGCATGCAATTGGATCTCGCTGTTCTGCCAGGCAGCGAAGGACGGCTTCAAGAGTTCGGACAGGAGATCGCGCAGATAATTCAGTTTTACAACAGCAAGTTTGGCCCGTTCCTGCTTGGCTCGAGGTTTGTTGTCGCGGAGATCGACGATGAGACGCTCGATTATTATGCGGGCGCGGGGATCGCGTTCATCGCGCACAAGACGCTCATATCCGATAAGCCGCTGCCCGTAGACGAGCTGGCTCGCGAGGTTGCGTATCAGTGGTGGGGACAGGCGGTCGGGCTGAAGAGCTTTGACTACGCGTGGCTGTCGCAAGGACTCGCGGAATACTCATCGGTGCTCTATCGCGAGTCAACACAGAGCCCGGCCGAATTCCACGAGACTCTGTCCGAGATAATCGAACTCGCGCTTGCCTTCGAACAGGAGGCATCCATTTCTCGCGCGCCGGCGCAGCTCAACGACCAGTCGCCGGCCTACCGCTCGGTGGTCTTTTATAAGGGCGCTTATGTTTACCACATGCTCAGGACTACGATCGGCGATGACAAGTTCTTCAACCTGCTCAAGAACTATTACGCGAATTACAAGGGCAAGAACTCCGGCATAGAAGACTTCGAGACGCTGGCCGACCAGGTGTCAGGGCAAAAGCTGCGTGGCTTCTTCGGAATGTGGATTGACTCGACCGGCGTGCCGGAGTTCAAAGTCGAGTACTCGATCATTCGAACGAAAGAGGGCAAGTTCAAGGTGCGCGGAACCGTGCGGCAGAATATGGACTCGTTCAGAGGTCCGGTCGGAGTGGCGCTCGAATCGGAGGGCGGCCGCGAGTCAAAGACTACGCTGGACATGCGGGGCACATCCATCGACTTCGATCTCTCCAGCGACGGCAAACCGCTCGAAGTGGTCGTCGATCCCGAGAATCGCTACCTGCGCATCAGCGACGCGATCCGCGTGTCTGTGGTGGTCCGTCGAGGGATTCAGCACTTCCAGCGCGAGGAGTACGCCGAGGCGGAGGAGCAGTTTCGATCGGCGCTGAAGCTCAACCCGCGCTCGTCGTGGGCCTGGTACAACATCGGATTGCTCTACATGGAGCAACGCAACTGGCAGAAAGCGCGCGACGCTTTTACGGAAACCGTGAACGGCGATCTCGAACCGTCGTGGCTTGAGGTGTGGTCTTACATCAAACGTGGCAATGCGTGGGATGCTGAAGACAATCGTGACCGCGCGGTCGCCGAATACAACAAAGCCAAGGAGACCGGCGGCAACTACAATGGCGCGCAGCAGGCGATCGAGAAGTATCTGGGTCAGCCGTACAAGAAAGAGCGCTCCGCTCAGCCGAGTAACTGATTAGTCCGTAGTCAGTAGTCGGTAGTCAGAGTCCGTAGCTCACCAACACGACGCCACGTCATAACGGACCACCTCACTACGGACTACGGACCACCGAGTAATAAGAAAGGCGACCAATCAATGAGCACAGCAGCAGCAGCAGCGCGGCCGGAGAAGTCCGAGTATCCGATTTATTGTGAAGGGTACGTTTCACGCGTGCCGGACGGCGATATCGTCGGAACTCTCAGCAAGCAACTTGAGGAGACTCTCGCCTTGATCCACGGCATTCCCGAAGCTCGCGGAGGCTTTCGCTACGCCGAAGGTAAGTGGAGCATCAAGGAATTGATTGGTCACGTTATCGACAGCGAGCGAGTATTCGCCTACCGCGCACTGCGGTTCGGTCGCGGAGATGCGACCCCGCTCTCCGGCTTCGAGCAGGACGACTTCGTTCGAGGCGCAGACTTCGACAAGCGAAGTCTGAGTGATCTTGCAAGCGAATACGAGCACGTGCGTCGCGCGACGATTTCTCTTTTCGCCAATCTCGACGAGGCTGCGTGGAATCGACGAGGCGCAGCCAACAACAACGAAGTATCGGTTCGCGGTTTGGCGTTCATCGTGGCCGGTCACGAACGCCATCACCTCGAGATCTTGCGAACGCGGTATCTTTAAGCAAACCTCTACCGTTTAGACAATTCCAGCCGAACCCAACACACGCCGCCATCTCATTGGAGACTGCGTGAAAAGGCGAACGAATCCCCCAGCGGCGACACAAGCCCCGCTTATACGGATGCGGCTGCCGGTTCGTGAAATCGAAACGCTGGATCCAGCCGGGGGAGGGGTACTCCAAAGAAGATCCGGCGTTGAACCCTGGATAAGAGGGGGGACTTGACGACCAGGGGGAGTATTGCCGGAATGAGCCACCTAACGATTGGGTTGCGGCTTCCTGGACTGAGCAGCGCCTGCTGGGCTCTGAGTTGCAGACGATGAAGTGTTCGTACGTCAGCCTCCCGGAGGCGCTGGACTCCTTGAAGATCCTCGTGTGAGATCGGGCCACGGCCGAGTCGTGGGTAAAGTTCCTGAGCGGCTACGGCGGCGGTGGCAATAGCAACGTTGACGCCGATCGCGCCGGCCGGGCTCATTGTGTGAGCGGCATCGCCTATCAGGAGCAAACCATCACGCGCCCAATCGTCGATCAGGCGAACGATGCATTCAAGCGGGAAAAAAGGAGTGAAGTCTTTCAGCCCGTCAGCGAAATCGGAGAAGATCGGGTCGAATTTGCGCACGCGGCTAGCTACGGCCGCCACTCCATCTTCCCGCCAGCGTCGCCATTCGCCGGTGGGCAGTGCGATCCCGGCCTGGATGTGGTGAGGGTACTTGGGCAGAATCAGACCCCGGACCTCCTTGCCCAGCGAGACGTAAAAGGTGCTGTCCCAGCCCGGCGGCTGTTCTATCGTGAACCACACGAGGTCGAAATCATGATGCTCGTATTCGGCCTGGAACCGTCCCATCTTTGCCACAGCAGAGTAACGCCCGTCCGCCGCTACAACGACATCCGCGCGGATTTCGAATGGCTCGCTGCCGTGACGGAGGCCGCTCACTCCAACAACGCAACCGTCTTCCTGGATGAGCTTCGAAACTTTGGCGCCCATCCAGCACTGAAAGGACGGGAGCGACTCAGCTTTGTGGTGGAGTGCGGCCAGGAACACAGGCTGAGGCATCCAGATCGCGTAAGGGTACTCCGGCGATATCTTCTTGAACGAAAACTCGCCGACCACTTTGCCGTTCAAGCGGACTTTGCCGGAATCGAGTAGAGAATGTGGCTGGGCCAGCACGTACTCCAGAAGCCCCAGTTCGTCCAACAGGTGAGCGGTGCTGGGCTGCAACACCTCCCCCCGAAACTCGCGGTCGAAATTTTCGTGCCCTTCAAGGACCAGTACATCGGCGCCACGCTTGGCCAGAAGAAGGCCGAGCATCAGGCCCGCGGGCCCTCCACCCACAATGCAAGTGCTCACGCGAACGTTTGTCATGACTCTCCTCCTGGTAACAAGTAGGTAACAACTTATCTTTATCAGGGTCTGGCCTGCGGGCGACGAGTTAATCACAAGCGCAGATACTGTTCAATCGCATCAACTGCCTCTCCGATGCCGTCTTCGGCCCGAATCTTTGTGCCAAGATCTCCGGCTCGCCTCTTCATATCGTGACTTGTAGTCGCGGCTCGAATCGCGGAGGCGAGCGCCGGCGCCGTCAGTTTGTTGCGCGAGATAGGCTTCGGTCCGGCGCCGAGCGCATAGACTCGCTGACCCCAGAATGACTGATCTCCGAGGTGCGGAACTATCACTGTGGGCAGCCCCGCGCGAAGACTTGCCGCGGTGCTTCCCGCCCCGCCGTGATGCACTGCCGCAGCTACACGCGGGTAGAGCCATTCATGAGGGGCGGCTTCGAGCCTGTAAATCCTATCGCCAGGTTCAACGTTACCGATTCCGGCCCAGCCCGAAAGAAGCACCGCGCGCCGTCCGCTTTCGCGCACTCCGTCAATCACGTTTCGTGTCACCTGTTCAATATTGTGGCCAACCATACTGCCGAAACCTATACAGATCGGCGGCTCGCCGGCGTCGAGGAACTCGATGAGACCTCGCGGAGGCTGCCAGCCGTTCTGCTCTTCCAGGAACCAGAAGCCGGTAGTGCGAATCGTCGAGGGCCAGTCATCAGCGTGAGGCACGATGTGGCGGCTGAAAGCCTGAACGGTGAAGAGGCTACGCTTCACCGCCAGATACTCAGCGCGAGTGTGCGGCTGAAGCGAGAGAACTTCCCGGCGAAAGCGATTGACCATCTTTCCCGAAAGCCGCCAGTTGAAAGGCTCGAGAAAGAGCCGGCCAAAACAATAGTTAATGATACTCTTGCGGCCGGGCAGAGGTGCGTTCATCGTGGCCGCGCCGCTTCGCGTTGGAAAGAGCGCAGGCTGAAGAGGGATGCTTATGATAGGCACCCGAAGCTTTTCGGCAATCGAGAGGGCATATATATCCGAGGTGAAACTGCTAAAGATAACCTCAGCATCGCGGCAGGCCGCCCAGGCATCGATCATCGACTGCCAACCGGTCTGATCGGTCAGTTTCTTGATAGTACGCATCTGCATGAGGGGATTGCCGCCCTTCTCGATCCAGTCGCGACCAAGATCACTCTCCATGACAGATTGAATGTCGATCTTTGAAGCGAAGGCTTCGAGGCCGTGTCGCTCGATCCAGTCTTTGAAGTTTGCTCCGGCGAGTATGCGAACGCTGTGGCCCTTAGCCTTGAGCTCCTTACCGAGAGCGACTGCCGGTTGCACATCGCCGCGCGTGCCAAATGCAATCATTGTTATCCTCATATCGATTCCAGAGTCGAATGTAACGAAACGGAATGGAAAATAAAACCGGCGATCCACCCACTCCCCGAAGCTGTGAAAAAAGCCAACATAACTCTGTGATATATATTATAATTGCTCCGTTGCGCTTTGAATCGGATCGGGCAGGAGAAGATACGGCGCGGCCTCCTGGCAACCCGCCAACGCAGTCGGGGACCCCGATGAAAGTGTGAGAACAGGGCCTGGACCTTTGGACGAGCGATAAGACGCACGGTCACAGGTTGGGAAGGGTGGCTTGCCCCCGCTGGTCCGCGTTTGGTGGCATTCCCCCGGTTCGCAAATACTCCAAACGCGGACCAGCGGGGGCAAGCCACCCTTCCCGACCTGTGATCGTGCGTCGTATCGCTCATCCAAGTGTCCAAAGGTGATACCACCAACTACGAGGTGTAATTATCCACTGGAATGCTTTTGCTTCACGACTTTGTCCAGCAGCCGCTGGCGGTCTCATTACGACTCTGCCAAGATTCGAGGTCCAACTGGTAGGATAAGCGGCACACGAATGAGTGGGGATAACGCAATGAGTAGAATGAGAACTTCTCTCGCGTCGCTGGCGCTCGCTGTGAGTATCATAACGGTAGGCACGCCGATCTCGCCGACCGGAGCCCCGGCACGTTTCGCTCTGCAATCGCGAGGAAGCGCCCGCCTCATCCTGATAGTTGTCATGGATGGGCTGCGTCCGGATTCGATCAACCGCGAAGATACGCCTACGCTTTTCCGCCTGCGTCAGGAAGGCGTCAGCTATATCAACTCGCATTCGGTATTCCCCACCGTCACCCGAGTGAACTCCGCCGCTATCTCGACGGGATGCTACCCCGAAGTCAACGGACTGGTCAGCAACTCGATGTTTGTGCCCGGAGTGCATCCCACCCGTCCCTTCAACACCAGCGATTACCGCCAGTTGCTAAAACTGAGGGAGGTAAGCGGCGGGCGCTTGCTCTTTGCGCGCAGCCTGGCCGAACGCCTGCTCGAGCGGGGAATCCGCTTCGCTGCTGTCAGCTCGGGGTCGACCGGCAGCGCTTTGCTCTTGAGTCACCGGGCGCCTGAAGGCATTGGCGTGCTGGTCAACGGCAACTTCGACCCAGGCCGGCGCGTTGCTTATCCCGACGAATCAAATTCCGTCATCCTCTCGCGTTTCGGTGCGGCGCCCAGCGAAGAGAACAGCGCAGCGGTCGACTGGGCGGACAGAGTGCTGCGCGAGTATGTCCTGCCGGATTTACAACCCGAGGTGGTGATCGACTGGCAGACCGAGCCCGACGGCGCGCAGCACAGGTACGGCACGGGGTCCCAAGAGGCCCGCAACGCGCTGGCCAATAACGACCGTAGCCTCGGGCTGACGCTTGCGAAGCTGCAGGCTCTCGGCCTGGCCGATAAGACCGATGTAATCGTGCTCTCGGATCACGGCTTCAGCTTGCACAACTTCAGGGTTGACGCCACACGAGCGCTCATCAACGGTGGACTCAAATCCGCGGCCGACTCGAACGACGTGGTGTTGGCCTCCAACGGGCAGTCGGTCCTGGTGCACGTCAAGGGTCGAGACTCGCAGCAGATCACGCGGATAGTACGCTTCTTGCAGTCGCAGGACTGGGTCGATGTGATCTTCACTGCCGGG
>DATLWF010000381.1:0-18425 GCA_035576605.1 Blastocatellia bacterium | reverse complement strand
CATTCTGGTTTTCCCAGTGGTGCGTACGCGCAAGCTCCAGCTCGTGATCGAAGAGTCGAAAGCGAGCCCGATGATCACGAACGTCGAGGTTTTCAAAGCGCCCGAGGATTAACAGCCAGACCTTCAAACGAAAGGTTCGCGACGGAAGCTCGCCAGAAAAAAAGCACTCTAAGTGGAGTTGATTCCAGTGCCCAGAAAAACAATCGCACGCAGGCAATTTCTGAAGCAAAACCTCGCAGCGACTGCAGTCGCTGTATCCGGATTGAATGACCTCGAAGCCCTCTCGCAGATCGGCGCTGATTCCCGGGTTCAGTATCGCGGACCTTTGACCGATTCCGAGGCGACCGATAGACAACTCGACAGTCTTCAGTTCAGCCTCTCGTCGTACAACGGCATTAGGCCGTCGATGAGCTTCTCTGCCACGAGTAAAGCGGCAGCCCGTCTATGGCAGAAACGGGTGCGCAGCAAACTCGCTGAGTTATTGGGGCGCCAGCCGTCGACCCGCGCTGCGCTGCAAGCACGGATTCTCGAGAGAAAGAAATTCAAGAACTACACGCGGGAGAAGATCATCTTTCAGAGCCGCGACAATCTTTCGGTGTTCGGCTACCTGTTGCTGCCTGAGAAGGCCCCGAGTCAGATTCCGGCGATCGTTTGTTTGCCCGGTCATGGCCGCGGGTGCGATGACATCGTGGGCGTAGCTGAGAACGGACAACAACGAGAAACCAAAAGCGGCTACGAGAGAGACTTCGCATTGCAAGCGGTTGAACACGGTTACGCTGCTTTCGCCATCGAGCAACTGGCTTTCGGTTGCAGACGAGATGACGCGTCCCGCAAGAAGGGCGCAGGGCAGTCGTCGTGTCAACCGGCCGCAGGGGCTGCGTTGCTCTTCGGACAGACAATGATCGGTTGGAGAGTATGGGACGTAACGAGGGCGATTGATTACCTGCTGACTCGGTCTGAGATTGACTCTTCACGCATTGCGACGATGGGGATTTCGGGAGGCGGAACAGTTTCGCTTTTCTCGGCCGCTTTGGATGAGAGAATCAAGGTTGGCGTGGTCAGCGGCTACTTCAACACATTTCGCGACAGCATACTCAGCCTGTCGCATTGCATCGACAACTATGTGCCCGGAATCTTGAACTACATAGAGATGTATGACCTCGCCGGTCTGGTTGCGCCGCGCGGTCTGTTCATAGAATCGGGCGAGCGCGATCCGATATTTCCGATCAACGGCAGCCGGGCGGCGGTCAGGAAGGCTCAAGACATCTATTCGGTATTCGGAGCGCCCGACAAGATCGGCCATGAAGTCTTCGACGACGAGCACGTGTTCTATGGCAAAGGGGCTTTCGAGTTCCTCAAGAAAATGATCTGATGGCGATCGATCGATTTGTTGTTTGAGCGTTAAGCGCCCAAAACTCCGGGCACCCCGTTCGGTGCGCGTGACGGACCGACCGATGTTTCTTTAAACCCGGCCTCGTCATTACGAACAGGAGGACCTGATGAGGATTCTAATCAAAGTTGTCGTTAGGATAACCGCACTGCTTCTCTGTATTGGCATCAATTCGCCAGCAGGACAAAACGAACCCGCGAAGAAGCGGCCCGCTCAGCCGCAGCGTGATTACCCCGTCAAGCCGGTCCCGTTTACCGCAGTCCACCTCAACGACAAGTTTTGGGCGCCGCGCATCGAGATCAATCGGACGGTGACGATTCCGTTCGCCTTTCAGAAGTGCGAGGAGAACGGCCGCATCGAGAATTTCAATCGCGCCGCAGCCGCGCTCAAGGGCGAGCTCAAGGACAAGAAGCTTCCACCCTACCCGTTTGACGACAGCGACCTTTACAAAGTGATCGAAGGAGCCGCTTACACGCTGAGCGTTCATCCCGACCCGAAACTCGAGGCTTATGTTGACGGCTTGATTGAGAAGATCGCGGCTGCTCAGGAAAAGGACGGCTACCTTTATCCAGCGCGCACGATCAATCCGGAGAAGCCTCACCCGTGGGCCGGCGCCGCGCGTTGGGAGCTTGAAAAAGTCGATAGCCATGAGCTCTACAACCTCGGGCATCTTTACGAAGCGGCAATCGCCTACTATCAAGCGACCGGCAAGCGCTCGCTGCTCGAAATTGCGCTGAAGACCGCGGACTTGCTCGACAAGACATTCGGACCAGGTAAGCAGTCGATCTGGCCGGGACACGAGATCACCGAGATGGGGCTCGCACGGCTCTATCGCGCCACGGGCGACGAACGTTATCTCAAGCTGGCGAAGTTCCTGCTCGACGCGCGAGGCCCGGACGGCGCTAAGGGCAGCGGACGCATATATAACCAGTCGCATCTGAAAGTAGTAGATCAGACCGAAGCCGTCGGCCACGCCGTGCGCGCAACGTATTTGTATTCGGGCATGGCTGACGTCGCCGCGCTGACTGGCGATCTTTCTTACATCAACGCCATTGATAAGATCTGGGAGAACGTCACCAGCGCCAAGCTCTATATAACCGGCGGCATAGGCGCGACCGGTTCGGGCGAGGCATTCGGCGCCAACTACGAGCTGCCGAATATGACCGCCTATAACGAGACCTGCGCGGCCATCGGCAACGACTACTGGAATCATCGACTCTTTCTGCTTCACGCCGACGCGCGCTACATCGACGTGATGGAGCGAACGCTTTACAACGGGTTGATCTCCGGAGTCTCGCTTGACGGCAAGTTGTTTTTCTATCCCAATCCGCTCGAATCCGACGGTCAGCATCAGCGCAGCCCGTGGTTCGGCGTCGCGTGCTGTCCCGGCAACATCACAAGATTCCTGGCGTCTGTCCCGGGTTACGTCTACGCGCAGCAGGGTGACAGGCTTTACGTGAACCTTTTCGCCGCGAGCACTGCCGATATCAAGCTGGACAACGGCCGCCGGGTAAAGCTGGTCCAGGAGACTCGTTATCCCTGGGACGGTGGTGTGAAGATGACTGTCGATCCGGATCGCAGCGGCGCCTTCACTATCAATGTTCGCATTCCGGGCTGGGCGCGCAATGAAACGGCGCCTGGCGGCCTTTACCGTTTCATTGACAGGGTCGACGACACTGTGACGCTGAAGGTCAACGGCAGCGGAATTCCACTCAATATCGAAAAGGGCTACGCAAGCATCAGCCGAACGTGGAAGCGAGGCGACGTGATCGAACTGGCGCTTCCGATGCCGATCCGTCGCGTGATTGCTAACGAACTTGTGGAAGCCGACCGTGGGCGAGTTGCGTTGCAGCGCGGACCGATTGTCTATTGCGCCGAGTGGCCCGACAATCCGCAGGGTCACGTCCGCAACTTGATGCTGGCTGACAACGCGAAGCTGACCGCTGAGTTCAAGCCCGGACTGCTTAGTAGCGTCACTGTGATCAAAGGCAACGCGGTCGCGTTTGTGTACGACGAGAAGGACAAGGTGATCAAGAGCGAACAGGAATTCACCGCGATTCCTTACTTTGCATGGGCGAATCGCGGCCCCGGTGAAATGATCGTTTGGATTCCCGCCAACGAAGCGGCGGCCAGGCCTTTGCCTCGACCAACCGTGGCTTCAGCGAGCAAGGTCACTGTGTCGGGCGGCCGCAATCCACGGGCGATCAACGATCAGGCAGAACCCAAATCTTCCGAAGACGCATCGAACACTTACTTTCACTGGTGGCCGCGGAAGGGCACGACTGAATGGGTTGAATACACCTTTGAGAAATCAGCCGCGGTTTCCGAAGTTGAAGTCTACTGGTTTGACGACACCGGACACGGCGAATGCAGAGTGCCTCGTTCGTGGCGGATACTCTTCAAGGATGGCGATCAATGGAAGCCGGTGGAGAATCGGGAAGCGTATGGCGTTGAGAAGGATCGCTACAATAAGATTTCTTTCAAGCCGGTGACGACTAGTGCGCTACGTCTGGAGGTTACTCTCCAACCCAACTGGTCGGCAGGCATTCAGGAATGGAAGGTGAAGTGAAGGTGCGATCACGCGGAACAAAGTCCGTGTGAATCCGCGAAATCCGTGTCATCGGTGGTCTACTGAGTTAAGAGGAATCACTTTGCTCGTGCTGCATAGACCGCGGATGACTCTGATTCGACGGACTTGCACGGATCAGGCCCGCGCCTAACCACGAAGTTCGCAGGGCATCGCGTCGGACGCAAAAAGCTGCGGTCTCAGCGTCCTGCGCTTTATCATCTGCGTTCCCGGTCAAGCTCGCCCGACTTTCCAGTAGACCGCGTAGCGCTCGTCCAGCAGCTTGTAGAACGGTATGAGATTGACGTTCTGCGCCTGTCTCACTGTACGGAACTCCAAAGAACGTCCGGGGACCTGCTCGATCCAGTCGCGAGGGTCTTGCGAGCTGGTTTTGAATTCGGGCGCGGGAACGGGCTTGCCTTTGTACTCAGGGACCTGTCGGATTTTGGTGGGTTCGGCTCGAAGTATGTCCTTTGTCAAACCTTCTGTTCCAAGACGCCCGGTCAGCACCAGCGGGCCGTACATCACAGCTTGAAGCGCCTCATTGTCGGGCATGGCGTGGATGTGCAGGGTCATCGGCATCGTGATCTCTACTTTGTCACCGTCCTGCCAGGTGCGATTCAATACAAAATAGCTGCTCGGCTCGGCAAAGCTCTCAAGCTCCCGGCCATTGAGCTTCACCGTTCCTCCGCGGGTGGCCCAATACGGGACTCGAATGCGAAGAGGCATTCGCACCGGCGTCTTGCAACGCAAGCTGAGAGTCGTTGTATCGGTCTCCGGGAAAGTTGTTTCCTGGACTATCTTGAGTCCCCTCTCCGGCCATTCGACTTCCGAAGCGATGAACAGATTCACATACACGCCGTCATCATCGTGGAAGTAGATGCTGTCGCCGAGCTTTGCGAATGACTCAACGCCGCTCCCGGTGCAGCACCAGAAGGCGTCCAGCGGCAAACCGAACAACTTCCAATACCCGGCAGCGAGCGAAACGTAGTAGAGAGTCATTCCGTCATCAGGGTGCTGAGTGCCGAGTATGCCGTTGAACAGAGCGCGCTCGTAGTAATCCGCGGCGCGCGGATCAGCGGTCCAGCCGAAGACGTGACGAGTGAGCTTCAGCATGTTGTAGGTGCAGCAGCATTCCTGCGTATAGCCGCTCAATTCGCCGGCGAGCTTGCCGGGGTCGGATCCCCATCGCTCGCCGTTACTCGTCCCGCCGGTGCAGTAACAACGCTTGCCGGTTACTTCTCGCCAGAAATAATCGGCGATGTCGCGGAATCGCGAGTCGCCTGTCAGTTCGTAACGCCGCGCGGCTCCGATTATTTTTGGAATCTGTGTGTTGACGTGAAGCCCCTTCAACTCATCGCGGCCTTCAGCAAGCGGAGCAAAGATTCGTTCGTGGTCGAAACGCGCAGCGAGTTGACGGTAGCCTCTGTCGCCGGTAACGGCAAACAGGTTGTACAACACGTCATTCATGCCGCCGTACTCTCGTTCGAGCACTCGCGCCATATGAGCTTCGCCAAGCGGATCGACCCATCGGCGCGTCCAGTTTGCCATCCCTTTCAAGACATCGGGAGCTTGCTGGTTGTCGCAATAGGTGTGCATATCCAGCAACCCCGCCATGATTTTGTGCAGAGTGTAGAACGGCGCCCAAACGTTCGTCCCGGCTCTCAGGCGATCGAAGAAGGTTTCGGGAAAAGCGCTGAGATATCCGTTCCCAAGAGCTTTCTGGCATTTCGCCAGCTCATCCACCAACTGATTTCCTCTCGCTTTGAATGAATCGTCGCCCAGGCTGGCGTACAACAAGGCGCAAGCAGACAAGTAATGACCGGTGAAATGACCTCGCAATTCGTTTTCCGGTTGCTCCCAGCCTCCGAGCGGTTTTGCCGATGACGGCAGGCCCGCGGTGATGCGAAACATATGCAGCAAGCTGTCCGGATCGAGGCTGGTCATGTACTTCCGGTTGACTTCTGCGGCGTCGAGGAATGGTCCGCGCCGAAGCCGAACCTGCTTGAGCTCAAACGGGCGCGCCTTGATACGACCCGCGTCCCGAGCCTGAAACGACAGAGCGCTCACTCGCGGCCACAGCGGAACCGACAGTGTCGCCGCCGCCCGAGCGATAAAGCTTCTTCGAGTTGTCGGTTTCATTTTCACTCCTATTGCGAAGTTTGTGGTTCGGCCTTCCGGCGGAAGTTCGTAATCCGCAGTGAGCGCCGAGATAGGTACAATACAAACTTCCGCCTGAGGGCCGAACTACAAACTTCCTTTAGTTGATGCTTTGCCCCACGGCAAGCCTCATAATTGCTTCTTCGCTGCACTCGTTGCGTTCGAGGATTCCAGTGATAGCGCCTTCGTGCATCACCGCCACACGATCACTTTCTCCAAGGACCTCTTCCATATCACTGCTGATCATTATGATGCCGACTCCGCTTTTGGCGAGCCGCCGCATGAGTTGATAGATCTCTGCCTTAGCGCCGATATCGATCCCGCGCGTGGGTTCGTCGAATATCAGCACCTTCGGATCCAGAGACAGCCACTTCGCGAGCACCACCTTTTGCTGATTGCCTCCGCTCAGGTTTGCGACCGTTTCTTCAATCGACGGCGCTTTGATATTTAACTTGCTGCATCCGTCCTGAGCAACTTTGCGCTCGGCAAACCGATCGATCAGCCCCGCCGAAGCATACGCCGACAGAGCGGGCAGCGTGATGTTCTCTCGAATCGACATCTCCAAAATCAGGCCTGTCTTCCGCCGGTCTTCCGACATCAAATAGACTCCGTTGGCAATTGCATCTTTCGGCGAGCGAATCTTGATTGGTTTGCCGTCCAACTGAATGGTCCCTTCCAGCGCAGTCTCAACTCCGAAGATCGCCTGTGCGACGTCTGATCTTCCCGCGCCGACCAGCCCGGCTAATCCAAGAATCTCGCCACGGCAGACGTCGAATGAGGTCGCGTGCCTGGGATATCTTCTCGTCCGCAGGTTGAGAACTCGAAAGTAACCGGCCTCTCCGGACGATGCGGCGGGAGCGTGAAAATGGTTGAGGTCACGACCCACCATGAGCCTTACGATGCGGTCGTGGGTGATCTCATCACCGGCGAGCGTGCCCGCGTTGCGCCCGTCGCGAAGAACCACGACTCGATCAGCGAGGTTCGTGATTTCTCTAAGCCGGTGCGTTATGTAAATAATGCTCACCCCTTGCGCCTTCAACTCCCTGGTCACTTCGAGCAGGCGACCGGCCTCGGTCTCGGTCAAGCACGAAGTCGGTTCATCCATTATCAGTATGCGGGCGTTAAGCGAAAGCGCCTTGGCGATTTCAACCATCTGTTGCTGGGCGATGGAAAGACCTCTGACCGGCGTTCTACTCGAGATATTCAAGCCAAGACGCTTCAGGTAAAGGTCGGCCTGCGCGTGGATCTTTTGTCGATCGACAAGCTTGAGCATTCCGGCCCAGACGGGTTCGCGGCCCAGAAAGACATTCTCGGCGACATCGAGGTTGTCGAGCACTTTCAGTTCCTGATGAATGAAGCCGATGCCTCTGTCGATCGCGTCTGAGACAGAGTCGACAACAATCGCGTTGTCGTCGATTCGAAGATAGCCGGAATCGGGCTGATGAATGCCGCCGAGAATATTCATCAACGTCGATTTTCCGGCGCCGTTCTCGCCGGCTAGCGCGACAATCTCACCCGGATAGACTTCGAGATCGACGCCGTCGAGCGCGACGACTCCAGGGAAACGCTTTCCGATGCCTGACATTTGGAGAAGGGGATTGCTCATTTTCCATTTTCCATTTGTCATTTTCCATTTGCCATTGGCTCGGCGACTTCTTCGAAATGACAAACGATAAATGTAAAATGACAAATGGAAAAAAGTCAGTTTCTTCCTCGTAGCCGGTTGATCTTCATGGTGAATTCATCAACGTTATCGTGTGTGATAATCAGCGTAGGGATGATCTTGAGCTTGTTTGCCGGAATCCCAGAGCGATCGCCGGCGAGCACCGTAGCCATCATTTGCACTGACTGATAGCCGAACTCGTAGGGCTGCTGAACGACGGTCGCGAAGATTGATCCGTCCCTTACGCCTGCCAGCGTCGAATCGTCTTCGTCGAAACAAACGATCTTGACCTGGCCTACTTTGCCCGCATCCTTTACCGCATTAAGAATCGCGGGACCATTGTAATTCCACAGCCCGACCATAGCCGCAATATCGGGATATTTGACCAGGGTGTCCGCGGCGTTCGCTTTTGCTCGCACCGTATCAGTATCGTCAGTGCGCACGTCTATCACCTCGACGTTTGATCCCTGCAGCGCATCCTTGATGCCCTTGAAGCGCGCCTGTGCGTTCTCGGCATCCATCTTTCCGACAAAGACCATGATCTTGCCGCCTTGAGGCAACGCTTGCTTGATCAACTCTCCCGCCTGGTTGCCGGCAGCTCGATTGTCCGTGCCGAGGTAGCACGCGCGGTCGCTTGCCGGCGCGTCGCTGTCCTGGGTGATGACCAGGATGCGCTTGGCGAGGTCGTTGATCATCTGCGTTTGATTGCTCGGATCGACGGGGCTGATGGCTATGCCCGAGACGCCTTTTGCCATGAGATCATCGATGATGCGCCGCTGCTCCGCCGCTGTTCCGTCGGATGGAATCTTGAACTCGACTTCCACGTTGGCGAGTTCGGCGTCGGCTTGCTCGCAGCCTTTGCGCGCGATGGTCCAGAAGTCAGCAGCGTTGTTTGTCACAAAGGCCAGCTTGAATTTGTTCGTGGACTCCTGTCCCCGCGAGCAACCGAACATCATCAGGCTCGCCAGAGCCAGGCACACCAGAGCGATCCACCAAGACCTCATAGTCTCTCCTGTTATCGATCAAATTGAACAAAGGTCATTCGGTCAAGCCAATCGGTACTGACTCGAATATCGTTTCTCTTTAATCACGCGGCCGTCAAGTTTAGAACCCCAAACGCGGCGCTGCCGGGGGAAGAGCCCGAGAAAATATATGGCTGATTGCCCGTCTCTTCAGCGTACCGATTGGCGACGCTCGCTATTGCGACGCTCGCTTCGCGACGCCCTAAGACTGCGACCGTGCCTCCGCTGCCGCCGCCCGTGATTCTGGCTCCATAGAGTCCATTCGTCGGGCCGGCTTCGCGCACCATTCGAACCAGCAAGTCAGTCTCGCCTGCGCCCAACCCGCAAGCCGAATAGCTTGCGTGTGATTGATACATCAACTCGCCCATTAACTCCAATTGCTGTTCGCTCCTCCGCGAGCCCTCTGCGTCCCCGGCCTCCTCTGCGGTTAGTTTCGCTCTCGCCGGCCCTTCGCCCATCAACTGTGCAAACTGTCTCACGCGATGGTTCTCGTAGATCGGATGGGCCGTTGGAACCCGCACGGCGTAGCTGCGCTCGGGGTTGATTCGCGCCACAGAATCCGTAGTCCCATGGAAGCGCGACAGAAACTCAGCGCCGTCCATCTGCTCAGGCAGGTGCAACGCGTATGCTCTCTGGAATTCCGCGGGCGAAAGATTCGCCAGATATCCGTGCCAGTGTTGGTCGTCGACACGAACCGTACCGGCTTGAGAACTCGGGTGGATTTCGAGACCGGCCATCTCGGCTATCATGCGATAGCCCATGAAAGCGCCCACCCGCACATCTCCGTAGTCTGTGCCGCTCACGGAGTGGCGCACACCTGAATCCAATCCCCAGATGGTCATCTCATCCGGAATCGATATCGCTTCTTCTAACTCGGCGGGCTGACAAAGCAGCGCAAGCAGGCGCCCTTCCTCGCCGCACGCCGCTGTCATTTGATCCATCACTCCGCAAGGCGCGCCGACGACGAGATTCTCGACCTTTTGGCAGAGAAGCGCCATTTCGCGCGGCGTGATATCGATGTTGTAAGCCGCGACGACTGCCTGCATTGCTGCGACTTCCAACGCGGCCGACGAACTCACACCCTTGCCTTCCGGCACCCGCGAGTCGATGAGTATTCGAGCCCCTTCCTGAAACACGATGCCCCGCTCGCGCATCAGCACCAGAAAAACACCGGCGACATATGCGGCCCATTGCCGCGCCGCGTCTCGCTGAAACACCGCGCGGGCCGATCCATAATCAAGCGGGCGGCCGTCACTTTCAAAGTTCTCGAGCGGCATCTCGAAGAACATCTCGCGTTGCGGGTCTGCCGAAAGACTGATGATGCGCAAGGTGCGTGACCCTTTCCGCTGCAATGCCGCGAAGGTCGCCTCTCGAATAGGCATCTCAAGCACGAGCGAGCCGGAATAATCCGCGATGCCACCCATCACGTCTAACCGGCCTGGCGCGCGCGCGACTACAATACCGCCTTCTGGATCAAAGAGGCTACGCACTTCGTCTCTCGGATGACGGCCGAGCGCGTCGAGCGTTTCTATGAAGGCTGCCGTATCAGGCAGGTCGTGTGTTGTGCCGTGTACGATCCGATACATTGAGCTCTATGCGGACTGAGACGGCTCGCGGCGTGGAGCGGATTCCACGTCCGAGACCACGAGCCTTGCTCTTGCCGAGCGCCGTTTGAGCATCTGGTCCCCGATAACACCAAGGAGAATCACCGCGCCCATCACGGCGAAGTTGAGCGACGACGGGACACCCAGGAGATTCACCAGGTTCTGCAGAACTTGAAGCAGCGCCACGCCGATCAGAATCCCAATAATCGATCCTTCGCCGCCGCGCAGGCTGCAACCGCCAAGCACGGCTGCCGCGATGCCGTAAAGCTCGAAGAAATTGCCGTGCGATGAAGGCGAGATCGAGTTGGTATAGAACGCAAAGATGATGGCGGCCAGCCCCGCTAAAGCTCCGGAGATGACATAAGCTCCGGTGATGATGCGCCGTGAGTTGATGCCCGAGTAGCGCGCCGCTTCTTCGTTGCGCCCCACGGCAAAAAGGTATCGGCCATAAACCGAGCGATGCAATACAACCCACATCACTATGCTGATGACTACGAGGAGCACGAAGGGTGTCGGGATTCCAACCAGGCTTCCGGTGGCCAGATCGCGAAGGCCTTCGAACCCGGCGGCGCTACCAAAGCCCTTGGTTTCGTCCTTCGCGATGAAGCGCGCCAGTCCTCTATAAAACAGCAAGCCGCACAGCGTGACGATGAACGGTTGCAGACTCAGTCGTGTGATCAGGAGCCCGTGCAGGAAACCCAGACCCATTGCGATGCCTACTATGACGAGCACTGCCAGCGCAGCCGCCCATCCCCACTCGGTCAGCATCATCGACAGTAGCACGCCAAGCAGAGCGAAAACCGATCCGACCGACAGGTCTATGCCGCCGGTGATGATTACTATTCCGATGCCTATGCTGAAAATGCCATAAGCGCCGATTAATCGAGCCATGTTTTGCAGATTGGCGCCGGCAAGAAAACGCGGATTGAGAATCGAAACAATGATGCACAGAACAACAAGCAGAATGAATATGCCGAGTTCTTTTTTCATCAGCTCAGTGCGGCATCGAGCAAGCCGCGATACGCGAGCGCGCGTTGCAACAGCGGCTCGATTTCCTGTCGAATGTAACTATTCGCGTAGCCCGCCCATGCAATGTTCGTCTCAACATCGAGCGGCGCGCGCAGGGTTTCTCCCCGGGCCTCCGTTACGATGACGCCCATTTCGCGCGCAATCAGTTCTGTGCACAGATCGTAAGGATGGCAGCATATGCCAAGCGTGAGCCCTCGCCGGTTCAACAGAGGTTCCATAAGAGGCCGCAAATCGGCGATGAAACGGTCGTGGCCCGACATCAGCTCGTAGAGCTGTCCGCCACTCGACAGATACTGATCTTCAAAACAATGCGCCTTTCCGGGCTGGACGTCGCCCAGCGCACCTCGCACTATTTCCTCGTCGATCGCTGCCAGCTCTTCGCGGACGCCAGGAAAGAAACGCGATACCGCGGCAAAACCATGCCTGATGCTCCTCGCCGTTGACGGCTTCAATCGCAACGGGCGGCGATCGCCGCTTAAACGATCGTAGCGTTCTGCATGCGCGCCCGCGCCACAGAGGGCCCAGAGCGAATCGCAGAGATTCTGCTTCGCGATTGGGATCTCAGTTTGCACAGCGAGTGCGATGTCCTGCAGGCTCGTCTTGTCTCCGCGATTGGGCGCGACACCGGTCAATATCCATGCGCTTCGCTTCTGGTACATGAGCTCGCGAGTACCGTCGATGGGATCAACGATCACCCGCCAAACCGCATCCTCTTCAGCAGTGCCTCTCGGCAGAACAACCTTACCCTCGGGCAGCCCTTCGCCGATAAGAATTAGTGGCGCAATAGACGCGATCTCACTTTCAAACAACTCGATCAGCACATCCTCGCTGACGCGATCGACAGCGTAAATTGTGTCGCCCTGGGATGCATCGTCATCAACCCGCGCGAGGTCTTCGAGCGACGCCTGCTCGCACGCGGCAATGACTGTATCGCGCACGCGCTCATGCAACAGTCGCAGCGGCGCAAGCAACGCGCCAATGTCGGAGGTTGTTTCTTTGCTCAAGGAGACGCCTATCTCGCGGTTTTATCGGGCTTGCTTGTAGTGAGTGTCGGGCTGTGCCCGTAATTCGTCCGCTTTGTGCTCGGGTGCCGTATCGCTCAAGAAGTTTCCTCCCCCGATCTCCGGCCCGGCCAGGTACTTCAGCAAATTCGGCCGTCGCAGCGGCGGATGGATCTCGATATGAAAATGAAATCCGTCGTGCCGCACTCCGTCAGTGGGCGCCTGATGCAGCGCGAGCACATACGGAAACGACAGCCTCCACAGATTGTCGAGCTTCACCAGAAGAATCTTTACGGCTTCTGCAAAGCCCCTCAATTCCTCGCGCGCCAGCGTAGCTATACCCGCGTGTGTCTGCTTTGGCGCGATGTATGTCTCGTAAGCGTAGCGAGCGAAGTACGGCAGAAACGCAATCGCTGTTTCATTCTCAAATATGATCCGGCGTCCGTCGTCTCGCTCGGCTTCGAGGATATCCTGAAATAACACGCGCCCGGTCTCGGCCAGATGTTTCTGCGACACCCGCGCCTCCGTCTCAATCGTTTTGAAGATGAAATTGGTCGCGTAGATCTGGCAGTGCGGATGCGGATTCGATACGCCTACTACGTCTCCCTTATTCTCGAATATCAAGACATGGTTGATGCCTTCTCGACTGCCCAGTTCGACATACTGCTCTTGCCACACCCTAAGAAGATTTTCTATCTCGGATACGCCGAGCTCGGCGAGTGTCAGGTTATGACGCGGGCTGTAGCAAACGACCCGCGCGATCCCAGTCGCGGGCGAGCTCCGGAATATCCCAAGCGGTGTTTCGAGTTGCTGCGGCGCGTCCGAGCCGACGCAAGGATGATCGTTATCGAAAACAAACGTAGTCGAATAGTTCTCATTGCGTTTGCCGCTGATGCGAGTGTTGCCCGGACAAAAGTAACAGTCCTCCAGATAGTCGGGTACCGCCGTGCATTCGCGGTTCACCGTCTCGCCTATCCAGGGACGATCCTGGCGATGGGCTGCCACGATGATCCACTCTTCGCGTAGGGGATGCCATCGTTGTTCCCAGGTCATAACCGAATCAACCGATAACTACTTCACTGAGAATTTGTAGATCGTCGTGGTCTTGTACTTCCGACCCGGCTTCAGCACCGTAGACGGAAACCCTGGCTTATTGGGCGAGTCGGGGAAATGCTGAGTCTCCAGGCAGAGGCCATAGCGTTTCCTGTAAACCTGACCATTTTTGCCTGTAATGCTGCCGTCCAAAAAGTTGCCGCTGTAGAACTGTATCCCGGGCTCTGTCGTGTAGATCTCCATCACCCGGCCGCTGCCTGGCTCATAAACTCTTGCCGCAAGCGCGAGACTGCCAGTGACGTTATTGAGCACCCAGTTATGATCGTAACCTCTGCCTGCAGTCAGTTGCTCGTCCTGCTGATCGATTCTTGCGCCTATGAGAGTAGCCTGGGTGAAGTCCATGGACGTCCCCTTAACGCTCCGCAACTCGCCCGTCGGTATTAGCCCCGCATCCACAGGCGTGAATCGGCTCGCATCGATCATCAATTCATGCTGGAGAATGCTGCCCTCACCCGCGAGATTGAAATAAGAATGATTAGTAAGATTGACGACGGTGGTTTTGTCAGTTGTCGCGTTGTACTCGATCTTCAGTTCGTTGTTGTTCGTCAGCGTGTAGACAACAATGACCGTGAGATTTCCAGGAAACCCCTCTTCACCGTCCTTGCTAACATAGCTGAGCGAGAGGCCGACGCCATCCTTGCTCTTAACTTCCTTCGCCTTCCAGACGACTTTGTCGAACCCCTTGAACCCCCCGTGGAGCATGTTTTCTCCATTGTTCTTCCCGAGCGTGTGTTCCTTGCCGTCCAGGGAGAATCGGGCTTTCCCGATTCTGTTGCCGTAGCGCCCAATGATCGCTCCGAAGTACGGGCTATTCTTCACATAGCCATCAAGAGTTTCGTAGCCAAGCGCAACATCGCCGAGCTTACCGTGGCGATCGGGCGTCTTTAACGAAACCACGGTGCCTCCGTAAGTCATGATGCGGGCTTCCATGCCGTTGGCGTTGGTCAGCGTGTAAAGCTCCACCGGCTCTCCGCTATCGGTCATGCCAAAGGCTTGCTTCTTGATCTCATGTCTTGCCATTGCGGCTGTTGTCGCGGGCGGCCAAAGCATGATGCTCAGGTGTGCTAAGACGATAGTAAGAACGCCTGGCCATGATTGCTTCACTCAACATCCCTCCGCCGGGTTCAGGTTCACGCAAGCATTCGGCGGCATTCGACGCACGGCTCAACGGTTCCCCATTCGATCCCGGTGATCACTCGGAAACGTCAAACGAAAGTAGGTACTACCTTAGACAATGAAGACAAGTCAAGCGCGGCGTTGAAGCAGCTCCTACCGCCGTTCGTTCGGCTTGATGCGGAGCCGTCAAGACACAGAAGTGTTGCCAAATGTACGTGAGCCGAGACCCGGTACGTGGCTCGCCGTCGACGAGAAGCCTTGATTCGTCCCACGGCGAGTGGGATCATTCCGTCTCCTCCAAAACATAGGAGGCTAGAGCCGCAAATTCGTCGCGCCCAAATCTAGACGGCACTTGCCAGGAGAGTAAAGGTGGAGAGTCAACCATGATCCGAAACTCTTATGTGTTCGCACTGATCGTCGCGCTATTGGCTGTTTGTCTTACGACCGGGCAGGCCCAGGCTCCCTCGTCAGACAAATGGACGGATTACGCAGCCGGTGAATATGACATACTCCCTAACATAACCTACTCAACAGCGAGTAATACCGAGCTGAAGCTTGATCTATACCTCCCCAGGAACCGTAACACCCCGATTCCAACCCTCATGTTTTTCCACGGGGGCGGTTGGGTAGATGGGCAGAAAGAACGCAATACGTTCTTCTTGCTTCCGTATTTGTCCCTTGGCTGGGCTGTCGTCAACGTAGAGTATCGTCTGGCCCGCAACGCTCCGGCGCCGGCTGCAGTAGAGGACTGCCGATGCGCTCTGAGATGGGTAACGTATCACGCCAGCCAGTACAGCCTGGATCTTTCAAGAATCGTACTGACAGGGACTTCCGCAGGCGGACATCTATCGCTAATAACAGGCATGTTATCCCCACAATCAGTTTTCGACCGCCAGTGCCCGACTGAGAGCGCGACTCGCTGGAGAGATGGAACAGAACCACAGGCAAGAGTTGCTGCCATTATCAACTGGTTCGGTATCACCGACGTGCTTGAGCTGATTAATGGTCCGAATGCGAAGCACTATGCCATGGAGTGGTTCGGTAGCATAAGCAATCGGGAAGAGCTGGCGAGGCAGGTGTCACCCATTAACCACGTCCGCGCCGGGCTCCCGCCTGTCATCACCATTCACGGTGATAACGATGACATTGTGCCCTATAGCCAGGCGGTCCGGTTACACGCAGCTCTGGACAAGGCCGGTGTGCCAAATCAACTTGTTACTATTCGTGGTGGTAAGCACGACGGCTTCAGCCGTCAAGAGCTCTTGAATAGCTTTGCCGCTATCAAGGAGTTTTTGCGCAGGCATCGTCTTCTGGCGCCGGAGTAACCGGGCCGCTGGCGAGTAGTTACCCTAGAATTTGGTCTTTCAGCAAAGGGATGAAACTTTCGCCCCGATGCCGCCGGAGTTTATTCAGAAGCTATATGCGGATAGCCCAAAAAGCGTGGTTGCCCGTTAGGACTGACAAGTGGTTAGTGAAAAGAGCTGAGGAATTTGTGTCGTCTGCAATGCGTTCCACTGGATGGACAGTTGCCCTGATTCTCCTGGCACTGATCATCGTGCTGTTCGCAGCGGGAGCTGATCTATCCGCGTCGCAGGACACCAACGCTACGGAGCCTGCCGTTGTCATGACTGCAGAGCAGGATCATCGGCGGATCATGAATCTGCTGCATATCAGTTCCCTGCGACCCGGCGCGAATGGCAATGACCCTCAGGCGCCCAATGCCGCCAATTATGACGAGTCCAAAGCGAACCCTTATCCGAACCTCCCGGACCCGCTGATCCTCAAGAGCGGGAGAAAGGTCACGACGGCAACCTCGTGGTGGAATCAGCGGCGAGCCGAAATCGTCGAGGATTTCGACCGGGAGATCTATGGCCGAATCCCCAGTGTCACACCCAAAGTGAAGTGGGAAGTGACCAGCACTACCAAGGAAGTGAAATACGATGCGCCTGTAATCACCAAACAACTAGTCGGCCACGTAGACAATTCGTCGTACTCGCTCATAACGGTCGACATCCAGTTGACGTTGACGACACCAGCGAGCGCTGCCGGCCCCGTGCCGGTGATCATGGAGTTCGGGTTTACCGGGTCGCGTCCGGGCGCACCAAGCGGCGCTCCCCCAAGTTCCGGTGCAGCGAGCTGGCAACAACAAGTTCTAGCCCGGGGATGGGGCTATGCGATCATCACTCCCATCAGCATTCAAGCCGACAACGGGGCGGGTTTGACGCAAGGCATCATCGGCCTGTGCAACAAGGGCCAGCCGCGAAAGCTGGATGACTGGGGTGCGTTGCGCGCATGGGCATGGGGCGCCAGCCGCGCGCTGGATTATTTTGAGACCGACGATTCAGTGAATGCCCGCCAGGTCGGTCTTGAAGGCCATTCCCGCTATGGAAAGGCGACACTTGTAGCTATGGCGTATGACCAGCGGTTCGCGATTGCCTATGTCAGTTCTTCAGGCGAAGGGGGAGCAAAGCTTCACCGTCGCAATTCTGGCGAGATAGTTGAAAACGTAGCCTCTGTGGGCGAGTACCATTGGATGGCCGGAAACTTCTTGAAGTACGCCGGGCCGTTGAGCTGGAACGACCTTCCCGTAGACTCACACGAGCTGGTTGCGTTGTGTGCACCGCGACCGGTGTTTATCGGCGCGGGTGCGAAAGGTGATGGCTGGGTCGATGCGAAGGGCATGTTCCTTGCCGCAGTCGGCGCCGGGCCAGTGTACAAGCTTCTTGGGAAAAAGGATATGGGGACGGCAGAGTTTCCTCCGGTTGATACTTCGCTAGTTGATGGGTACGTGGCGTTCCGCCAGCATAGCGGCGGGCACACGCCCGGACCAAACTGGCCGGCGTTCCTGACGTTCGCCAGCCGCTACATCAAGGCACGTCCTACGGCACGGATCAGATAGCGCAAACGATGAATTCGAAGCCAAGTCGTAAAGGAGTCATCGCGAGCCTTGCCGCCGCAATCATCCTGCTGTTTGGAACGATTGCCAGGGCGGAAGACGGCTATCGTCTGTGGTTGCGTTATGATCCGCTGCCCAAAGAGGCAGTTGACGCTTACCGGCCACATGTTACTGCCCTGATCGTGCCTGGCAAGTCCGCTACTCTCGACGCAATTCGGGCCGAGCTGGCGCGGGGTTGTGAGGGCTTGTTGGGGAAAGCGCCGACGATCGCCGATAAGCTCAGTCGAGACGGGACCCTGATCGTGGGCACTCCCAAGAGTTCGCCTCTGATCGCCGGTCTGAGGTGGGAACGGCAACTCGAACAGCTCGGCCCGGAAGGGTTTCGAATTCGCTCCATCAGGATTGGCCCCAGCTCTGTGATAGTGATTGCTTCGGGCGGCGAAGTCGGCGTGCTGTACGCTACGTATCATTTCCTGCGACTGATACAAACGCTTCAATCCATCGACGGTCTGGATGTGAGTGAAAAACCACGGCTCGCTCTTCGCATCATGGATCACTGGGACAATCTGGACGGCACAATTGAGCGAGGTTACGCCGGGCGGTCGCTTTGGAACTGGAGTGCTCTTCCGAATTTGCCGGATCCTCGCTTGCGCGACTATGCCCGAGCGGAAGCATCCATTGGAATCAATGGCTGTGTGCTCAATAACGTCAACGCCAACTCACGGTTCCTGACTGCCGAATACCTGCGCAAGGTCGCAGCCATCGCGGATATATTTCGCGATTACGGTGTGCGCGTCTACCTCTCACCTCGCTTCTCTGCGCCGATTGATCTGGACGGATTGAAGACGGCCGATCCGCTGGATCC
>DATLWF010000380.1:0-13437 GCA_035576605.1 Blastocatellia bacterium | reverse complement strand
AGAAGGTGGCCTGCCGCGTCCTATCGTCACTGGTGATGCCGATGACCATGGGCCGAGTTTGTCAACGGATGGCAAGTGGATATATTTTGCTTCTGACCGTAGCGGTAAATATCAGGTGTGGAAAGTGCCCGCCCAGGGAGGCGAGGCCGTACAGGTGACCAAGGAAGGAGGCCTCTTACCCTGCGAATCGCCCGACGGAAAGTATGTTTACTACAACAAGGGTGGCAGCATTCGGGGGCTTTGGCGAGTTCCCGTGGACACCGGCGAAGAAGTTTGTGTTTTAGATTCATTCAAATCAGAACGTGGGGTTGTAGTAAGTGACGGCATTTTCTTTATCAACCCGGATGCCAAAGGTGGAGCCGCTCTTGAGTTTTTCGACTTTGCGACGGGCAAGGAGAGACGTGTCGCCGGGCTGGGCAGAGTAAACATCATCCCTAGTTGCGTAGCCGTGTCTCCGGACCGCCGACAGATCCTCTACACACAGAATGATCAAACGGGCGCCGACATCATGCTGGTGGAAAACTTCCGCTGAAAGTAGATTTCTTTATTTCCCGCTATTGAAGCGGGTTGAGCATTCACGGCGGCGGAGAAGATCAAAAACAGAGCAATCACAAAAAGCGAGCGAACAAATGCAAAGGAACCGATCAGGGGCGTGTCGGGTCTGTATTTGAAAAGCATGTCTGTTCTTCCTCTCAATCATTTCATATCCGTATTGCTGACAAAGGCCACCTTCCTGCTGTCGGGCGACCAGGAGGGCACGTTGATCGTGCCTTGCCCGCCGTAAACATAGGCGATCACTCTGGGGCTGCCTCCCGCTGCCGGCATTAACCGAAGATAAACCCGTTTGTAAAATGGGTGATCGCTCGGATCAACATCCTTCGAGAATGACAAGAACACGATCCATTTACCGTCAGGAGAAATATGCGGAAACCAGTTATTAAACTCGTCGTTTGTGATCTGCTCCTGTCCGCTACCGTCAGGCTTCATCCGCCAGATTTGCATGGTTCCGCCGCGGGCTGAGTTGAAGTAGATGTATTTGCCGTCGGGGCTGTACTCCGGGCCATCGTCCAGCCCTTTAGCATTGGTCAGTCGGATTTCTTCGCCGCCCTCCGCGGATATTTTATAGATGTCAAAGTCTCCATTTCTTTCTCCGGTGTAGATCAGGAATTTACCGTCGGGCGACCAGCCATGCAGATATGAGGGGCCCTTTGAAGTAAGTCTCTTGGGAATGCCTCCCTGGACAGGAAGTGTATAAACGATCGACTTATTCTGATCTTCCTTGCTGTGGTGGCTGATGCCTATCATACCTCCGGAAAAAGATAATACGTGGTCATTGTTGTTACTGGTGGCAAAGCCTGTGTCTATGACCACGGGCGTTTTTTTGGCCAAGTCAAAACGATAGAGCCGGCCTCCGCTGTTGTAGATCAAAGCTCTGCCATCCGGCGTCCAGTTGGGCGCCTGTATTGAGCCTGGCGCGCGATAGATTATCTTTCGGCTTCCGGACTCGATATCCAATATCTCGAGGTTACTTCCGATGTAGTCTCTGTACGGTACGAAATCATCCCTGGCAGGTACGGTAATCCGCACATCACGAAAAACAGCCTTCTCGATTACATCCTTATTATGTGAGCAGACATATAGCCCCGCGTAAACCTCGTTGCCCAGCGACAGATCCGATACTTGCTGTGTGACAAAGGCGCCACCAAAATGTGCCGCCGACATGGTGTAGGTATCGCCTTTTCTCTCCAATTGAATTATGTCCGCGCCTTTGAGGGGCGACCTCACTTCCTCGGTAGTCGCTCCCTTGCCTCGCCTGAACTGTAGAGATGTGAGGCCGTCGCCATGCACCGCTGCATTAACATGCGCGGAGTCTGAATCAAGGCTTGAGCGCACCATCCATCCGATCTTTCGATGTTGCTCCACGCCTTCGCCGATGAATTGAGCTCTTGTAGTCAGGATGAAATCGCCTTTCATGCGCTTCCACACGAAATGAAATTCGTCGTGGTCAGCCCACATATTCGCTCCGGAACCCTTGATAGTATATTCCTGCTTTTCGGCATCGTAGGTCGCAGAACCGGGCTTAATGACGTTGCCGATGTCAATCTGGCGCTCAAAGATACCGAGCGATTCAGGTTGGGAAAAAGCTGTCGAAAGTATAAGGAGATTCGTTATGGTGAGTATAACCACAAAGCTAGAAACTCTGTTTTTCATCGCCGATGATTCCCGCCACAGCAGCTTCAAGGGACCCGCAATACCTGCCTCGTCACTGAGTTACTTGCCACTAAGTCACAAAGACACAAAGTTACACGAAGAAACCCTCCGTGAGCCTTCGTGCCTTGCTGCCTTTGTGTCGCGAGCAACCGTCACCTCAGCACGATCTTACATCACGAAGTAGCGGCGCTAACCACTCTTGCGCCGCCAGAACATGTCGAGCCCAACAGCGGCGACCAGAATCGAGCCTTTGACAATATCCTGCGTGAAGTCAGGAATGTTCTTGAGTGACATACCATTATCCAGGCTCGCCATAAAGAGCGCACCGAGGCACGCGCCGAAGATCGTGCCCCGCCCGCCCATCAAGCTCGCCCCTCCGATGACACAGGCCGCAATCGCATCGAGCTCGAGGAGCACACCAGCATCAGGCGACCCGCTGCCGACTCGCGCCGTGTAGATGATGCCCGACACCGCCGCCAGGGCGCCCATCAGGCAAAAGACAACCAGAATGTGCCGGCGGACTCTGATACCCGAAAGTCGCGCAGCGTCGCGATTGCTGCCAATGGCATAGAGGTACCGCCCGAAGGTGGTGTTCTGCGTCAGGAAAGCTCCAGCTAACGAGACAGCAAGCAGAATGATTACGGGAATCGGCACACCCGCATAAGAGTTCAGAGCGAGGATAAATCCAATAATGACTGCGGAGGGGATCACAATGCGGAAAACAGTATTCGTCACGCTTTGAGCGGTCAGGCCATGGCGCGACCGCGCGCGAGTTCGCCGCACGTTGATCAAAACAATGGCAGCCACGGCGACAATTGCGATCGCGATTCCGGCTAACGGAGCGACATAACCCTGGCCGATGAATTTAAACGATCTGAGCTCGACAGGAATCGTGCTGCCCCGGCTCACCCCTTTGATGACGCCGCGCCAGATCAGTAGCCCGCCCAGAGTAACTATGAACGCAGGCACATTCGCGTAGGCGACCAGCGTCCCCTGCGCCAGGCCGATACTCGCTCCCACCACAACGGCCGCAGCAAGTGATGGTACAAGTCCCCAGCCGAGCCACGTCAGCAGCATTGCCGCGATGCCGCCCGTCAGGCCAGCGACCGAACCAACTGAGAGGTCAATATGTCCGCTGACTATGACCATCAGCATTCCGACCGCGAGCACGCCAGTCACAGCCGTCTGCCGCATCAGGTTCGAGAAATTTCGGGCTTCAAGAAAGACTCCGCCTGTCGCCCAGGTGAAAAGCAGCCAGACGACAATCAGCGCAAGAACCATCGTGTAGGCCCGCAAAGCCGAAGTGGGAATCTTAAGCGAGGCGAGCCCCTTCTTTTGCGCGGCGTCCGCCGCGGCGGGGGTATGTTTGATCACAGGTTCGTCGGTCTGCTGAATCATGGCAGTCTTTCTTCAACGCGTATGTTCAAAATGGAAGGCCGTCCTGTCAAGCTGCGCTTCGTGTGTGTCCGGTAGCGCAGGCCATAACGCGTTCGGCGGTGGCGTCGGCTCGCTGAAATTCTCCGGTCACCCGCCCTTCGTGCAACACAAGCACACGGTCTGAGAGACCGAGGACTTCGGGCAACTCGGAGGAGACGAGCACGATGGCCAGACCTGCGCGGGCGAGGTTGTTGATATGCGCATAGATCTCCTGTTTCGCGCCAACATCAATTCCCCGAGTCGGCTCGTCGAGAAATAGCACTCGCGGTTTGGTGAGAAGCCACTTCGCCAGCACTACTTTTTGCTGATTACCGCCCGATAGCGTGCCGACGATAGTGAAGACGGAGCCGGCCTTGACACTGAAATCCTTCATCGCGCGCTCGCCCGTCGCGGCCTCCGCGTGTTCGTTTGTCACGAAGCGCCCCGAAAGACTCCTCAGGCCCGCGAGCGTCATGTTCCTCAAAATCGTCTGGTCGATAATGAGTCCGAATCGCTTCCTATCCTCGGTGACGAAGCCGAGCCCATGCCTGATGGCGTCCGAGGGCCGCGCTATGCGCGCCAGTTTCCCCTCGATCAGAATCTCGCCCGTAGTCGGCCCCGTGTGCGCACCGAAGATAGCCATCAGAAGGTCGCTACGGCCCGCTCCCATTAAACCCGCGATGCCGAGCACCTCGCCGCGGCGCACAGTGAAACTCACGCCCCGAACGAGCAACTTGCCGCGCACGTTGGGGTCTTCGACGGTGATATTACGCGCTTCGAAGATGGCCTCTCCTCGCTCGTGGTCGGCCTTCGGGAAGATGTCGCCGACCTCGCGCCCGACCATGCGGGCGATGACGTGGACTTCGTCAATAGCGTTGGCGGGCTCGGTTCCTACTGCGCGCCCATCGCGCAGGACCGTGATGCGGTCTGAAATTCGAAAGACTTCGTCGAGCTTATGCGAGATGTAGATCATGCCCACGCCGCGCTTGCGAAGGTTGTCGAGAATTCGAAAGAGCGTTTCGGCTTCTGCATCGGTCAGGGCGGCGGTCGGCTCGTCGAGTACGAGTATGCGGGCCTGCTGCGAGAGCGCCTTGGCGATCTCGACGAGTTGCTGCTGTCCGATACCCAGTTGGCCGACTGATGTGCGCGGGTCGAGCGCCAGGTGCAACTCATCGAGCAGTTTCTGAGCTCTGCTGTAAAGCTCTTCCCAGTTTATGACGCCGAAGCGGCGCGGCTCGCGTCCCAGGAATATGTTTTCACCGATGTTGAGGTCCTTGATGATCGAGAGTTCCTGGAAAATTACGGCGATGCCAGCCTCTTCTGCCTCCCGCACCCTATGGAAGCTGCGCGCCTCGCCGTCAATCAGAATCTCACCATCATAAGTACCGTAAGGATAGACGCCGCCCAGGACCTTCATCAGCGTTGACTTGCCCGCGCCGTTCTCACCAACCAGCGCATGAACTTCTCCGGCGAACAAGTCGAATGTGACGCCGTCGATCGCGCGAACGCCAGGGAAGGACTTGGTGATGTCGCGCATCTCCAGTAGCGGAGCGCTTGTGGTTACTGACATGGACTCGCCTGGTCGTCTCGGAAGACGAGACTCTCGTTGGACTGCAGCACCCTCCGGGGCGCCTGCTCGTCTTAGAAGACGAGAAAAGTGAGCTCGAGTAGTGTTGCCACTACGCGATCTGTGAACTTTCGACGACTGCCTTCCATCTTCGCCTTTGGTCGTTGATCCGGGGGAACGTTTCTATAGACATCTTCGAGTTTTTGGTAGCCGTCCTTGATGACCGTATCAACGATATTGTTCTTGTCAACGACGATTGGATCCAGCAGCACCGAAGGGACGTCAACCTTCCCATTATTGATGGCTGAAGTGCTTTCAACTTTCTCGTGTTTGGCCAGAGCGACGGCGGCTTCGGCGGCGCGGCGCGCGAGCTGTGCGACCGGCTTATAAACTGTCATTGACTGCGTGCCTGCAATGATGCGCTGTAGCGCAGCGAGGTCTGCATCCTGGCCCGAAACCAGCACCTTGCCGCCGAGTTTCTGCTCCTCGAGCGCCTGGATGGCGCCACCTGCTGTGCCGTCATTGGAGACCACCACAGCGACGACATTATTGTTTGACTGGGTCAGCGCGTTTTCGGTGTGGCGCAGAGCTTCGCTCGCCAGCCAGTCGCGCGCCCACTGGTCCGCCACAACTTTAATGTCGCCGCGATCAATCGCCGGTTTGAGGATATTCATTTGGCCCTTGCGAAACAGCGTGGCGTTGTTGTCCGTGGGCGCGCCGCCGATCAGAACATAGTTCCCCCGGGGCGCGCGTTCGATCAGGTAGCGCGCCTGCAACTCGCCGACCTTTTCGTTGTCGAAGGAAATGTAAAGGTCGGGCTCGCTGTTGCGAATCAACCGGTCATAAGAGACCACCGGCACGTTCTGGCGATGACTAGCCTCGACAATTGAGGCTGCTATTTCACCGTTGTGTGGTATCACCACCAGCACGTTCACGCCTTGCGTCAAGAGGTTTTCAGCTTGTTGCGTTTGCACCTTGTCGTCGCCGTCGGCGGCTTGCACCAGAACGTCGGCGCCTAATTCTTTGGCGCGTTCCACAAACAGGTCCCGGTCGTGCTGCCAGCGTTCTTCCTTTAGCGTATCCATCGAAAGACCGATTCGTATGCGGCCCGAATTCTTATTTGATTTATCTGACGGCGCCTCAACACACGCCGAGGCGAAGACGACAAGCATAACTACAATGGCAAAAGCCGCGAAGCGGAAAGATTCAGTCCTGTTCTTAGACATGGTTTTCCAGGTTTCCTTGAGAGGTTAGCTGCTCGGCGCGGCAAAACGGTTCGAGGATATCCTAATCCACGCCGAGCAGAATATCCGTGGTCAACTGATCGAGCCGTTCGTACTCCAGGCCCTTCTCCGCCAGCGCCACGCGATCAAAGTCCTGCGCCAGGAGCAAGCCGGCCCCTTCCTTATTGTATTTCCCAATGGGCGACCCGCCGTGATTCTTCTCGGCAATCTCAGCCAGCAGCGTTCTGATTTCGGGATGTGAGTTCCAGCGCGACGCCTTCTCCTTCAATATAAGATAGGTGCGCATACAGCCGCGAGCAAATTCTTTGACTCCATTGTAGTCTTCGGTGCGGTAAGCGTGCGCGTCAAAGTGGCGCGGTCCAGCATAACCGACATCTTCGAGAAACTTCACCAGCCAGAAGGCCGTCTTTGGATTCGCCGAACCGAAGCGTAAATCCTGATCGTAACGCCCCGGTATCTGATCGTTCAGATCGATGTGGAAGAGCTTGCCGGCCTCCCACGCTTGAGCAACCGAATGAGTCATATTGAGACCCGCCATGTGCTCGTGCGCTACTTCGGGGTTGACGCCGACAATTTCGGGATGGTCCAGCGTTGCGATGAAGCCGAGGTACGCGCCGGTGGTGGGCAAATAGATGTCCGCGCGCGGCTCATTCGGCTTCGCTTCCAGCGCGAACTTGTAACCGTATTTCTGGTCCAATGAGTACTCGCAGAGGTAGTTGATAGCTTCGCGCAGCCGCTTGATGGCTTCGTCAGGGCGACGACAGGCATCTGTCTCAACGCCTTCACGCCCGCCCCACAGCACGAAGATCTTCGCTCCCAGTTCCGCTCCCAGATCCATTGCGCGCATCGTCTTTTGCACAGAGTACGCACGGACCTGCGGATCGTTCGCAGTAAACGCGCCGTCACGAAAGACCGGATCGAAGAAAAGATTGACGGTAGCCATCGGCACGACGATCCCGTGTTCTTCGCACGCACTCTTGAACTTGTGCACAATCTGGTCGCGCTCGGCGGGTTTGGCGTCGATAGGCACAAGATCGTTGTCGTGTAAGTTGACGCCCCAGGCGCCGACTTCCGCGAGCATACGCACGGCATCAACCGGCGGCAGCGTAGGCCGAACTGCTTCACCGAACGGATCGCGTCCGCGATTGCCGACCGTCCACAAACCGAAGCTGAACTTGTGTTCGGGTCGCGGTGTATATTTATCATTCGCCATGACTCAACTCCTCCCAAAACCCTCACCGGGCGTTTCAGCAGTGATTCAGGTCAAATAGAAGAATTACTTATTGTTAGAGCTTTGTCGAGCTATCGACTTTCAAAGCATTGCTACTTCAAAGAGTCCAGTTCTGCCCCTACTCAGATAAAGGCTGATGAACGATTGGCGCGATAGTAATTCACGCGGCGACTTTTGTCTACTGTTGCAACAAAGTTTCGTGAAAAGTCGGGAATCTCCAACCGGCACAGTGGGTGGATCGTTCAAGTCCAGCCCACAAACGAATGCGGCTTGACTAGCTCTTTGAATACCACCCACGGCAGTGGGTGGATCGTTCAAGTCCAGGCTACAAGGAAAGGACCGCCCCTCTTTGTTATTGTTAACTCTCACTCCATGCACCGAGAGGGATGAGACGAAAATCGAGAATCTCGGAGCGCCCTTTGTGTAGGCTGGACCTGAACAATCCACCCACTGCCGTGGGTGGTATTCAAAGAAGCAGTCAGCCGCCTTCATTTGTAGGCTGCACCTGAACAATCCACCCACTGCCGTGGGTGGTATTCAAAGAAGCAGTCATCCGCCTTCATTTGTAGGCTGGACTTGAACGATCCACCCACTGCCGTGGGTGGTATTCAAAGAAGCAGTCAAGCCGCCTTCGTTTGTAGGCTGGACCTGAACGATCCACCCACTGCCGTGGGTGGTATTCAAAGAAGCAGTCAAGCCGCCTTCGTTCGTAGGCTGGACCTGAACGATCCACCCACTGTTCCGGTTGGAGATTTCACTCAGGCCCCCGCGGCGAACGAAGTCATTTCAGGGTTCGGCCGAAGATTCTGACTCCCATCGACTCGAGCGTCAGCGCTGGCAAGCCGGAGATGTGATCTCCAGAGACCGAATCGGGCGTCAGATCTTGGAAAGATGAACCGATAGGTATCTCCACAGAGCCTGCGAACGGTCTGTTCGACAAGTTGATTGTGACGAGCAACTCTTCGTTGTGGTCGCGTCGCAAAAAGCTCACCACGCTCCGTTCGTCGGAATTGCGAAGCCACTCGGTCTCCCCGCGACGCAACGCCGGGTGATCGCGCCTGAGAGCGATCATCTGCCTGTAGAACAAGGGAAACCTGGGGCGCCGTTCGACGTTGCCCCAGAAGATGGGAAGCCTTTCAAAGAGCGCTGGGGCTCCCGATTCAGTTGTGTCGCCTACTTCCATACCATTGTAAAGCAGCGGCACGCCGTCGAGCATGAATGCGAGCGCCTGTGCCGCAAGCGCACCCCGCTCGCCGAACCTTGCGATCGCACGACTCTCGTCATGGTTGTCGGAAAAAAGCATATGTGTTGCGCCTTTGGGGAACTTCGCGCGCTCCTGGTCCAACACCCCTCGAATCGCAGTAGCAGACGCGCTACCAGTCAATACTGCGGTCAGCGTTGAGTGAAGCGGCCACGCGTAGTCGAGGTCGAAGGCTTTGACCAGAAGATCAGGTTTTGACGCTTCAGCGAGCATCACGAGGTCGGGCTTGATCTTCTCAATCTCCGAGCGCGCTCGCTCCCAGAAGTCGACCGGCACTTCACCGGCGACGTCGCAACGGAACCCGTCCAAATCGAACTCGCGAATCCAGTATTCCAACATGTCGATCATGTAATCGCGCAGCTTCGGATTTTCGTAATTGAGCCACGCCACGTCGCTCCAGTCATAAGGAAAGGTGATCTTGCCCTGCGCGTCGTGCTTGTAGAATTCCGGGTTCTTCATCATCACGCTGTCCCACGAGGTATGGTTGGCAACGATGTCGATGATGATCTTGAGCCCGCGCTTGTGAGCTTCATTGATCAGTCGCCGCAGGTCCGCTTTCGTTCCGTAGTCGGGGTTGATTGAGTAGTAGTCTCTCACCGCATAGGGGCTGCCGATCGTTCCTTTCTTTTTCTCCTGCCCGATCTGATGCATTGGCATCAACCAAAGAATGGTGACTCCGAGGTCCTTAAGCCTATCAAGCTGCTTAGTGATGCCGTTGAAGTCGCCCTCGGGTGAGAACGCGCGTGGAAAGATTTCATAGACGACGCCATCGCGAACCCAATCGCGGATTTGGCGTGCGGATAGACCTGATACATTGCGCGAGGGTTGCTGTCCGGAGGCGCGATGCAGCGTCGCGAGAACCAGGAGAGGAGCGAGTAGTACGCAAACACTCGAGCGAAGCGATTTCGACATTTGGAGCTCTGTCGTTTGAGTCGAGAGACTCAACAACCTCTGACTAGTCGTCTATCAGTCCCGTGCTCGGCACAGGCTGAATTGCCTCAGGCACAGTAAACGGTTCGTACTCGTCGGCCGCGATCACCGCTTCAGGTGAGATCCGATCGGCAACGTCGCGCACGCGTGCAACCAGTGCCGCGGCTACAAGCAGACTAGCGCCCCCGAGCATCACGACGTAAAGCGGATTGTTGCCGAAGACGTACCTGACGAGCGGCTGAAACGTGAGCGACGCTACAATCTCGGGAATCACGATGAAGAAATTGAAGATGCCCATGTAGACGCCCATTCGCGCAGGCGGCAAAGCTCCCGACAGAATTGCATAAGGCATCGACAGAATGGAGGCCCATGCGATTCCTACGCCGACCATTGTAAGCAGGAGCACGTACTGATCGTGAATTAAGTATGTCGAAAGCAACCCGACGCCTCCGCAGGTGAGCGATATTGCATGGACGGTCTTCCGGCTGGTGGCGGCGGCAGTCTTCGGCAACAGAAATGCGACGACGAAACAGACAATCGAATAAACGGCGAAGCAGATGCCGCCCCACTCGCCGCCTTCCGCGAAGCGCACAGAACTCGACTCGATCGCGCCGAATACGTGTCGTGAAGTCATCAAGCCGAAGAACATCCACATACAAAACAGCCCGAGCCAGGTGAATACCTGAACCACTGCGAGCTGCTTCATTGTCTGTGGCATCTCACGCAAGGCGCCGCCAATTTCCCTCAGCAATTCGCGCACTACATTAATCAGCTTTTCCAGAATACTGCCGGTGCCTCGTGTCTCTGCTTGCTTGCGGCGAAACTCCTCGAGGTCATCAGGCGGATATTCTTTCGATGTGAATATCGTCCACAATACACACGATAGAAAAGCCGCTGCGCCGATCTTGAACGAATATTGAACTGTGAGAGGAATGCCGCTCGCCGTTCTTCCAGTCACGCCGAGTAGTCGAAAGCAAAAGGGCAATCCGTTCGCAAGGGTCGCGCCGATGCCGATGAAAAAACTCTGCATCACAAATCCGGCCGTGCGCTGGTCTACGTTGAGCTTGTCTGCCACGAAGGCGCGGAAAGGCTCCATGCTGATATTGATGCTTGCGTCCAATATCCAAAGCAGACTCGCCGCAATCCACAACGCGGTCGAGTCCGGCATAAAGAATAGCGCTACGCTTGAAAGGATCGCCCCCACCAAAAAATACGGACGACGACGGCCAAGACGATTCCAGGTTCGATCGCTCATCGACCCGATGATCGGCTGGACGATCAACCCCGTCATTGGGCCCGCTAGCCAGAGAATTGGAATTCGGTCAGGATCAGCGCCCAGATATGTGTAGATGGCGCTCATGTTGGCAAGTTGCAGGCCCCATCCAAACTGGATTCCCAGGAACCCAAAGCTCATATTCCAGATTTGCCAGAAGCTCAATCGGGGCTTTTGCATGGTCCGCTCCTTAGTCGCGCTTCGAGACGTTCATCGCCGAACGAAGATACCGGCCGCCCTGGCTGGCAAGCTCACCTTGAGCTTACCGGATTCCACGACCCCGTCGCGCGCCGCTCCGAGCCTGTCGGTGAGCGTCGCACCATCCGCGAGACCCACTGTAGAAACATCGAACTCGATTGTCGCAGGCCTGTTGTCGTTGTTGAACGCTACGATCACCGATGCGCGTTCAGTCCGGCGGGCGTACGCATACTGCTGGTCCGCAACGTAGAGATTGACCAGTTCGCCGCGACGCAACGGTTCAAGCTCCGTTCGCAACCTGCCGAGCTTTTGAAGATGGTCAAAGGCAAGTTGCTCGTCAGACGTGCGGCCTTGCTTGTCAAAAGCGCTGCGGGTGTCGCCGGGAAATCCTCCCGGAAAGTCGCGACGATTATCGGGGTCGCCGCCACCCTTCATTGCGATCTCGTCACCGTAGTAGAGCTGAGGCGTGCCGCGCATCGTCATTATCAAAGTGTGCGCGAGATTCAGGCCCGCCACCGTCGCCCCGGGCTCGTTCATAAACCGGCTCAAATCGTGATTGCCTACCACCGGGACGAGCACGTTCGGGTTCGGATAGAGGTGATCGTGCGAGAGGACCAACGCGATCTCTTTAACGGACCTGCCTTCGGCGAATGCGCGGCGCAGGGGATAAAGCAACGGGAAGTCGAACAGCGTGTCGAGTCCCGTGTCGACACCGTCGAACCTCATTCGGCCGCCCTGGTAGAACGAGCAGTGCGCGACATCGCCATCCAGAACTTCGCCAACAACGTTAACCTTGGGATACTCGCGCTTGATTGCCGCCGTCCAATTTCGCCAGAAGCGGTTCGGAACGTATTGCCAGGTGTCCTGGCGAATCGCGTCGATGCCGGTCACGCCAATCCACCACAACGTGTTCTGAATGATGTAGCGCGACGTTTCGTCGTCATTTTGGTTCAGATCGGGGAGGATATTGATGAACCAGCCTTCGAGTGTCTCTCGCTTCATCTGAGCGACCGGGTGCGGATCGTGCAGCACCCAGGTCTGAAAAATGTTCGCCAGGTGATGCTCTTTCGTCCCGTTGTACCAGGTAGGCGTCGGTGAATCATCGACCCACGGATGATAGGGCCCGGTGTGATTGGCTACCTGATCCTGAATGACTTTGATTTCAAGGCGGTGAGCTGCATCGACGAGCTCGCGCAACTTCGCGAGGGTTCCGAAGTGTTCTTCGACGCCGTAGAAGTCAACGGCGCCGTACCCGTGATAATCGGTGATCGGTTGCCTGGATCCACCGGACCCCTCGGGATACTGCTCGAGCTCGTTCAGGTGATTGACGTTGTCGTACCACGGTGTAAGCCAGATCGCCGTGACGCCGAGGCTTTTCAGATAAGACAGATGGTTGATTACGCCCTGGAGGTCACCGCCGTGATAGTAGCGGGTCTTCGATCGGTCATAGAGTCCCCGCGAGGTTATCGGATCGTTGTTCGTCGAATCCCCGTCCGAGAAGCGGTCAGGCATGATGAGGTAAATCACGTCATCGGTGTTGAAGCCTTGAAAGCGACCCTCGCGCGCAAGCGGCGCGGAGATCTCGAACGACGCCTCGGTTGTGCCGGCCGGTGTAGTGATGCGCAGGCCTCGGCGACCGGGTGTCGCATTCGCGTCGATCAGCACATCAACGAAAACATAGGTTCCCAGCGCGTTAATTCGCGTTGGCCCGGTCTTGATTCCGGGGCCGACGGCTTCCAGTCGAGCGCCCGTTAGGTTGCGTCCTCGAATCATGACGCGCACCGGGTTGATCGAGTGATGCGCCCACCAGTTAGGGGGTTCGACTTTGAAAACTTCTGGTTTGCTCTGGCCACGACAGAGCGTCGGTGCGGTCAGGAGAAAAATGATCAACAACGCAGCTCGAACCATGCGACTGTCAAGGGAGTCGTTGCCGCGCATCAACGCCGCCGCCCTCCAGATCCGTTCTGTCGCAGCTCTCTGGGTCATACAATCACGCACCGATTGATACCACATGGCGCTTTGGTTCCTCAATGTTTTCGCGCCAGGGAAGGAAGGGACATAAGGGACGCGAAGGGACGCGAAGGGACGCGAAGGGACGCGAAGGGA
>DATLWF010000379.1:0-5726 GCA_035576605.1 Blastocatellia bacterium | reverse complement strand
CGCGGTAGTTCAAGACTGGGGCGGGCTGCTGGGGCTTCGTGTGGCGACACAGATGTCCGACCGCTTCGCGCGGCTGGTAATCATGAACACCGGGCTGCCGACGGGCGACGTGCCGGCGACAGAAGGCTTTCTGAAATGGCGTGCATATGCATTGGCTACCCCTGACATGCCGTGTGGAACGATCGTCCGCCGAAGCGCTGTCAATCGCGAGTCGATCACCGACGAGATCGTCGCGGCATACGATGCGCCGTTCCCTGACGCAACGTACAAGGCGGGCGCGCAGATGTTCCCAAGACTGGTTCCCATCGAGCCCGACCAGGCCGGCGCCGCCGACATGCGCGAAGCTCGCGAAGCGCTCTCGCGATGGACGAAGCCCGCGCTGGTGATGTTCTCGGACAGCGATCCGGTGACTCGCGGGGGCGACCGCTTCTTCCGCAAGCTGATTCCGTCCGCAACACACGAGCCCGAAATCGTGATCGAGGGCGCCGGACACTTTCTCCAGGAAGAGAAGGGCGAAGAGATCGCCGGTCATATCGTGAGCTTCATCGCGCGCAGGCCAGCGCAGTGAGTGAAGGCTCCGTGAAAGACATCAAAGCTCGGCCGTACGGCCTGCGTTTCATGTGGCTGGCGGTCACTGTGATCTTTGTTTGGTCCGCGATTCGGCCGCACGATTACTTCACCTGGATGCTCGAAGTATTCCCGGCGATCATCGGCGCGGTGATACTGGCGTCGACTTATCGACGCTTCAGATTCACGACGCTGGTCTACGCACTGATCGCGGTGCATATGATCATTTTGATGGTGGGTGGGCACTATACTTACGCGGAGGTTCCGATCGGCAACTGGGTTCGCGACCAGTTCCAGTTGAGCCGCAATCATTACGATAGGCTCGGCCACTTTGCGCAGGGTTTTGTACCGGCGATGATCGCGCGAGAAGTACTGTTGAGGCTGAATGTGTTGAAGCGCGGGCGATGGTTGTTTGTCATAGTCATCTCGATTTGTCTTGCGGTCAGCGCGCTGTATGAGTTGTTGGAGTGGACGGTGTCCGCGCTGACAGGCTCGGCGAGTGACGCTTTTCTGGGCACGCAAGGCGACGTATTCGACACGCAAAAGGACATGGCGATGGCGCTCGTCGGAGCAGTGACCGCACTTTTGACGCTGTCGAAGTTTCACGACAAACAACTGTGGCTGAAGGATCGATGAAGACCTGGTCGCGCAGGCATCCTGCCTGCCTTTTCTCGGCCAAACGACAGGCAGGCAGGGAGGTCTGCGCTCCCAGCCCCAAACAGGATTGCGGACTAGATAATGACCCAAGACCAAAGACAAACGGAGAAGACCTGGAACACCGCGCTATACGATGGCAAGAACGCGTTCGTCTGGAAGTACGGCCGGGGAGTGGTCGAGTTGCTCGCGCCAAAACCCGGCGAACGCATCCTCGATCTCGGCTGCGGAACCGGTCATCTGACGAACCAGATTGCAGCCGCCGGCGCCGAGGTGATCGGGTTGGATAAATCGCAGCCGATGATCGAAGAGGCGCGACGCCTCTATCCGGATCTGCATTTCGAGATCGCCGACGCCACTGACTTTCATCTTGCTCAACCATTCGACGCGGTCTTCTCAAACGCCGCGATACACTGGATGAAAGATCAGACGGCCGTTGCCCGATGCACCTGGGAGGCTTTGCGACAGGGCGGCCGATTCGTCGCGGAGTTCGGCGGCAAAGGAAACATTCGGGCGATTCGAACCGCGCTGGCAGATGCCATCCAGGCAGCCGGCGAGGAGATGAACGCCGAACCATTCGCCCGCTACTACCCGGCCATCGGCGAATATTCGACGTTGCTCGAGGCGCAGGGATTTCGGGTGACCTTCGCAACGCATTTCGATCGGCCGACCAAACTCGACGAAGGCGAAAAGGGTCTGCGCAACTGGCTGTTTACCTTCGCCGACAACGTCATCGAACCGCTTCCCGAGAGCAAACGGGAAGAGGTGATCGCTCAAGCCGAGCGGGAACTGAAGCCGGCGCTCTTTCAAGAAGGAAGTTGGTTCGCGGATTACAGACGCATCAGGATCGTCGCGATCAAGCAAGAGCAATATCGTTGATAGCCGCTCGGAAAATGAACAAGACTGTTTCTCATCTGCTGCTCGTTCTTGGATTGGCCGGAGGCCTGGCCGGATGCTCTGCGGGCCATACAACGCGAGCGGAACTAAACCACAAAGAAAGCGCCACCGCTCAGGCGCCTGCGTCTTCCACTCGGGTCACGTCGACAGTTGGGTTTGCCTCACGCGAAAGACTCGTGGAGCACTACCAGAAGCACGGTCGCGAGTTTGGAAATATCTCAATTGAAGAGTATCTTCGCGTGGCACAGACGATGAGAGACGCCGCGGCAAGCGCAACCATCATCGAGTCAGTCCGGACCGATGGCGTGACGACCCGGTTCGACCGGGAAACCGGGACGTTCATCGCATTCAATCGCGACCGCACCATTCGCACATGTTTCAAACCAAACGACGGCGAAGCCTATTTTCGCCGACAGCTAAAGCGAGGGAATTGACTGATGTCAGACCCGGTGCGTGAATATCTTCGCGAAAAGGGTTCCGCTCAACACGTCATCAGCGGCGGATTGGAAGGGCTCGTCGGAGCCTGGGAAAAAACCGTCGAGTCTGTCGAACGGGGTTACGAGCTTGGCCTCGATGACTATCTCAACGATCTCGACGGCCGGCAGTTGATAGCGGAGGCGTTGGCGATCGACGGGGTAGAGAACGCTCAAGCATACCTGGAGCGTGTCCGCCGCGTCGACGAACGAATGCGGAACCGGGTCAGGCTCACCGGGCACTGCCTTTGGGGCAACGCGGCCGCGACAAGGAACGGGTGGTCGGCTGAAAAAAACTGGTGGTACTTCAGCGTGCCGAAAACTGCGGGCCCGGAATTGTTGGTAGACCTGAATAGCGACCGTCGTTAGGAACAAGCGCTCTAGGCGCCGTCCTCTTCACGGCGTGTCAGCCCTTCAAAGAACGCGTCGTGCATCCTGCTAGTCTTGCTTTCAGGGAAGCTGGTCTCACGCACAATTTCGAGACGCGCGTCGAACAAACTCTCGGGCGAGACCTCAACGCCAGGCGCCACTTCGATCTGCACCAACTCCTGGCCGTTGTGGCCCGCTCCCGCGAATTCGTGCAGCGCTTTACATTGCCAGCAGACGCCGGTCTTGTTGATCAACTGGCAGAGGCCTTCGTAGCTCGAGGTCATCTTTGACCGCGCCGATGACAGCCGATGGCGAAACACCGGCTCGGAGACTTCGAGCATTGCCGCCGCTTCCTGATTCGAAAAGCCCAAAACTTCGCGAAGCATGATCGACGCCTGCTCGTCGGGCTCGAGCGTGCGGCTTATGCACGAAAAGCAGAATGCGATGTGCTCGCGCATCTCGAAAACGAAGTCCGGCGAATGGATCAGCGCTTCGAGTTGCTGAACTCTGCTTTCATCCGCTTCGGTTTCATACTGGCCGTAGAGCTGAGCTTCCACACGCCAGCGCTTCTTTGCGCGAAGGTGGTCCATGCACACATGTGTCGCGATCCCGAATAGCCACGTCTTGAATCGGGCTTCGCCGCGAAAGCCGGGCAGACTCTGGAGCAGGCGAACCAGCACATCTTGCAAGAGATCCTCAGCGTCCTGACGCAGCGTGACCATTCGATAGATGTACGAGAACAGCGGCCCGCGAAGAGGCTCGACGAGTTCGCCGAACGCGTCGCCGTCTCCGCGAACTGCGCGCTCGACTAATTGCGTCTCTTGCTCGATAGGAATCTGGCTCAACATAGCCGCGCCCGAAGAGGATAAACATCGACCGATAGTATCGACAAGATGAAACGTGATGCGTGACGCGTGATCCGTGATGCGACGCAGAATCGCAGGTTGGGAAGGGCGGCTTGCCCCCGCGGTTCCTGTGAGAAGTTGTCTTGCCCTGCCGCTTTCACATTCTGCTGAGCGGGGGTAAACCACCCTTCCCAACCTGTGATCCTGCGTCGCAACATTCATTACGGACTGATTCACTGCTGCATCAGAACCTGACAAAGCTGCAACCGATTGCCGGCAGGATCGCGAAAAGTGGCGATGCGCACGACGCCGGGCACCTCGTAAGCTTCGCCTTCGAACTTGACGCCCTTTTCGCTGAGTTCCTTTTGCACGCGAGCGAGATCGTCAACTCGCAGCACTACGGTTGCACCGCGTTCGTCATCGCCTTCGCGCAGTTGATTCAGTCCGATCGAGGCGCTGCCATCTGCATGGCTGAACTCGCACCAGCCTTCCATCTCGAAGGTCTTCTTGAGGCCCAGCACTTCACCGTAGAACCGCTTTGCGACGTTCATGTCATTCACCTGATACCACGAAACATTGACTTCCATGTTCGTTTCCTCCCGATTTGAATTCCACTAATTGTTTAGTCGATTGGCGCGCCTGCTTCCGCCAAATATTAGAAAACAAGTCTCCCGAACTTCCTGATGTTCTAACGGTTGGCAGCCGGCGATCTTTTATGATTAACTCGAAATCTCGTGCTCAACGCGTGAAGAGGAGGCCTGCTGTGAAGAAGCGTCGAGAGTTCCTAAAGAAGAGCGCTCACGCTTGTGCTGCGGCCGTCGCGGCGAGCGCAACAGGATTAGGTAATCTGAGCAGTGCCAATGCCGCTGAAGGACAAAAGTTTCTTTTGATTGGCCTGGTAGGATCGGAGAACCCGACACGGGCCAATTTTCCTTTCGTCTGGGCGGCTGCGTTGAGAGAAGCCGGAAACGAAGTACGAATAGAGCTGGCCGGAGACGCAACTGTATTGATGAGAAGCGCCGTGTCGAACAGTGTGACGCCAGTTGGATGGCCGCCCTTCAGAGAAGCATTGGCGAAGGTCATCGAGTTGAAGATACCAATCTATATCTGAAAAGCTTGTGCTACTGCCCGTGGGGTGGTGGAAGCAGATTTCGTCGGCAAGAACGCTCAGTTCACGAATCCGAAACTCACGGCCGAGACAATGGGTTGGGCGACAAAGATCCTGGTTGTTTGACCAGGAGGTGTGGACTAAGAGTGCAACTCCGGGTCTTCGGTGTGCGGCCAGTAGGCCGATAGATATCAAACCAAAACAGGGAGACTTTACAATGGCAACGCGCAAAGGCAGTGCAGTTTGGGAAGGAACGCTGAGAGAAGGCAAAGGCACGGTTAAACTCGGAAGCGGGGCGTTCGAGGGACCTTACTCATTTGCTTCTCGGTTTGAGGAAGGCACGGGGACCAATCCCGAGGAGTTGATCGGTGCAGCTCACGCGGGATGTTTTTCGATGGCGCTCTCGGCAGGCCTGTCGAAGGCGGGCATTTCGCCCAGGCGCATCGAAACCACGGCGAAGGTTCACCTGGGACAAGTAGAAGGCGGCTTTGCGATAACGTTGATCGAACTGGAAACGACCGCCAATGTTCCGGGCATCGATGAGAAAACTTTTCTCGAACACGCCGAAGGGGCTAAGAAGAACTGCCCGGTGTCGAAGGCGCTCGCAGGAACCGAGATCAAGCTCAATGCGAAGCTGGTGAGTTGAGCACGAACTCACGCCCAATCAACCTTCGGGTGCATTGTGTGCCACCGGGTCGCTCGTTCGAATGCCAACGCGACTCTCAACGGGGAGCCTTCGTCGTACAACCCACCGGTGAACATGATCGAACGCGGCAGGTTGTCGATGAATCCGCACGGCACACAGACTTGAGG
>DATLWF010000378.1:0-10458 GCA_035576605.1 Blastocatellia bacterium | reverse complement strand
ATCCAGCAGTCTCGAGAAAGAGAAGATGACGTGGACACAGGTTTATGACCCGTTCGGCGTGTGGTGGCTATCGACTCTCGTGGCCGCGCTGCCGGTCGTCGTGTTGTTAGGCTTGCTCGCGGTTTTTCGAGTCAAGCCGCATTGGGCAGCCATGGCCGGCGCAGCGACCGCGCTGCTCGCCGCCAGCGCCGTGTTTCATATGCCGTGGTCGCTGTCCTCCGCGAGCTTGCTGTACGGCGCCGGCTTCGGCGTTTTGAAGATCGCCTGGATCGTCGTCGCCGCGGTCTTCCTTTACGACATATCGGTGCACACCGGTCAGTTTGAAATCATGAAGGAGTCGGTCGCCGCGATTACTCCGGATCGCAGGCTCCAAGCGCTGCTCGTCGCGTTTTGTTTCGGCGCAGTCATCGAAGGCGCGGCGGGATTCGGGGCGCCGGTCGCAATCGCCGGCGCTTTCATGATCGGGCTGGGGTTCAAGCCGTTTCACGCGGCCGCTCTCAACCTGATAGCCAACACCGCGCCCGTCGCCTGGGGAGCGATCGGCACTCCCGTGCATACGCTCGCAGCCGTATCCGGACTGCCCGAGGCGGACTTGAATTCGATGATAGGCCGCATCCTCCCCATCACCGCCATAATCGTTCCTTTCTGGCTGGTACGCGCGATGGTCGGCTGGCGCGAGACCTTCGAGGTTCTCCCGGCGATACTGGTCGTCGGGGTCTCATTTGCCGCGACTCAGTTTGTGTGGTCGAACTTCATCGATAGCAACCTGGTCGACATTGCGGGCGGATTGGTGTCGCTGGTTTCAACCGTGATCTTTCTTCGCTTCTGGCAGCCGCGCCGCGTCTGGCGCTTCGATGACGATCCCGAACGCGAAGTGGAAGTCGCTGCCGCTGAAACTGAGCCTTCAGCTGTATCCATTAGTTCAATCTCACGGAGGCCGGGGCAGGTCGCGCGAGCGTGGATGCCCTTCGTGGTCCTGACAGTTTTTGTGTTGTTGTGGGGACTGCCTTCGATCAAAACCGCGCTCAACCAGAAAACCACGCCCGCGTTTGAGCGAGGCGGATGGGACGTGCCGGTGTTGCATCTGGCGGTGACCCGGGCGGCGCCGGTGGTTTCAAAGCCCGAGCCCGAAAAAGCGAAGTTCGATTTCAACTGGCTCTCGGCAACGGGTTCGGCTTGCTTCATCGCGGCGATCTTTGCAGGGACCTTGCTGGGAGTTGCGCCGGCTGAGCTTGCGAGAATCTTCTGGCGTACCTTGATTCGGATGAGATTTGCGGTGTTGGCGATCTCGTTCATGCTCGGGCTCGGGTTTGTGACTCGGTACTCGGGAATGGACGCGGTGTTGGGGCTCGCGTTCACGCGCACGGGATGGCTGTACCCGTTCTTCGGGACGTTTCTTGGCTGGCTTGGTGTCGCGCTGACCGGCAGCGACACTTCTTCGAATGCGTTGTTTGGCAGCTTGCAACGAATCACCGCCGAGCAGCTCAATCTGAGTCCCGTTCTGATGTGCGCGGCCAACAGCGCGGGCGGAGTGATGGGCAAGATGGTGGACGCTCAATCGATCGTCGTGGCTACCGCGGCTACAAATCAGGTTGGAAATGAAGGGATGATTTTCAAGTTTGTGTTGTGGCACTCGATCGCGCTTGCTTCGATAGTGGGCTTGATCGTAATGGCTTATGCTTATTTGTTTCCCGCCGGAATACCTCGCTGACCTTGCTAGGTAAGTTGGCTACGCGATCACAATGGCGAGGTCGTTCATAGGAGACCAGCTCTCAAGGAACTCGTCGACATCCAACGATCTCGGGCCTTGCGTTGGATCGAGCACCTCGACGCGTTCGTGTGTTGCGGAGACAACAACGAAGGAATGAACATCTGGCGCCGACGCGCGAGGCGCGGATACCACGAAAACGATGGGGACGTGTCCGTGTTCGGTGAGTTCCATGGGGTCTGACAGTGTTAGCGTGTGTTTGCTGGAAGCAGCGAAGCCTAGCCTGCGTGCTGCGAGAACCAGTTCGAGTGCTGCTGTTCCGAAGATCGTGCAGTCGCAAATCTCGCGTAGTTCCGCCTCAGTTTTGGACACGCCAAGATGATCTAGCACCATGCGGAGGCACGCGACGGCGCAGGAGAAGTCAGTCTCTTGAGGGTAGAAGGGTGGGGTCTTCGCCACGTTTCACTCGGTACAGGTCTAGAGCCAGGCGCTTAATCTCTTCGATCGGCGGATGAGCAATCAACTCGCCGGTTACCGAGTTCACGGCTATCTTGCCTACGCTGCCGAGAGGGCCTTCCTTCGGATAAACGTATAGGATTGGAACAAACCAGACCTCGGATTGGGTATCGAGCGCAGGCGTGCCCGCAAGGAATCGGTCGCCGGCATGACTGACAAGCCACTCGTTCACGGCTGCCGCCGCCTGCCGAGCCGATATATCCTTTACAACGTTTTCGAGCATCCAACCCACTGTACTTCCAAAAGCCAATAGAATCAAAGCAAACGCTTCCAGGGACTACTTTTCCTGGCTCACACTCTCCATCGATAGCACATCGTGATACGCATTGATTAACACTCGCTTTGGCTTCTGCGGCAACTTCACTTTAAACTCCGGCGTACTCGTGTTCCCAATGAGCGTAGCTTCACCTAAGCGCATCACTTTGCCATCGAGGTCCACATAGACGGGCACCACCATCTTGAAGCGCTCCGACACCCCGCTCTGAGTGACTGTTAGCTTAAGCATCACTTTCCCTTCTGGCTCCGGCGTAAGCGTGTACTCAAGCCGGTATCGCGGCAGCTCAGTGCCGTATACCCACTCATTGAAGAACCAATCCATTCGCTTGTTGCGCTCGATGTCCATAAGCGGCGTCATATGCTTTTCGACCATGCGTTTGAAGCTCTCGGTCGAAGCGTTCTGGTTGAAATAGGTCTTGACGAAGTCGTGCATCATGTCGATGAACCGTTGATCGCCCGTATTCCGGTCGTACATCATCGCTCGCAGCATGTGCAGGATGTACCCTCCCTTCGGATACACGAGCCGGTTGTACGCGCTCTGCGTCTTGAAGGTATTCAACCTGAGGCCCATCCAAATCGGACCCGCGTCATTTGCGCGATTGCCCCACTGGTTCTTTTCGACGATGCTCCGACGCTGGCGGTCCCAGTACTTAAGGTACTTGTCGGAGTTCTTCTCGGTTGCTTGAAGAAAGAGGCCCGCCGAGAAGTCCGCGAATCCTTCCGAGAGCCACTGGTCGTGAAACGAAGCCCATCCCACGATGTGGCCCCACCACTGATGCGACACTTCGTGCGGCGTCACCTCTTCTATGAACTCCGTAAAGCGCGAGTTGATGCCGCCCAGCAGCATATACCGCTGGGTTGAATCGAGATAAGCGCTTATTGGCAAGTAGACCAGGGTCGGCCACGACTGCCCGAAGTTGAACTGAGGCTGTTGAGTTATCGCGATCCGCCCATAAGGGGCTTCACCGAACCAGTGGGTGAAGAGGCGCATTGAGTTCTGAGCATCGACCATTGCGTTCTGATTCAAGCTGGCCGGCGTCATCGCTCCGCCGGCGCGTTCAGCCGCGCCCCGCATATAATCGGGGAGATCCATCGTCGCGTAGCCTTCGATCTGATACTTCGTGTCAGGATCGTCGATCTCCTTCTTCTTGAACACGCCGTAGTTGAACCCCGCAACCGCAAGTGGAACGTCGGACACCCATTGCGAAGCAGCGTAGTCACCCTCACGCCAACTCTTGACCAGCTTCCCTACCCCGACGAGCGTAAACCTGTTGGGCACTTTGAAAGTAAGGTCAAACGTCGCCCGGTCGTTGAACGCGTTGGCGCTCGGGTACCAGCTCGTGCGAGCGCCGACGGCGAAGTTCCCGCCGCCCGCGTCTTCAACCACTTTGTTTCCCTGATACTCAATAATCAGTTTGTACCGTTGTCCCTTGACCAACGGTTCCGGCCAGACTACGTAGAACGAGCCATCCTCTTTCCTCTGTTCCTGAATGAAGTTGATCTCGCGCTCGGCGGTTGTCACGCGCGTCACTCGCAAGTTCGGCAGCAGTCCGAACCTGAGCAGGCGATCACCGTCGCCCATCGGCAAAAACGTCAATTCGGCAACGGCCGTCAACCTCTCGCCATTGTCAATCGCCGTCTCGATGCGATAGTGCTCGACGTCGATGATTCGCTTGTCCTCGTCAGAACTGGCTGTGCCGCTCTTGTATTCGCTGGCAAGATGCGCGAGGTACCATATCCCTTCCCTCTCGCCGGCCGGATCCAGGTTGATCAGCGCTACCTCCTCCGGTGCGAGCATCTGTGGCAACGCACCGCCGGGGCGCACATAGTAACGAAGATCATCGTATTTGCGGCCGAACAGATAGGCGCTGAAAAAGCCCGGGCGCTTGGGGTTGTAAAGATCGCCCAGAACCTCAGCATCTATGTTCTCGCCCTCATAGGCAAGCAGGTACTCGACGAAGCTACGCGGGCGTTCGGGGCGGAAGCGAACGCGCTTCTGAAAGTCGTTGACCACATCGCGCGCGCGAGGGTCCTCACTTGCGGGCTGAGCCTGTCGCTTGATCTCGTCAAAGGTCTCGTCGGTGAAACAAAAGGCCGCCTTTTCGAACGCTTCATCGACTGCGTCCTTTTCGGTGATACGGTGCAGGTAGTCGCGCTCCAGCGCGATCGCCGGCGTCAGCGTGAACTGCCCGTCTCCGACAAACACTGCTCTGACGACGCGTCCCATAACCGGCGGGAGAAAGCTTACGCGCCCGCTGCGAAAGGTGATTGTTCCGGCGTCGCGTTTGAGCGCGAGGTTATTCACCGTGTAAGTTTCCAGCGCCCCGCCGTCTCGCAACTGCCGATAGTTAGGCTCGGAGTTCGGAGCAACCGCACCCTTCGCGCCGATCTCTACCTTCTCGCGAGACCCTGCCACTTCAAGCCGAATCTCCATCGTAGCCGGGCGCCTGGGATCTACAACCGCAGCGCGTTCAACGGGTTTGAAGCCGGTCTGCGAGACGCTTATTGTGTAGCCGCCCGGCGGGAGGTTATCAAACTTGAACCGCCCATCGTTGTTGGTTGACGTGTTACGCGCTTCTCCTGTTGCGTCGCTTCGTATCGAGACTTGGGCGCCTACTATCACCGCACCGGCCGGATCTTTGACCGTGCCGCTGATCGAGCCTGCGCCGGTTTGCCCTGCCCCGATCGGGAGCGCAGCGAAAACAAGGGCAAATATTACGGCCCCTGAAAGCGAAAGACGGTTTTGCATTTTTCCTCCGGCTTGGAATGAGAAGGGCGATTTGCAAATGCTGACTGAAGGACGCGGTGAAGATAACAGACGTGTCAGGCCGTTTCAATACCAATCGTGGACGTGGAAAAAGGAAAGAAAGGGTCGGGACGATGCCTTTCCGGACAGCCGGCTAGGGCTTCTTTGGGTCCTTCTTCTTATCACCTCCGCCCACGATCGCATCCTTAAGTTTTCCAAATATGCTGCGCTTTTTCTCTACGGGTTTCTTTTCAGCTTCTTTCTTGTCTGGCTCTGGCTTGGAAGCCGCGACCTTTTCTTGCTTAGGAGCAGGTTGGGTCTGAGATGCCTCGACGGGCGGCGCCGGCTGAGAAACCGAGGGTGTATCAGTCGTCTTCGGAGAGGCGGACCGCGAACGCCCGGTCGAGCCGCCCGTCGGAGTTGTTCCGGCAACGGGTGTTGTATCACCTGAGCCTCCCTGCGCCGCCGGCGGCGCAGGGAGCGCTTGGCTGTTCTGCGCAGGAACCGCGGCCGGTTCGACGGGCGCCGGAGGAACGCTGGGATTCTGAGTTCCCGAAGGCTCAGCGGTTGTTGGAGGTTGAAGCACAACGGGTCTGCTCCCGCTTACCGCCAGCGCGATGGTACCAGTGATGATGGCTACGAGTATTGCGCCGGCGCCTGCGTAGTGTTTCCAGTTGAGCGCGCTCAAGAAGGAAGGTTGTCCCTGAGTCTTCTGCGGAACTGCAGGGGACGCGTAATACGCAGGCGCGTTCTGCGAGTAGGCTGCTGCTTCGGGTTGGCCAAGCCGCGTCGCCTTGACTTCACTGCCAGTAGCGGCCTGCGCGAAGTTTGGATCACCCGCAAGCCGGGTCGCTTTCACAATGTCGCCCGACGGCGGAGTCAGGTGCATCGGGCGGTCGGCCTGTGTTGCCGGTGCGGCATACCCACCGGTGCGTGACGCCGGATCATCGAGAGGTTTCGTAACCGCGCCGGTGTTCCTACGCATCAGCATCGCACGAAACTCGGCTGCGCTCTGATATCTAGCCTCACGCCTCTTCGCTAGCGAGCGCATTATGGCTTGCTCGACGGGCAGCGGTATCTGAGGCGCATGAGTTCGCGGCGGCGTGGGCGCGTCCTCGATCTGACGTCGCATCAACTCGTACTCGCTCGCGCTGTTGAACGGCACACAGCCGGTTAGCATTTCGTAGAGGAGAATTCCAAGCGAATAAATATCCGAACGAGCGTCAGTCTCTTCGCCGCGAACCTGCTCGGGTGACATGTACTCGACCGTCCCGATCAAATGTCCAGCCTTAGTCAGGCGATCGGTGCCAAGCACTCGCGCGATGCCGAAGTCCATGACCTTTATCGAGCCGGTCTCGGTCAACATCATATTCGCGGGCTTGATGTCGCGGTGGACTATCCCCATCTTGTGAGCGTGATCGATTCCCTCAAGCGCCATGCAGAATAATTCAATAGCCTGGTCGCATCCCATTGCGCCTTGCGCTCTTATCACGTCATCCAGCGTCTCACCACGCACGAATTCCATTACCATGAAAAAGTCTTCGCCCTGGCGGAAGAAACTATGCAACGTAGCTACGTTGGAGTGATTCAGTTTTGCGAGGGTCACAGCTTCGGTGCGGAACCGCTCGACGACGTTCGGCTGCCGCGCCAACTCGGGCCGGAGCATTTTGATGGCGACCTCGCGTTCGAGCATCAAGTCGACGCCCTTAAAGACCGCGCCCATACCACCTTCGCCGATTTTATCGATGATCTTATAATTGCCAACGACGCTGCCTATCATCTTGCTACCTCTTATCAGAATTCAAATGACTGGGGCTCTTCTCGATATTCACTCAGTGCAGTTGTTGCAGCAACCGCACTGAGCGCTCTGACCTCTTGAGGGCGCCATAGTTATGGGCTGCTACTGCTTCTTTTTCCTACTGAAAACACCGCCAAGTTTCTTCTTAATGGCGCCTCCCACAGCCCCGGCAGCCTCACCGACTTTGTCCACCGTGGTCTTCGGTCCAACCTGCTTTTGCTTGCTTTTGGCACCGGAGGACGATCTCTTTTGAGCGGAACCAGGCGACTCCGCTTGAGCAGGGGTTTGGGCAGAAGCTGAGGAGTCGGATTGCGCCGGCTTGCCGCTTGCGGAGTCGCTCGTGGCCTTAGTGCTTCCCGAGTCGCTTGCGCCGCTTCCTTGCCCCCCCGGTTCCGCGGATGGAGGCTGCTCGGTACCCGGAACAACACTCTGCGCAGGCGCCGTGGCGGCAGCAGGCTCAGGCGGCGTAGCAGTAGATTTACCTTCGCCCCCTATGAACACGAGTGGCAAGCTTATGAGAGCGACCAGCAAGGCTGCCGCTCCCGCATAATGCTTCCAGTTTAGCTTGCCAAGGATCGAACCGAGCGAACCGCCCGCTTGCGGCTGAGCCGCGACATTCTGCGGCGAGGTCTGCTGGTACCCAGCCGGCAGTTCGATCGTCGGCGCAAGTGGAGTCTCGGTAAGCTGGGCACCCAAAGCGACAGGCTCCGGGTCGCTAGCCAGCCTGGTTTCTTTTATTACCTCTCCAGAAAACGGAGTGCTTACAATCACTTCGCTTTCGCGCGTGACGTAACTTGCCGGCGTGGCATCCACTTTCGTAACCGAGCCTGTCGTCTTCTGTATTAGAGTCTCGCGAAACTCGCTTGCGCTTTGATACCTGGCTTCCGGCTTCTTCGAGAGCGCGCACATGATGGCTTGCTCGACCGCCACCGGTACCTGGGGCGCGAGAGCTCTGGGCGGCGTCGGCGCGTCCTCAATCTGGCATCGCATCAACTCATACTCGCTGGTGCTGTTGAACGGCACACGTCCAGTCAGCATTTCGTAAAGCAAAGTGCCAAGCGAATAAATATCCGAGCGAGCGTCAGTCTCTTCGCCGCGAACCTGCTCGGGCGACATGTACTCGACCGTGCCGATCAAGTGTCCGGCCTTGGTCATGCGATCGGTACCCAGCACGCGCGCTATGCCGAAGTCCATAACCTTTATCGAACCGGTTTCGGTCAACATCATGTTCGCGGGCTTGATGTCGCGATGGACTATTCCCATCTGGTGAGCGTGATCGATTCCTTCGAGCGCCATGCAAAACAATTCAATTGCCTGGTCGCATTGCATTGCGCCTTGCGCTCTTATCACGTCATCCAGCGTTTCACCGCGCACGAATTCCATCACCATGAAAAAGTCATCCGCCTGGCGGAAGAAGCTATGCAGCGTAGCTACATTCGGATGGTTCAGTTTTGCGAGGGTCACAGCTTCGGTGCGGAACCGCTCGACGACGTTCGGCTGCCGGGCCAATTCCGGCCGGAGCATTTTGATGGCGACCTCGCGTTCGAGCATCAGGTCGACGCCTTTGAAGACCGAGCCCATTCCGCCTTCGCCTATTTTGTCTATAATCTTATAATTGCCAACTACACTGCCTATCATTATCCACCTCTACTAAGCCGCTGGTCCCCTTTCTGACATTTGAGGCGTCTCTACGAATTGTAACGTAGACTGTCCAGTCTGCGCGATGTCTGATTGAATCCTCCTCGTTCGACCCGCCCAGACGGGACAGTCTACGCATTCTGGCTGGCCGCCTGCTGGGGGGATCTCGAAAAACTCAATTCTACTGATTGCTCTGTATTAAGCTTACGATAAGATTGGCCTCCGGCTTTTGTTTGGTAAGAGGAGCAAAGTTGTAGGTTCCCTTGCCCGTTCCCACCTTCACGTGGAAGGCGCCGTACTGCGCTCCCACGAAACCGTTGATCTTCGCCTCTTTTATGTCCTGGCGGTTTGCTTCGAAAGTGTGATTTCCGTCATCGGCTCGGAAGGTAACTTGCGTTCTGGAGACAAACAGTGATCCCTGACAAAACGAATTGAACAGGCCATCGTGATCGTGATAGACGCGAAACGGAGCGCCGCCGCCGTGCTCGATCGCCGCGCGCATCGAGCGTTCGGCCGCCAAAATGTCGTGATTCCCGTAGAGTTGCGCGAACCCGAGCAGCCCGTACGCCTGTGCCTTCGAAGAGTCAACAGTGATCGCCTGCTGCAAGAGCCTGATCGCCGAATTAGTATTGCTCGCTTGCATCGCCGCAAGAGCCTTGTCGGTCAGATCGTCGTAGTCCGGTCCGGCAGGTACTGGACGGCCGGTCGGATGGGACGGGCCGGGCTGGCTGGGTGGAGGCTCGCTTGCCTTCGCCGTAATTGCGCCAATCAGCGCGTTGTTTCCGCCGGCTTCCTTGATCTCGCGCGCAATCTGAGGCGTGATGCTGAAGCTGACGCCGCGCACTTCGACGAACTGCTCGACCTTCGTCGTTGGCACGCCGCTTTGCAAGAGAGTGATGATCTCATTCTTGGCCAGAGGCGGACCCGCGGGCACATTCGAGGAGGGCCTCGGGTTGTTCGGCGGGTTGTTCGGTGGGTTGTTCGGTGGATTGCTTGGAGGCGGACTGCTCGCGCCCCCGCGATAGTTTCCTCGGATCGCGTCGACTACCTCCGGGCGCGCGCCCGCGCCCCGAAACTGCGACTCGATCTCGGACGTCATCTTAAAATCAACTCCGCGCTGCTGGATTGCCTGGACGACCTCGCTGGTGGGCAGCGCATTGAGTTGTACGACCCTTAACAGCTTGTCCTTGTCGTAAGGCTGCTTCGCCTGCATTTCAACAACGCTCGCCGTCATCATTGCGAAGAGAGCGAATAGGATCGCCGCGGCAGCAACGATCATCCGGTCCGCCGAGTAGCAAGTCAGGTTCTTAGATTGAGTCGTCATCGGCACCTCACTATGATTGCACTGGTATTTTATCGCGCTATTGCTGACCACCTTACTGGTTCAGCAGCCGCCTGGCCTCGGCTGCCTTGCGCTCTTTCTCCTTGCGAGCAGCGGCTTCGGCGTTAGCTTCCTTACGAACGGGTTTCGGCCCCTTACTAAAATTCGCGTTCTCACCTGTCGGTGCGGTGCCGGACAAGCTGTCGCCTGCGGGCTTAGCCAGATCGACCTGCGGGACCGATTGAGGCGGAGTCTGCACGGGAATCGAGGGCTGGCCCGCGCCGGCTGAAGGAGCCGGCGAAGGAGTCGCCGACTGGACAGGCTGACTTGTTGGAGCAGTCGGCGGGGCGGCTGCCTTCTGTCCGACGCTGAGCAGAACGACGGCTGCCCCGACGATTATTACGAACAACGCGGCTGCAATTCCGATGAACAGTTTCAAGTTGGATTTGGCGGGC
>DATLWF010000377.1:0-28396 GCA_035576605.1 Blastocatellia bacterium | reverse complement strand
GAAGGAGATGTCGATGGCGATGGCCTGGCCGATATCATCATCGGGTCAGACCAGATCAACTCGGACGCCGGCCAGCACGTCGGCGGCGCGTACATTGTATTCGGCGCTCCGAATCTGCCTTCGGTGATTGATCTCGCATCGCCGCCTGCCGGTGTTCGGACGGCTCGCATAATTGGCGCCCACCAGGAGGATCACTGGGGCGCCGCGTTGCAAGTCGGCGACATTAACAACGACGGGATCGGTGATGTTATTATCGGCGGCTCAATAGATCGCGATTCGGGCTCCTACGTGACCCCGACGCTTCGAAACGGCCACAACTTTTTTGCGGCGAGTTTCAACGGGCAAAGAGAGTTATGCGGAGAAGTGTATGTGATCTACGGGCAGCGGAACTGGCCGGCGACGATCGACCTTCGCAGCCCGCCGCAAAATGCCACTCACGTCATCGGGGCGAATGAACGCGACTTTCTCGGATCGCAGCTTCACAGCGGGGATGTAAACGGAGACAGCCGCACTGATTTGATAATTGGGGCGCTGCTCGCCACCGCTCCTGACGGAAAAGGCCAGACAGGCGCGGTCTACGTCGTATACGGCTCGCCGACATTGCCCGGAGCGACTATCGATCTCGCGAGCCCGGCGGCGTCCGGTCAACGGGTCTCGGCGATCTATGGCGAACACGTGCTCGATTGCGCCGGCGATTCCGTTCGCACCTACGACATAAACAAAGACGGTCTCTCGGATTTGTTTATCGGGAGCCCCGAGCGAACCTTCCTGTTGAACGGCGAGGAGCGCGAGGATGCCGGAGTCACCGAACTAATCTACGGGCAGCGCGACTTTCTACCAGCCGTCATCAAGCTGTACGATCCACCGGCAAGTCCGCGCATTTTCCGGCTGGCAGGCGCGCACGGTGAGATTCAAGGCGTCGAGGGTGGTGACGAGTTTTCCTACCGGCTGGCGGGCGCTGACGTCGACGGCGACGGCTACATTGACTATATTGCCAACGCGATGCACGGGGACGGATTCGGCAACGGGGCCCTGAACGCCGGCAACGTTTACATCTTCAGCGGCAAGAAGCTGTCTGCGAAGCTTGGGATGCTCTCACCTCCGCAAACGCCGGTGCCTGTGTTGACGGGGGCGGTACTTTCCATAGGGTTGACTGGCGTGCCTGAGGCGGCAGCCGGCCAGAGCAACCTCAGCGTGAACGTGTCTGGCACCAACTTGCGGGCTGATCTTCAGATCTTCATCAATGACATTCCCGTGATTTCAAGTTTGCCTCCAGCTGCGCCCCCCGGTAGCCTGCCGACCTGGGTGTTTCTTGATCAGAATCTTTCGGTAAGGAACAGCGTTGGGCCCCTGGTGGTTCGGGCGCGCAATACGTTGCCGATACCCTCGGACCTTTCTAACTCGGTCACCGCAGGAAGACTGACCGGGCCGGAGATCACGAAGATCAAGGTCAAGAAGAAGGCATCCGGTGTCTTGCTGTTGAACATCAGTGGCGCGAACTTTGCGACTGGCGGAACGGTTGTCGTCATCGCGAACGGGTCTCCACTGGCGGTCCAGTCTGCAGCATTCGAGCCCCCTGATTTCGTTCAGGCTAAAATAAGCGCGGCCTCCGCCCCGGCTCCGGGCACGACCTTGCTGGTACACCTGTTGAGTGCTCAGGGGATTCAATCGAATGAAGTAACCACTACCGCGAAGTGACGAGGGGCGTCGCGTAATGCGCGATTCGTGAGACGTGACGGGCAGCCACGCTTTTACATTTCAGGGATCCCGGTTCACTTTTTTGTGCCCCATTTTGGTTGACAGCCTGTTGCGGGATGTGTAGGATTGGCGCGTTTTGTTCAGCAGTAGTGTGAGGAGGACTGAAGTTGAAGTTAAGGTTTTGCGCGTTTGAAAGTTTGACCGCAAACGCTCTTTGCTTTAGCTCCGATCATCACTCTGCAATTCACTCTAGATGAAAAGGAGAAGAAAGCATTGAGAGAAACAGGAACTGTTAAGTGGTTTAACGCGACGAAGGGATACGGCTTCATCACCCGCGAAGGTGGTGACGACGTGTTCGTTCACTACTCAGCCATCGAGGCCGACGGATACAAGACGCTCAACGAAGGGCAGCGTGTTGAGTTCACCATCACGCAAGGTCCGAAAGGCCTGGCTGCCAGCAACGTAATCGCGGCTTAGTCCTGTGATATCCCTGGGCGAGTTCGGTTACGAGCCGAACTCGCCTTTTCTCTTTCCCACCCTCCTTGCCTATCCACCGCCAGCAACTTTCGGGACGCCGCGCCGTTTTCCCTGCCTCGCTTCTGTGCTAGACTCTTCACACGCCGAAAGTGACGCCAATCAACAACAGGGACGACTTCTATGGCAGACAAGTCTAAGGAAGAATTCATAGACGCGGGTACCGCGGAGACTGAACAGTACGAAGCAGATGAAGAAGTTCAGCAGGAGTTTGAAGAAGCGCAGCGGCTTGCTTCCGGAGGCGAGCAGCTCAAGCGTGAGCTTCGAGAGCACCACTCGCGCACTCCCGCTCTTTCCGGAGGGGACATCGATGCCGATTGGGCACGCGCGGACATCGGCGACGAAACAGTAGGCGGCTCCGCTCCGACTCCCGACCAGGATGTAGTTGACGAATTGGGGGAAGCAGTTGGCTTGACCTACGAGGACAACGAGCCGCTTCACACAACTGAAAAATTGGACGAGCGCGATCGAAGACGCTGGGAACTCGATCCGGCTTCGTCTGAGGACTACAATGACCGGGTGAATCGCGAAGGCGAGTGACGTTGAGCCCGCAGCGAATCAGGACCGCGAGGGTTAGATCGCGGCTTATCGGTTGGCTCATTGATGTAGTCACTGACTCCCCAAGTTTCGAACTCGAAAGCGCTCTGTTATACTTCGCGACCGAAATCCAACACTCAATAACCGCGGAGGCTTAAAATGCGGAAGTTTTTGTCGTTGTCGCTGATCTCTGTTGTAGTGATCGCGTCTACCGCCCTCGGGGACACGATACATCTGAAGAACGGCAGCGTGCTCAAAGGGAAGGTTGCCAGCTTCGCCGACGATCAATTCATAGTCATGTTGGACACCGGTTCGGGCCGTTATCTCAGTAGAGCCATGGTCTACATGGGAGATGTTGCGCGAATCGAGTTTGACGCGGCGGTCGGCTCCGCGGGCGAAACATCCAGCACCGCAACGCAGCCAGCCGAGTCTGCAGTGCGCCCGATCAACGATACACTCCGGCGCGAAACAAAGACTCGCGTGCCAGATGCTGGCGAAACACCGGCTCGTAGCACACAGCCGGCCGACCCGCAGCCGCGTGAAACCGGTCCTCCTGAGACTCAGCCCACGCCACCGGTGCGAGAGCCGGAAGCACAACCCGAAAAGCCCACGGCGAGCAGTCCTCAGCCGGTGACTTCGGCGGCTCCTTCCGAGACATCCGACAGCGAGCGGCTCCCTCGAAAGCAGCTTCTTGCTGTAAAGACAATGACCGTTGATGTAGTTGCGAAAAAGGACTGGACCAGCTCGGGACTGATAGTCAAAAGGGGCGACCATTTGCGCGTCACTGCCAGCGGGACGATCACTCTGGATCCGGTCAGCGGTCGCTCGTGCGGACCTGAAGGCATCAGCGATCTGCCGGATCCCAAGAAGCTCATGCCCGACCAGCCGACCGGAGCGCTCATTGCCGTCATCTCCTCCGACAATGACGATTTTATATTCCTGGGGCGCTCGGGTGACTTTATCGCGACGCGTGACGGGCTTTTGTTCTTGTCGGTCAACGAAGGGCAGCTCTCAGACAATGTTGGAACGTTCAAAGCCGTCGTTGAAGTGCTGGCGCCTCGAAAATAGAAGCTCTCTAATGAGAAGCCGGCATACCGTGGCGTCGCGATCGGTAGCATAGGCTGCAACACCGGCCTGACCAAGAGATAACTGCCTATCTACCGCCGTGCACCGATGCGACAGCCACGGTCTTGCGGCCGCCGATTTTACACCTATTTTCCTTGACTTGAATCCACCCTTGAAGTAGCCTTTCCCTTCCCGCGAGGCAGGTATCAAATTCTTTCACAGGTTGGCGACGACAGTAAGATTTCAAGCGAGCCCGGTTCGCTCTCGCCAGGCTAGAAGATCAAGATAGGATACACGCGGGGCGCTCGTTTCAGGTTGATTACCTTTCGCTTGCGACCGCTCGAATAAGATGGGCGAGGTTCATCAAGGCGCTTGTTGGACCGCAAGGACGAAGTGTTTCACACAGGGGGAGGATAACGCTGCTTTCAGGAAGACGCCTTACCGCGCAGCCGGCCTCTCTATCAATCGGCGTTACAAAGCCGTGCAACTGACACAGAAGACTTTGGGTGTCGCCGCGGCAAGTGCGCGCACCACCCGTGAATCAACGACCATTACTTTTTCATGAGGAGAGGCAGGAAATGTCAAAACCAAAACCATTCCATTCACTATGCGCAGTGCTGCTGGTACTGTGTCTTTGCTCCGCGGCCGTGCCAGCCTTGGCGCAGTCGCAAGCGAGCACGGGCCAGATCACTGGTATTGTGACTGACACTCAAGGCGCGGCCATAGCAAGAGCGACTGTTACTGCGAGCAACAAGCAAACGGGTCTGTCACGCTCGTCGACCTCGAATGACGACGGGCTATACGCCATCTTGTTGCTGCCCCCCGGCTTTTACAACGTATCGGCTGAAGCGTCTGGATTCGCAGCGACCAGCATCAAAGACGTTGAGGTGAGCGTCGGGCGAACCTTCGATCTCAAAATTTCAATGAGCGCGAGCGGCGTTCAGGAAGTAGTGAATGTAACTGCCGGCGCGATTCAGGTTCAAACGACCCGTTCAGAAGCTGACTCCGTGTTGAATCAGAAGGCCATCGAGAATCTCCCAATCAACGGCCGTCGTTTTCAGGACTTTGTGACGCTCACACCGACGGCTCAAGTCGATCCGTCGCGCGGCCAGATTTCGCTTGCCGGACAACGCGGAATCAACTCGAACGTCAACGTTGACGGCGTAGACTACAACAATCCTTTCTTCGGCGGCATCCGAGGAGGCGAGCGATCCAACAACGCATTCACCATCCCACAGGAATCGATCAAGGAATTCCAGGTGGTGGCGTCCGGCTACAGCGCGGAGTTCGGACGCTCGACTGGGGGCATCGTCAACGCTGTGACCAAATCCGGAAACAATGACTGGCACGGCTCAGGTTTCTATGTGATCCGGCCCAAAGAAGCATCCCGAGGCACCGGGTTCTTCGATGCAGTTGCCGTCGATGTAAATTCCCGACGAGTCGGACTTCCTCCAGTAACGGTTACGCCGGCGCCGACTCAGCAACAATTTGGCGGTTCGTTTGGCGGCCCGATAAAGAAGGATAGGGCGTTTTTCTTTTTCGCTTATGAACAGCAACGCTTCCGCAACAATCGCCAGGTCTTCTTTGATCCCCTGAGCCTTACCGCCGGGCCAACTGCGAATACTCAAGAGGCATTCAATTACCTGACGTCCCTTCAGGTGCCTTTCGTTCAGACTAATGACGCCAAGGCGCTTACCGGGCGGTTTGACTACGAGATTAACACTAATAACCGTTTCAATGTTCGCTATGGATACAGCAAGAATGAAGCGCTGAACGCGAATTCAGTAGGCAACCAGTTATTCCCGACAACTATCAGCGCGCTTTCCAACAACGGAACTGAATTGGATAGCACGAACTCGGTGGTTGGCCAATTCACCAGTTTCTTTAGCAGCAGCCTGGTCAATGAATTTCGCGGGCAATGGGTTCGCGAAGAACGTCCGCGTCCTGCCAACGCCCTGCAACCGCTGCTGACCAGTGGCGTAGGGAACGTCGGGACAGTGTCGTTCCTGGGCCAGAACTTTCAGTTTGATCGCCGTGCTCAGGTGGCGGACAGCCTAAGCTGGTCAAAGGGCAATCACACCCTCAAGTTTGGAGGAGAGTACAACCACATCTTTATAAGCCAGCTATTCGGCTTCAACCAGGAAGGTACGTTCAGTGTCTCCGGCTCGGTAAGCAGCGCAACCGCTGTTAATACGATTCTCGATATCTACTCGGTTGGGGGCGCCATACCAAACCGATTTGATATCAATACCTCCGCGAACAGAGCCACCTTCACGCGGCAGATTGGGAATCTGATGGCTTCTTATGCCACAGACGAGCTTGCGTTCTTCGGGCAAGACTCGTGGCGCGTACGCCCAAACTTGACGTTGAATTACGGCCTTCGCTGGGAGGGACAATACAATCCAACTCCGGAAGCCAACAACACTGGGCTGCTTAACAAAGTTCTGGGGTTTCGTTTCCCGTCGGGTCACCTGGCCGATCCTACTGTTATTGCCGACAACGCCAAGCAGTTCGGACCACGCTTCGGGTTCGCGTGGGACCCGTGGAGCGATGGCAAGACTGTCGTCCGCGGATACACAGGTCTCTACTTTGCCCGCACGCCGCTGCTGTTGTTCGCCGGAGCCGGCAACAACTGGCGTCTCCCGCCCGGGGATCTTTCGGTTCAGCTTCCGTTCTCGACCACCAGTCTCCCGGCGAGCAATCCGTTGAAGGCTTGCAATACTGTTTATTGCCAGTTGAAGCTGATCGGTATAGATCTAAACACCTTCACGCTTGATAAACTGCCGGACATCAGTGCCGAGAAGGTCGTATCGGTTGCTAGCGCACTTGGATTGGTCGTTGATCCATTTTTCGGAGCCGCACCGATCCTCAACGCCAAAGATTACAAGAACCCGAGAGCGACCCAGGCTGGGATTGGCATAGAGCGGCAGATGAGCCCGAGTCTTTCGGTCGCTGCCGATTTCATCTACGTTCACACTACGAATCTGGAGCGTGACCGCGACTTGAATCTACCTCTGCCCACGCTGCGCTCCACGACGGTTGATCCGGCGCAGAGACCTTTCTTCGGATTGGGAAGCGCCGGCGTCGCGCGACCTATCTCAAGCTTGAACAGCATCACCGTGCGCGAGTCTACTGCCAAATCGCTGTATCGCGCGCTCACCTTGCGAGCGAAATTCCAGAAGAAGTGGGGTCAGTTCAACGCATTCTACACGTTGTCCAAGAATATTTCCGACGACGACAACGAACGTGACGCATCGGGCTTCCGTTACGAGAACGCATTTAACACGGCGCCGGAATATGCCGACTCGAATATTGACAGGCGGCATCAGTTCGTTGCCAGTCCGGTCTTCTTCCTGGCGCACGGCTTCGATCTCGCCGCGGCACTCAGGATGTTTTCCGGAGTTCCGGTTGATACAAGCGCTGGCCTCGGCGACGCAAACCAGGATCTTGGCGGACCGGATCGTCCGTACCTTGGACCAGGAGCGCCATTCTCTCGAAATGCTTTCCGCAACAAGGCGGTATACTTCTTCGATGCCCACGTTGCCAAACACTTCGACCTGTCCGAGAACAAGCGATTGGTCTTCACTGTCGATGCGTTCAACCTGTTCAACTTGCAGAACATCCAATTCGCCGGCGCCTCCACCACATTTTGCACAGCTCCACCGGGAGGTTCCGTGGCAACAAACTGTGGTTTCCTTGGGCCGACAAACCCGAACTTCCTTCAGATAAAAGACCAGAACCAAAACTCGGCCCGGCTCGGCAACTACTTGCTTAACAACAATCCTGGTCCGCCGTTCCAGATGCAGTTTGGAGCGCGTTTCCAGTTCTAACGTTCAGGTCATCTGATCAAAAACCATAGGCGGTGGCGAGTCGCAACTCGCCACCGCTTTTCTTTCCGCCAACCGCGAGCGATTGCGATCTCCCTAACACCGCTTGGGCCCGTTCGACTTATCATCTTCTCATCTTCTTTGCAAACGAATCGCACCTGGGCGTTCTAGGTTCGACAGAGAGCTTGGAACCTTGAACCGGTGTTAGTGTCAAACCAACCGGTATCAGCCGATACCTAAGCACTGTGCGTCCCGTGCAAGTTAATAAACAAAGAAATGTGGCTGTCTCGACCTTCGTTCTGAGCGCCGATCAGAACTCGATATGCAAAATCAACAGCATCGGTCGCTTCGCTTCACAGAAGTGCTGGCTTGCTCGACCCTATGCCCGTTGGGTCTGGTCCGCGCTTCACACCAGGAACCAGGAGCATGGCAGCCTGGAGGTGCAATGCAACGTAGAATCATTCTGTCCGTGACTCTCCTCACAATGCTCGGTGTAGCGAGCTACATCGCGCTCGCCCGGGTTTCGACGAGTCGAGGCCTGGGCTTCGCAGCCGCAGCTTCAACCTCGCACACCCAGGGCGCGCTTCAAGTCGTCGATCCCGAAAAGGGGGTCGTCGCGTTGTGTCCGCTCAAGCACACGGATGTTAAAGCTGAGATCAGCGGATTCATCTCGCGGGTAGTCGTGACTCAGGAGTTTGAGAATCCTTTCAAAGAAAAGATCGAAGCCGTATACACCTTCCCTTTGCCTCACAACGCCGCCGTCGATGATATGACGATGCGCGTGGGCGACCGCACCGTGCGCGGACGAATAAGACGACGCGAAGAAGCTCGCGCGGTGTATGAAGCCGCTCGCGCCTCTGGCAATGTCGCCAGCCTCCTCGATCAAGAGCGACCGAACATCTTCACTCAATCGGTCGCTAATATCATGCCCGGCGAGAAAGTGAACATCACGATCAGCTACGTCGAAACTTTGAGGTACGAAGATGGCTCTTACGAGTTTGTCTTCCCGATGGTCGTCGGTCCTCGTTACATTCCCGGCGCACCCATTGGTAAGCAAGGCGGGGGCTGGGCTCCGGATACGGATCGGGTGCCCGATGCTTCGCGTATCACGCCGCCCGTTGCCCGGGAAGGTACGCGGGCCGGTCACGACATCTCAATCGCAGTCGCTCTTGATGCGGGCGTGCCAATCGACGGATTGAAATCGCCGCTGCACGACGTCGAAGTTGAACGACCCTCGGCTCACAGCGCGGTCGTCGAGCTCAAGGACAAAGCCGTAATTCCAAACAAGGATTTCATTCTCAAGTACGATGTTGCAGGGCAGCACATCGAAGATGCGGTGCTAACTCATCGTTCCGGGCGCGCCGATCCGGGCGATGGATTCTTCACCATGATCCTGCAACCTCCCGAGCGAGTTACTGCGCAAGACGTGATGCCCAAGGAACTCGTCTTCGTGCTCGACACGTCAGGCTCGATGATGGGCTTCCCAATCGAGAAAGCAAAAGAAACAATGAAGCTTGCGCTCGATGGGCTTTACCCGCAAGACACGTTCAACTTGATCACGTTCTCTGGCAACACCAGCATCCTGTTCCCTGAGCCGGTTCCCGCGACAAGTGGGAACCTGGCGAAGGCTCAAGCATTCCTGGCATCGCGCTCAGGCGCCGGCGGGACCGAGATGATGAAAGCGATTCGCGCCGCGCTCGATCCTTCCGACGCGCAGGATCACGTTCGCATCGTCTGCTTTATGACTGACGGCTACGTCGGCAACGATATGGAGATCATCTCCGAAGTCCAGAAGCATCCGAACGCGCGCGTTTTCGCGTTTGGGATCGGCGGCTCGGTCAATCGCTTCCTGCTGGACAAGATGGCTGAGCACGGTCGCGGCGAGGTCGAATACGTTACGCTGAGTGACGACGGCTCGGCGGCGGCGAAGCGGTTTCACGAACGAGTCCGCAATCCGCTGCTGACGGACATTTCGATAGACTGGTCGGGGCTGCCAGTGACCGACATTTTTCCGAAGCGCTTTCCCGATCTCTTCAGCGCGAAACCGGTCATCGTAACTGGACGCTACACCTCGGGCGCGCGAGGCGTAATCAAACTAAAAGGCAAAGTCTCAGGCCGCGACTTCGTGCGCGACATCCCGATCGAGCTTCCGGAAAACGAATCGCGCCACGACGTGCTTGCAACGCTGTGGGCCCGCACCCGCATTGACGACTTGATGAGCCAGGACTACAACGGCATTCAAAGCGGCAACCCACGCGATGATATTCGTGAGTCGATCACGCAGCTTAGCCTGAACTTTCGATTGATGTCGCAGTTCACATCGTTCGTGGCGGTAGAAGAAGTGACCGTGACCGACGGAGGCGAACCGCGAAAGATCGAGGTGCCTGTCGAGATGCCGGAGGGTGTAAGTCAGGAGGGTGTCTTCGTTAGGGGCGATCAGCCATTCGAGAAGTTGCAACTCCTGGCGGATTTGCAGCGTGCTCCGCTCGCGAGGAAAGCGCCGGCGAGTGGGGGTGGCGGCGGAGGCGACCGAACGACGGGCGTTGCAGCCAGCAAAGGTGAGTTGCCAGAGATATCGCTGAAAGGGGGGCCACCTCCGGCCTCACCGCAACCAAGAGCCAGAGCCGGGAGGGACTCGAGTAAGGGCAGTGCAGGGGGCATCGGTCGCGGCAGCGGCGCCGGGATGGGCGGGGGCGACGGCCGCGGCGTTGGCCCCGGCACAAGCTCCAATATGGGCGGGGGCTCAAGGGTTCTAAGCGGAGGTGGCGGAGCTCCATCGCCGCCATCACCAGAAGAACAAAAGCGCCGGGAGTTTCTCTCAAAGGTGAATCCATCCATCGCTGCTGTGATCGACCGGTTGAAGAACAAAACTGACCAGCCGACAACCAGCGAAGCCAAGTTCGTACGCAACGGCAAAGCTGAGATTCAGATCTGGCTCACTGACAAATCTCCGGAGACGATCGCTCAGCTCAAGCAACTTGGCTTCGAAGTGGTTCTGGAGCCTAAGAGTGCGACGATGATTGTCGGGCGGTTACCTATCGAGAAGCTAGCGGCGCTGGTTGAACTCAAATCGGTCCGCTACGTTGCGCCGATGATAGGCAATTGAAATCGCTCCTTCGTTCTTCGCCTCTCAATAGCGAAAGGCAAGCTCCCGCGAGCTTGCCTTTCTTTTCATCAGTCGCAGATAATCGCATCGTGAGCCCGATCGCGTGGGCAAGCCAATCGAGCGACTAAGACTGAACAACCAGCCAGGCGGGCGACATGACGGGTGAGGAGATGGAACGAGCGATCGAGTTCTTACTTGGACACCAAGCCAAGGTTAGCGCCGACATTGATCGGCTGGTTGAGACTGTTTCCAGACTGGAGACCGAGGCGGAACTTGACCGTGAGGAAACCCGGGAAACGGTCAACAACCTGATAGTAGCCAACGAAGTGACCCGCAGCTTTTCAGAGAATGTCGCACAGCTCGCGATCGCAGCCAGCCAAAGTTACCAAGCTTGAGGAGAAGCTTCAGTAGAGTAGAGACAAGGACCCCAAAGCAATCATGGCCGACAACGTCAGAGTCCGGTTTGCACCCTCACCAACCGGCTATCTTCACCTGGGCGGCGCTCGCACCGCGCTCTTCAACTGGTTGTTCGCTCGCAAGCACCGCGGTGTGTTCATCCTCCGCATCGAAGACACAGACATTCAACGTTCTTCCGAAGAGATGGTCCAGGGGATTCTCGACGGAATGCACTGGCTCGGTCTCGACCCCGACGAAGGTCCTTTCTTTCAGTCTTCTTTTCTCGAGCAGCATCGAGCTGCGGCTCGCAGACTCGTCGAAGAAGGCAAGGCCTATTACGACTTCACACCTAAAGAACAAGGCGACGACCGCACGGTCCGAGAAAGAATAGTCGACCGCGGACGGGCCCAGGCCGGAACCGTCAGGGAGCCAAACCCATTTCGCGATCTGCCTCTTGAAGAAGCGCTTCGGCGTATAGACTCGGGCGAGGCGGCGGCGATCAGGCTGAGGATTCCAGAGCAAGGCGTCTCTCGATTCGACGACCTCGTATACGGTCCGCAGGAACGCGACCACTCAGACATCGAAGACCTCGTGTTGATTCGCTCGGACGGGCATCCGCTTTATAACCTGTCGGTGGTGGTTGACGACATTGAGATGCGCATCACTCACGTCATTCGCGGCCAGGACCACTTGACCAACACGCACAAGCAGGCGCTCCTCTACGAGGCGCTCGGCGTTCCGGTGCCGCAGTTCGCGCATCTGCCGCTGATAATGGCGCCCGGGAGAGAGAAGCTGTCCAAGCGCAAGCACGGCGAAGTCGTCTCGGTGACGACTTATCGCGATCAGGGCTTCGTACCCGATGCGCTAATAAATTATCTGGCGCTGCTAGGCTGGTCGCCGGGATCGGATCAGGAAGTGATGTCACGCGAGGAACTGATTGAAAAGTTCTCTCTCGAAGCAGTTAACAAATCGTCGGCGATCTTCAACTTTAGCGAGAAGGAGGCGCGTGACTGGACGGACCCGAAAGCGCTGTGGATGAATGGCGAGTATCTCCGCGCAATGGCGCTGGACGAGCTCGTTCCGCTTGTCGGTGAACAGTTGAAGCGGTTCAACCTCTGGCGTGACGAGTACGACTCAAATGAACGCGACTGGTTGGCCCGAACCATCGATCTTCTAAGGGCGCGTTATCGGACCGCTCGGGATTTCGCGACACTGGGGCGACCTTATTTCTCTGATGAATTCGAATACGACTCTGAAGCGGTGAAGAAAAACCTCAAGGATGAACGACTGAAGGAGTTGTTGCCCGGCCTGGCTGACCGATTAGCGTCGGTCGATGATTTCACGCACCACACAACGGAATCGACTCTGAGAGCCTTTGCTGAGGAGCAGGCCGTTAAGGCAGGGCTGTTGATCAACGCCGCGCGTACCGCGCTAACAGGCCAAGCCGTCGGACCTGGTATGTTCGACATTATGGTCACGCTTGGACGCCGGCGCACCGCCGAACGGCTGCGCCGCACGGCTGCTGTGCTCCCCTGACGGGATTCACACCGGTCTAGCGTCAGGGGTTACACAACCCTCTCCCGATGCCTTTCATCACTAACCCGGATGGGTTACGCACTGGTGAATGAGCCCTATTTCGCATTTAGAACCAATAGTAGCGAGGGATCACCCAGGTGGTGGAGGTTGAACGCCAAAACAAAAGAGGTTAGTTGACGCCGCAATGGTTCAACTCTATCCTGGCATAAGGTCCAACCTCATTTAGCTTAACGGCCTGCAAACAATGCAATCTGGAAACATTATCCTCAGTGGAATCGAACCCGTTGACGAGTTGCTGGGCGGACTCGAACGCGGCCAGCTTTATCTGGTCCACGGTGACGCATCCGGCAAGTCCCTTTTTGGGATCAGGTTTCTAATAGAGGGACTCAAGCAGGGCAAGAGCGGAGCGCTGGTGATTCGCTATTCACCCGAAGACGCGGTGCGACGCTTCGCGCGGCTCGGCTATGACTGTCTGGAAGATGTTTACAGCGGCCGGCTGGTGATACTGGAATATTCCGACGACATTATTCAAAAGATCGGAAAGCTTCGCGAGCTCACACCGGTGCTACGCGAGCTTGAGTGGCTGCTCGGCGAAACGCGGCCCGAGCGCCTGGTCTTCGATCCAGTCGCAAGCGTTCTGGCGGGCGCGGAAGGCAACCTCGAAACACGCGCACGCGAATTCGCCGAATGGGCGCGCTCATTCGGCGCGACTGTTGTGCTGATCGCCAACCAGTCCAATCACGAAATAATCAAGACCTTTGAGCCTTTGGTTGCCGAGTCGTTTCGATTTGACGTCAGAGAGGTCGGCGAGCGCGCAGATCGTTTCATCGCGTTCGAGAAATCATCCGCTATTCCAGATCAGGCAATCGAGGTTGACCCGGCGCGCGGCGTCTTCTTGTTAGGGCGTGCATACGCGCCGGAAGGCGTAGGGAAACGTCAAGCCACGCCGCCGCCTCCTCCGTCCATCGCCGAACTCGAATCGATCAGGGAGGAGCTGCGGGCCGTGAGCGACCGAACCCGCAAAGGGGGATCTGAGGCGATCGACGAAATCGATCTGAGAGGCGAATCCTCGATCCCTGGTGATCGGACCCCGACTCCGTCTGATACGGCGCAGCTGGTCGCTGACCGACAGCCGCGCGATACTCTTCAGACCCGTGAGCTCAGAACCGCCGACGAAAAGGGGATTCAGGCTCCTCGAACAAGCGTGGCGTCGCGCGAATCGGACTCAACATCGAATGACGAGCTGGAGATTCAGGCCGAGGAGCCATTAGTCTCTTCCACACCGGCCCAAACCCTCTTCGAGGGACAACAAGACGAGTTGTCTTATTTGCTCGATGATCTGTCGGGCTCGGCATCTCCGCTCGAACTTGATTTGCCGGAGCTGGAATCTCCCTACCCCAAGCCGGCCAACGCAGACCTCGATCGGCCTGGCGGCGGCACGCCGGGACGCGGGGAACCACTTGCAAGTGGATTCCTCGAAGCGCAATCTTCTGTTTTTCAAGATGTCCGCGGAACGGCTTCCGGCAACCGAGAGACCGGTCCGCCGAAGCCACGCCCTCAGAGCCCCGGCAGAGCTTCCGACTTCAAAATTGATTCAGCGATGGCTGCTCGAGCGGTGGAGCTGTTTCTCTATCCACCGGGAGCAGAAGAAGAATTCTCTTCCTCGCCAAGCCAGAGCGCGCGGCCACGCGCGGTTCGCGAAGCATCACACCCGAAACCGGCCGGCGAGGCCGACGTCCGAGCCAGGGATTTCAACGTTCTTATCATCGAAGACGACGCCGAGACCTGCGACCTTTTAACGCAGGCGCTCGGCGACTACACGCTTGAAGTCGTGGATGACGGTGTGAGCGGCCTCGCGAAATTGATATCGCTCAAGCCCGATCTGGTTGTTCTGGACTTCGATCTTCCGGTTATCGACGGCTTCAAGGTTCTGACACTGATCCGCTCGGCCCTCAACGTGCCTATCATAATTGTGTCGGGTTCGCGCATGCGCGCAATCGATCGCGTGATGGCATCGGAGCTTGGGGCGGATTACTACCTCACAAAGCCGTTCAGCGCGAGAGAGCTGAAGCATAAAGCGCGGCAGTTGATAGCGCGCTATCGCGGTCTCAGCTCCTGGATAACAAACCCATCGAGCGCTTCTACCGCAGTGCCTTCTGCTCGCAGTGCCGAGCCGGCTGCACCCAGTCCTCCGTCCGAACGGGAGTTGTTGATACCAAATAAGGAGTTCGCCGCCGAGGTTGAAAAGAGAATCAAAGCCGCAGTGGACAACGGTGCTCCATTCTCGATCGTGGGATGCCGTATGGCTCAGATGACCGCAGACCGCGGAAGGCTGGCGCCGAAGTTATCTGAAATGGTGCGCGGACTGGCGCGCGATGCGGACCTCACCTCTACGAATCCGCGCAATGACCTGGTAATATTACTCGCCGACGCCGGCCCCTCCGGCGCGCGAGCGTTTGCAGGCCGATTGCGCGCACGCGTGTTGGACGAATTGGACCAGGAACCGGCGCTCTGGATTCGCAGTTTCCCGGACCTCGAACAATCGGCCCAAGCCGCTTCACCGGCTGACAAAGCTGCACGCGGCGGGACGCTTAACCGCCGCTCTGGTGATCAAGCAACTCAACTGCAGGGCCAAGCAAGGCCGTCATCGTCGCGGACAGATGAGACCTCCGCTAAGAAACAAGATCACCGCGACTCATACATAGACTTCCTCGAGCGTCTATAAAGGTGTTTGGTGAGTAGTCATTGGTCACTTGAGGCGAGTCGCCCGCAACTCTCTCACAAACGGCCGGTGCTGTTTTCGCCCGTTATCGCCTTTAGCTGAATCTTGATCCGGCCAAGACTCGTCTGCACGTCGCCCGGGACATTCTCGCCTTGATCGATCGATGCCAGCTTCCGCATAAGCCCCGAGAACTCTTGCCGGAGCTTCTCCAGCCGCACGTACAGGGTGTATAGATACCGCCGGGCGGATTCGACGCGCCCAGCGCATTCAGCTTCAGCGGCTCGCAACTCTGCGATAGTCTTCTCGACCACGCCCGCGCGATTCTGCAAATCGACCAGTTTGTCCATATCGCCGCTCGTTGCGGCTCCCTGTATGTGGGTTTCGAGATCACGCCGCTCGGCCCGGCGCTCCTCTAACAAGGCAACGATGCGTTCGAGCTTCGTCTCTGCCTGTTGCAATGTCAACTGTGCTTTTGCTAACTCGCCGCGATTCGGCCCGGTGCGTTCATGCATACCCTTGTCTCACTCGCTGACAAATCAGCGATTTTTACCCGTTGACCCTGTGTACAGCGAAGAGCATGCCCCTTCAAGGGCACCTGCGAAACAGGTTAGGAGCAGGTGTTTATAGGGTAAGGCAAGTGGGGTTGGTCATCAATACTTTTGTGGCAATCGTGGAACGTATTGACTGCCGTCAACGGGACACGGAAGCAATCGAGACTCAAGCTGAAACTGGCGCGACTCCTATGCAGTTCTGAAGTCCTTCGATGACGCGTCGCTTCACCTCTTCGAAGTCGCCCTCGATTCGACAACCTGCGGCATTGCGGTGGCCGCCGCCGCCAAACAACTCGGCGACTTTGGCCACGTTGTTCTTTCCCTTCGAGCGAAGGCTTATCCGGTATGCACCCGGCGTAAGCTCCTTGAAAAAAGCAACCGCTTCGACGTCTCCAATAGCCAGCGCGTGATTGACGATCCCGTCCGAATCTTCTTCGCAGGCATCGGCCTCGTACATTTTCGCACGGTCCATCGTAATCCATGCGATGCGGCCCGATTCGTCGCGCTCGATGTTTGAGAGCACCAGCCCGAGCAATTTGACCTTCGCAAAGGGCCCAGAGTAGAACAGCGCTTGTGAGATGCGCGCCGGCTCGACGCCACGCCGCACAAGCTCGGAAGCGATCTTGAGCGTTCGTTCAGTTGTGTTCGAGAAGTGAAAGCTTCCGGTGTCCGTCAGCAAAGCGGTGTATATGCATTCGGCAATTTCCTTCGTCACCTCAACCCCCAGAGCCTTGCAGAGGTTGTATATCATCTCACCGACAGCGGCAGCTGTCGGGTCTATCCAGTTAATGTCGCCAAACGGTCCAGTGGTGGAATGATGGTCGATGTTGACCACGAATTGATCCCTGAGGCTGGGCAGCCCGGGCCGGTCAACGTCGCTGCACTCGATGATAAAGGCCGCGTCATACCTCTCGGTAACATCGTCCTGAACTACGACAAGTTCCGAGGCCGGCAGCACGTTGTAAGCCGGCGGAACGCGGTCGCGCAACACTACATCTACATCCTTCCCGAGATCTCGAAGCATCCAGTAGAGAGCCAAACCCGAACCCAACCCGTCGCCATCGGGACGGATGTGCGAAGTGATCATAAATCGCTGCTGCTGCTCTATTAGCTGTACAACCTGACTAAGCATGACTATTCCCGGCGACGGGAGTTCGATTCAGGGTTGCGGATTTCTTCGGCGTCTGTATCGCGGACATATCGACCTCAGAATTGAAGTTTGAGATCCTGAAGCCTGACGCGTCCGAATCTCATTTCATCCGAGCTCGTCAGCCCAGCCCGATCCCGAACTATCTTGATCCGGCGTACTCTGATCCCGTTCCCGCGCCGTGACTGCCTCCTCGCTGAGTAATTCTTCTATCCTTGCAGCTCTGAGTTCCGCATCGTCGTGAGCGAAGTGCAACTCCGGCGTGTGCCTCATTCTGAGGACGGCGCCAAGCTGATGCCGGATGAACCCGCTGGCATGTCTGAGCGCTACAAGCGAACCCTTCACCTCGTTCTCAGTCCCAATCACGCTCACGTAAACTTTCGCGTGGCGCAAGTCGGCGCTCAGCTTTACATCGGTGACCGTTGCGAACCCGACTCTGGGATCCTCGACTTCGCCCGCGATGATCAGACTGACCTCTTCCCTGATCTGTTCAGCAAGACGTTCAGGTCTTCTCCCCGGCATACCTTCCCTCAGTCAACTATCGAGGTGAGAATCAAACTAAGTATGCTAAACGGAAATCACCGAACATGCAACCGAATCATTTTCTATTTGTCATTTGTCCGCATACCACGGGCAATAACAAATCACAATAGAAAATAGAAAATGGAAAATGGAAAATGGAAAATGGAAAATGGAAGGATTCTGGCGTTTTTCTTTCAGTTCTCGACCCAACCTCCAAAATCAAAGGTGGGTAGGGGCTACTTCCTCCATCGTATAAGCTTCGATGACATCTCCGGCCTTCACGTCCTGGAAACGCTCTAAGGCGAGCCCGCATTCGAAGCCCTGCTTCACCTCGCTTACGTCGTCCTTGAATCTTCTCAGCGAGTCTATCTTGCCCTCGAAGACGACAACGCTGTCGCGCAAGATCCGGGCGGTCGTGCGGCGTAGAGACCCGTCCGTTACGTAGCAACCTGCTATCTGTCCCACGCGCGGCACGCGGAACACCTGGCGCACTTCGGCGTGACCAGTGATGACTTCGCGCTTGGTCGCTTCCAGCAATCCGAGCATCGCCAGGCGGATCTCTTCTTCGATTTTGTAGATCACAGTGTGGAGGCGAATATCGACGCGCTCGGCTTCGGCTATCTCTCGCGCTCGCGTCTCGGGCCGTACATTGAAGCCAATGATAACCGACGCACGGTTCATGTCGTTGGCGGATGCCGCCGCAAGCATAACATCGGACTCAGTGATTGCGCCGACGCCCGATCTGATAATTCGAATCTTGACGCGCTCGGTTGAGAGTTTGTTCAGTCCATCGCGCACTGCTTCGACCGAACCTTGAACGTCGCCCTTCAGAATGACGAGCAGCTCCTTGACCTGATTCTTATCCGAGAAAAGCTGTTCGAGCCCACGCGCTGACGTGCGAGCGATCGCGGCCTGCCGAGCTTGCATCTGCCGTTGAGCCGCGATGTTCTGAGCTTGCGTCGGATCCTGGACAACTTGAAGCTGATCACCAGCGTGAGGCACACCCTGCAAGCCAAGTACTTCTACCGGTGTCGACGGCCCCGCACGTTCCACGGGCCGTCCGCGATCGTCAAACATTGCACGCACGCGGCCGAACACCTGTCCTGCGATGAACGGATCGCCGACCTTCAGAGTGCCCTGCTGCACGAGCAACGTGGCAACCGCGCCGCGCCCGCGGTCGAGTTTGGCCTCAAGCACGACCCCGCTGGCCAGACGGTCAGGATTGGCTTTGAGTTCGAGCAGGTCAGACGTCAGCAGTATCATCTCGAGCAACGCGTCAAGGTTCTGCTGCTTCTTTGCAGACACCTCGACCATCACCGTGTCGCCTCCCCACTTGTCCCACAGAAGGCCGCGGTCGGCGAGCTGTTGCCTGACGCGGTCGAGCTGGGCCTCGGCCTTATCAATCTTGTTTATGGCCACAAGGATCGGAACTTCGGCCGCGCGGGCGTGATCTATCGCCTCAAGGGTCTGAGGCATAACACCATCGTCGGCGGCGACAACCAGCACGACTACGTCGGTCACTCGCGCGCCGCGCGCGCGCATCATGGTAAACGCTTCGTGGCCAGGCGTGTCCAGGAACACAATGGGCCGCTGCTTTTCAGGATTGTCCGGATCGGAGACTTCGACCGAATACGCGCCGATGTGTTGAGTGATTCCGCCGGCTTCGCCCTCTGCGACGTGCGTCTTGCGTATACCATCGAGCAAGGAAGTCTTGCCGTGATCGACGTGCCCCATCACGGTCACAACGGGCGCGCGAGGTACGGTTCCTTCTTCCCCGGACTCGATGATTTTTTCTTCTTCCTCGTCGCTGATCATCTCTTCAAACGGGACAAATGCTGCGTCGTATCCGAACTCTTTGCCGATCTCTTTGGCGATATCCTGGCTCAGCGTCTGGTTTATGGTCGCCATCACACCACGTTGAAGCAGCATTTGGACCACGTCCTTCGCTTTTACATCGAGCTTTTCGGAGAATTCCTTGACCGTTGTGCCCTCGATCAACTTCAAGGGTCTCAACTCGGTAAAGATCGGTCTGGCCTTGGGTTGGACGACCGTTCCGGGACCGCGCATGTGGCGCGGCAGTTCGACGTGCTTTCCCTCCTCGTGGCCGAACTCGCCCGGTCCACGTTTGCCGCGACGCGTGCGTTTACGTGGCCGACCGGTGTCCTGGGGAACATAGGTTGTTCGAGGACGCGCTGCCGGCACGCCGGTTTCTGTAGCTACCCCTCCTTCGGTGCCTGCTGTACGGACGCCGGGGCCCGCGGTGTAACCCGCTCCAGCACCTCCTGCTCCTCGCACCCCAGGAGCTGGTGAAGGCGCGCCCGGTCTGGGTCGCAGCACGCGTACCTGAGTAGGAGGACGCTGCGCAGGGGGCGCGCTCGGACTCAGGGGCGCGGGCCCTGCTCCCGGCCGTGCCGGCTCTGTAGGTTGTGACTCCGGTTCTTCCGGGGCCGGTTGCGCGGCAGACGCGGCTGGCTGCGGCGGCGTCGCCTTCAATACGCGAACTTTTGGCCTCGGCGGCTCTGTAGTTGCCGCTTCAGGCGCAGGTCTCCGCTCCGCTTCGACTTCAAGCTCGGGCTCAGTCTCAGGCCCCGCCGCTTCGAGTGGAGCTTCCACAGGCTCGACCTGCTTAACGTGTTTGACCAGGCGCGGACCCACCTGCGGAGCGACTTTTTTCGGAAAGTACTTGAGGCGAATACGCTCGGCCACTTCGTGCGGTACTGTGTTCGAAGGCACACTTACGTCTATACCCTCGCGCCGCGCATCCTCCATAACTTTCTTGTTGTCGAGCTTCAGCTCTTTCGCGAGGTCGTAGATTCTTATCTTTTGTTGACCTGTCGGCATAATTGATCTGAACTTCGATTGTGGCGCATGGAAGCGCCACCTCTACTTGTTAACATCCTCCGAATCCATAATGGCCTGGTCATTCGTCCTTGTGCGGTTCGTCGTCGGTCGCAGCGTGCTCTGGTTCGATGCGTTCCTCTATTCCTGATTCGGTCTCCGCGCCTTCGGTCCTGGACTCTGGCGACACCTCGGCTGCAGTTTCGTGCTCTGTCGCCGCTTCGAAAGCAACGACTGGTTCGTCGGGCGCCGCTTCGATCGCGGGTTCAGAGGCCTCTTCAGCAAGCCGCTCATCTTCCGCGAGAGCCTCTGGCTGGGTGGTCTCTTCCGCGCCAATTTCCTCAGCGTCGAAGCCCTCGGCAAGTTTCTCTACAACCGGCTCCGCCGCGCGGCTCTCTTCACCTCCTGCGGTCGCGGTTACGGGCTCTCCAGATTCATTCTCGGTCGCGGCCTTCGCGGTAGCCTCTTCAGTCTCGCGCGCTTCTCGTGCCTCGCGAGCGTGCTTCTGAGCGAGCAGCCGATGCGCTCTTTCGAGTATTTCATTGGCCTGGTCGTAGCTTACGTCGATCGCATCCACAAGTTCATCGACCGAAATTAACGCGAGCTGGTCGATGGTCTCGATGCCGCGGCCTTTCAACCGTTCAGCGGTTATCTGATCGAGCGCCAGGCTGTCGCGAATGTCGGTAAGCGTTGCTTCGCCGCCGGCCATCACTGCCTCAAGCTGTGCAGCGGCAGCTCGCGCAGCCTCCTCGGCGCTGCGTATGTCGATGTGCCAGCCAACAAGCTTTGCCGCCAGCCGCACGTTCTGTCCCTTCTTTCCGATTGCGAGCGAGAGTTGATCCTCGGGTACCGTCACCGTCAGCTTTTTCTCTTCAAAGCTGTTGATCTCGACCTTCGAAACCTTGGCGGGCGAAAGGGCATTTGCGGCGAACACCGCCGGGTCTTCTGCCCACTCGATGATGTCGATGCGTTCGCCGCGAAGCTCGCGAATGATTGCTTGCACACGCGAGCCTTTCATGCCGACGCAAGCGCCCACGGGATCAACGTCGCGTTCATTCGAGATCACCGCGATCTTAGCGCGGTCGCCCGGCTCGCGAACGGCGGCCTTGATTTGGACCGTGCCGTCGTAGATCTCGGGCACCTCCATTTCGAACAGGCGCTTCAATAACTCCGGCGACGTGCGCGAAACCTCAACCTGAGGACCTTTAGTGTCCTTAGAGACCGTGTTTATGACGACTCGGATGCGCTCGCCCTGGCTGAACGCTTCGGCGCGCGACTGCTGGGTCTTTGGGAGCACTGATTCGATCTTGCCCAGATCGGTGATGATGCGTCCGCCCTCAAACCGTTTGACGAAGCCATGCACCAGTTCGCCGACGCGGCCGATGTATTCATCGTAAACATTATTGCGTTCTGCCTCGCGCACCTTTTGAAATATGATTTGCTTCGCTGTTTGAGCGGCGATGCGGCCCAACTCTTCGCGGGGTTTCGGGAATTCGAGCTGGTCACCGACCTCGGCGCCTTCGACTCCCATCGCTTCAACATCGGCGAGGCTGATTTCGGTTGCCGGATCCTGAACCTCATCGACCACTGTCATGAGGGCGAACAGCTCGACGTCGCCCGTTTCGGCATTATAGCGAGCGCGAAGGTCCTCACCTGTCTTGAACTGCTTACGTGCCGCAGTCACAACGGCATCCTCGATAGCCGAGATGATGACCTGCGGGTCAATTCCCTTCTCCCGGCTCAGAATGTCTATGGTCTGCGGAATCGGACTCGTTGACATAATTCCCCTTCGGGCGTCCGTAGCCCGTAGTCGTAGTTGGGTGCTGGCGCAATTCGCGAGCAACCTTGCTACGGACTACGGTCCACGGGCTATGGACTACTAAAACTGGTATTCAATATTCGCCTTTACGATCTGCTCGTAAGGTATCTCAATCTCACCTCTCCCATCAGCATCAAGAGAAACGCTGTTGCCAACCACGCCTATCAGCTTGCCCCGAAAATTCCTCTGCCCGTCTATTGGCTCAGACGTCCTCACTTTGATCCGATTGCCGGAGAACCGCTCATAATCAGGGAGCTTGTAAAGGCCTCGTTCGATCCCCGGCGACGAAACCTCAAGTATGTACCGATTCAGGATCAGGTCTTCGACATCCAGCAGAGTGCTGACTTGATTGCTGACCGCTTCACAATCGCCGTGGCTTACGCCGCCGGGTTTGTCGATGTAAATGCGCAACACAAAGTTGTTGCGCGGGCCGACCTTCTCCCAATGGACCAGCTCAAGTCCCTCTCGCGCCGCGACTCGCTCGATGATTTGGCTAATCGCCTCTCGGTCAAACTCGGTCATTGTCCCCAAGAAAAAAAGTGGGCCAAGCCCACTCTCTCAGCAAGCAGGACATAATACCTTCTCACCACAGCAAAAAGCAAGTACGGCGGCCTTGCACCAAAAAGCTCTCCCGCCTTAGACTGGTCTACTTTGCTTGTAATGCGCGGCACCCGATTGGGCCAGTCGAAACATCCTGACGTGGTAGATCCAACGCATCCGCGACGTGCGTTATGACCGGCTACAACGAAAAACAAAAGATCATCGAACACTACGACTGCGCGAGCCCATACTATCGCGAGTTGTGGGGCCAGCACCTGCATCACGGTTATTGGAAAACAGGAGCCGAAACCAAAGAAGAAGCACAAGCAGCTCTTACGGCTCATCTCGCCGAAGCAGCTCAAGTCCCGAACGGGGCCGCCATCCTGGATGTTGGGTGTGGGTTCGGTGGAAGCAGCATATATTTAGCCGACAAGTACCAGGCCACAGTCACCGGATTGACTATATCTCCAGTCCAGGCGGCGATGGCGCAACGGGCCGCCAACGATGCCAATGCAAACGCGCAATTCCTGGTCATGGATGCCGACAACATCACATTGAGGGAGAAGTTTGATGTCGTCTGGTCTATCGAGGCAATTTCTCACTTTACGAACAAGATTGGGTTCTTTACGCGAGCAACAGAGGTATTGAAGCCGGGTGGAACCCTGGCACTCATCGACTGGTTCAAACAGACAGAGCTTCCAGCGGCCAGGCATCGGGCCTACATCGCTCCGATTGAGCGTGGGATGCTTGTAGAACTCGAGACCATTACAAACTATGCTGAAATGATCCGAGTTGCAGGCCTGGATGTCACGCATATCGACGATCTGAGCCAGCGGTGCTCTAAGACCTGGGAAGTCACCGCGGATCTCATTAAGAATCGAGCGCTGTGGAAGCTAGCCAGTGATAAGGGTATTGAATTCATTCGCTTCCTGCGATCATTCAGATCAATGAGGAAAGGCTTCGCTTCGGGCTGTTTCATCTACGGGATGCTCGTCGCGCGAAAGCAACAGATCCGGCAAGCTAAACGATAGCAAGCAAACCACGAGCAAAGTCGTTTTCATTGACAATCGATGGGGCCTAAGTGATAATCGCATTCGACAACCCAAGCCAACGACAGTCCCCGCGGATGATCTTCGCGATGTGTGGGAGGAACCCAGGTGGAAAATGAGCGTGACGTTCGGCTGCGCCGACGAATAGAAGAGCTGGTACGAGTTCGCGTGGGCTTGCTCGAGCAAGGCATTAGCCGGCTACAGGGGGAAGTAAACGAATCATTCAATCGTTTGCTCGAGCAGACTGACGCAGCAGCCTCGACGACCGACCAGGATGAGGCGTTTACACAGATAGCCGCTGAACTGACTGCGCAGATTGATCAGGCAGGTGCTGAAAGCGTAAGGCTCGGCGCGGATATCGCATTGCTCAGGGACTCAGTTGCCGAGCTTGATGGACAACGCACTCAGGCCGAGGTGCTAAATGCTCTGGTAGCCCGCGCCGCTAACTTCGCGCCGCGCGTTGTGCTGTTTGTGGTTAAGGGCGGGAACGCCGTCGCATGGGCGGCTCGCGGATTGGATGATCCCGCCGCCAACACCTCGATAAGAGGAACGTCAATAGCCCTGGAGTCAGATACGGTGTTACGGGCAGCGCTAAACTCTCAGCAGACCTTCTACGGTTCGCCCGATCTTCAGTCAGAGAACCAGGGCCTCTTCGGACGACTCGGCAAGATTCATCCGCATCGGGTCCTCACGGTGCCATTAAAGGTTCGAGGCAAGACGGCGGCGTTGATTTATGCCGATTCGGCTGAACGCGGCGAGGTTGCCACCAACGTCGAAGCAATCGAGTTGTTGGCTCACACAGCGGGGCTTGTCGTCGAGCTTGTGTCGCTCCGCGCGAGAATGTCTGAGGCGGCGCAGCAAGGCAAACAACCCGCGACTCCGCCGCCAGCCGCGACTCCGCCACCGCCTGCGACTCAGCCGCCGGTCGCTGAGCCGGTCGCTGCACCCAGCGCTGGCCTCCGATCAGGATCGCTTCCAGAAACTCGCCACGCATCATCCGATTTCATTGTCCAACCGGAGCCCACCGGTGACCTCCCGCCACCTGCCCCGGCGCCGACCTATTTCAGACCCACACCCGAGCCCACAGATCCAACGCTTCAAGCGCCCACTTCAGCGATGCCGACCAGCGGCCCGATTGGCGAAGAAGAGAAGGCGCACAACGACGCGCGTCGCTTCGCTCGATTGCTCGTGAGCGAGATAAAACTCTACAACGAGCAAAAGGTTGCCGAAGGGCGACGCGGCGGCGACCTTTACGATCGGTTGAAAGAGGATATAGACCGCAGCCGGCAAATGTATGAGAAGCGAGTAACTCCCGGGGTCGCAACAAAGTTTGATTACTTTTACGATGAGTTGGTCAGCACTCTAGCGGAAGGGGACCCCTCAAAGCTCGGCTCCGATTGCCCCGGCCCGTCGGTGGCTGCAACTACCTGATCAGTGAAGCGCATGGAGTTCAGACGTTAGGGCGACGGTCGACCGATGACGGACGACAAAGAGACCGGTCACCATCATCGGTCGACCGTCGCCTTAAAATTGATTTCTTCCGTACCTTCGTCAATAATCCCATCAGCCCATTTCGAGTTTGACAGTCGCGCGTACCATGTTTCCAGGAGTACCCAATGCTTAAAGCAATCAGGCGTCTGTTGATGAATCTGCAAAGACGATCAGCGATCATTGTGCTGCCTCTGCTTACCTTTGCTCTCATCACTCCGTTGACAGCCTCATGTCAGAGGAGCGCGGCCGATCCGGACAACGGCATCGAAGAGCTTCGCGGATTGGTGCGCGGAGCGTCTGGCCGGCCCACTGCGAATGAGCTGGCTCGAATCGAGTCACGATACTCGCGGACTCGTACTGCCGCGTTGGCGCGATTTCTACGGGGCTATCTTTATTATGCCGCTCAAAACTATCAGGCAGCGGTGGAAGCCCTGGACGGCCAGACAATAAGCGCCACAAGTTCGCTTGGCGATTACGCGTTCTTCTACCGCGCCGAGAGCGAGGCGGCAAGCGACGCGAAGAGCCAGGCGCGCCGCGATTACGGCACGGTTGACGCGAAGTATCCCGACTCATTGAAGGCTCGCGAGGCAAAGCTGCGAGCTGCAGAGATCGCTGTTGCGCTCGGCGATCCTGCGAGCGCAATCAAGGATCTCGCGCGGATGGTTGAAGCAAACGACGCTGATGCGACATTCATAACGGCGCAGGCTCACGAGGCCATGGGCAAGACCGATCGAGCGGTTGAATCGTATCGAAGGATCTATTACGAACTCCCGGCAACTAACGCAAGCGCGCAGGCCGAAGGGAGACTTGCTGCGCTGAACGCCTCTCCCAAAAACAACGCCGGCTCGTTTCAACAAGAGCGCGCGCGAGCAGACGGGTTGTTCGAAGCGAGGCAGTATGCCGAAGCCGCCGCTGCGTACGAACAATTGCTCGTGCGCTTCCCTGAAGCGGATCGCATCGATGAGATTCACCTGCGCCGAGGCGTGAGTCTCCTCAACTCGAAGCAGCCCGCGCAAGCCACCAGCGCGCTCGCCCGCGTGAGCGATCGCAGGCCGGAGCTGCGCGCTGAAGCAATGTTTCATCAAGCCGAGGCGCTCCGCCGAGCCAATCGTTCAGCAGAGTCGTCGGCGTTGGTCGATCGCTTGCTCGCCCAGTACTCGAAGACCCGCTGGGCGAGCGAGGCACTCTACGGCCTCGCCGCATATCTGAATAAACAGGAGAGAGAGACCGAAGCGGCCAGCCGTTATCGCCAGTTGCTCGCCTCATTCCCGAAGAGCCAGTATGCGCCCGAAGCTTCCTACAATCTCGGTTGGTTTGCCTACAAGTCGAAGAGCTATGCAGACGCTGCGCGCATCCTCGAGCAACACCTCGCGAGCTACCGTTATCCCGATACCAGGTTCATAGGCGAGGCTTCGCTATGGGCCGCGAAGTCTGAAGAGCGGCTCGGACACAAATCGCGTGCGCTCGCGTTGTACGATCTGCTGAATGAGCGCTATCGCTACGGCTACCACGGTTATGTCGCCGGTCTTCGCTCGGCCGCGCTGCGCAAAGCCGACCCGTCACTCAAGCCAGACCAGCTCAAGCCCGGCTCGGACCTCGAAAGCATTGGCGCGAACATAACCCACGTCGAACCGATTCAAGAAACGGCTGACGGATCTGAGGCTGCTCGCATCGCAAAGGCAAACGATCTGGAGGCGATCGGTCTCGACGAACTCGCTGTGAGAGAGCTGAATAAGGCTCTGGGAGCCGCTCCTGCGTCTCCGAAGATCAACCTTCGGCTCGCCCGGCTTTACTCGCGCCGCGGGGAGAACTTTCAGGCGACGCTGGTTCTGCGAAAGGGATATCCGGACCTGTACTCATATCGGGAGTCCGACGTTCCGCGCGAAGCATGGGAGATTTTCTTCCCGATGGTCGCGTGGAGCGCGATCAAGGAAGAAGCCAAACGTTACGGCATCGATCCTTACATTGCCGCCGGGCTCATTCGTCAGGAGAGCGTCTTCGACCCAAACGCAATCTCCCGGGTGGGCGCCCGCGGTCTGATGCAAGTCATGCCCGCAACTGGCCAGTTGGTCTCAAAACGGCAGGGCGCCGGCACGATCACACCGGCCGACCTCTACAATCCGGTGCTCAATATAAAGCTCGGTATGAATTACCTCGCACAGGTAATCGGGCAGTTTGGACGGATCGAATACGCGGCGGCCGCTTACAACGCAGGACCGTCGCGAGCGCAGAAATGGATCGCCGAGCGCGGCTCGATGGATATCGAAGACTGGATCGAGACCATCCCATTTTCAGAGACGCGCGGCTATGTTCAGGGCGTTCTTCGCTACGCCGCGAACTATCGAAGGCTTTACAAAGACTGATCCCTGGGAGCTCTGTCGGACGTTGACTGCGGCGGCAAGGTACTCCGCGACGCCGCTTTGGTTTCAATTTGGTTTCAGTTTCGTTAGGAAAAGGCGGCGTCGCGGAGTACCTTGCCGCCGCAGTCCAAATCCGTCGCGCTCTCAGGTATTGTCCGGAGCTCAAGCTTGAGCGTTGCAAAAGCATTCACATCAAATGTGCCGAAGTGGCGTGCGAACTCTTTGACTCAGCCCCGTGGCATCCTCGGCGAGTCTGCCCGGAACCGGCTCACAGCAACTGCCTGCCTAATTGCCGTGCTTACGTGCGCGGTCGCTGGAACAAAAGCGGAGGCTCAAAAAAATCGAAAATCCTCCACCGGAAAGCCGCCCGTGACAGCTCGCGTGCGGACCGGTGCGTTGAAAGTAATCACTGGACGCGCCGACTCAGTTGTCTTCATCAATAACGTTCGCCACGGAGTCACCAACGACAAAGGCGAGCTTGATCTTCCACACGTGATAGCAGGTTCATACCCGGTTCGAGTGAGAACGGCCGGCTATGCTGATTGGAATATCAGGGTCGTCGTTACCGCGGGCGGCAGCCAAACGCTGAAAGTAACTCAGCAGCAAACCAGCGACGAACCTACGTTGCGCTATCAGAAGGCGGAGGCGCTCCGCGACA
>DATLWF010000376.1:0-6555 GCA_035576605.1 Blastocatellia bacterium | reverse complement strand
GGCATGCTCGCTATCGATAGGTGACCGGTGCTATCGATAGGTGACCGCTACGCGGCCCGGACATTGCCGATGGCATACTCGCTATCGATAGGTGACCGGTGCTATCGATAGGTGACCGCTACGCGGCCCGGACATTGTCGTTGGCGTGCTTGCTATCGATAGGTGACCGCTACGCGGCCCGGACATTGCCGTTGGTGTCTAAACCCTAAACCCTGAACCCTGAACCCTGAACCCCGAAACCCTGGACCCGAAACCCTGAACCCCGAAACCCTGAACCCCGAAACCCTAAACCCTGAACCCTAAACCCAATTCATCCAGCAACGCCCTGGCTTCTTTCAAATCAGCCGTATTGAAGCCTTCCGTAAACCAGTCGTAAATCTCCCCAAGCATCCGCCGCGCCTCTTTGTGTTTGCTTTGCTGTTGCCACAACCGCGCGAGGCTGGTGGCGGCGCGGAGTTCCCACGATTTCGCGTTCTGCCGGCGGGCGATTTTGATGGCCTGGTGATAACAGTTTTCCGCTTCCGCCTGCGCATTGTTCGTCGCGGCTTTCAGCAGCAGGTCGCCTTTGATGCGCCAGATTTCTGCTTCAGCGACGCGCTCTCCGGTGCGTTCGACCTGGGCCAACGCTTCAGCGATTGCAGCCAGCCCTTCCGCGTTGCGGCCTGCCATCCAGAACGCTTCGCCCAATCTTGCAAGGTATCTGGTCCTCGACAGTATTACGCCTTGCGCATACAGGGACTCAATCGCCTGTTTTGCCCGCTCAAGCGCTTCTTCTGTTGGTTCCTGATGCGACAGATTCAGGGCCTTAGAGGCGATGGCATGTTTGAGCATGTCTCCAAGGGCGTGCTCCTCGGCTAGCGCAAACACTTTCTCAGACGCTTTCAGACTGGACTGCGAATCGCGGAAATAGATAAAGACCGACCCCAAAGTATGATAAGCGGCGGCCAGACCGAAGGGATGAGACGTTTGCTCGGCCAGCGCGACAGCTTCCTGCGCCAACGCCAGGGCGCGATCAGGATAGCCAAGCAGCCACATGCAGAAGCTATGCTCTCGCCGCGCCGAAATCCCTCCGTCCTCGTTATAGACAGAAAGATACGCCTCGTGGTATTCCCGGCGATCCAGCGCGAGCGCGCGTTCCCCTAGTTCCCGAGTAGAGACAAAGTCTGCTTGATAATAGTGGACCTTGGCCCAACACATAGTTGCCGTAACCAGCAGCACCGGATCCTGGGATTGCTCCGCCAGCTGCAGCATCTGCTCGCAAAGTCGGTGCGCTGTTTCATATTGGGCTCGGACCAGGTTATACGCCCACACGCCAACAAGAGCCGCGAAAAACCGAGGATCATCGCCCATCTCCTCACACAGTTTCCGTGCCCGGGTGAAGGCCGCTCCCGCTTCCGGCGCAGCCCAACTCAGAACGGACTGCAACGAGAAGCCCAGCGCCAGTTGCAGCCCGAGTTCCCGCTCGTTACGTTCCGGCGTTTCCGGCAATTTGAGCAAAGCTTCCAGCCCGCGCTCGGCAAACTGCGCCGCTTCGTGATGCGCGTTGACTTGCGCCGCGTTGCGCGCTGCCTGCACAGAGTAATCTGCTGCGTGCGCGTATTCACGCGCAGCCTCCCAAAGCAGCGCCAGTTCATTGGCGACGCTCGACTTTCGCTCTCCGTAACAACCTTCCAACGCAAGCGCCACATCGCGGCTGAGAGTCGTCCTGCGGGTGGCCCGCAAACCGGCATAGAGAGCGTTCTGATAAAGCACATGCACAAAGCGATACTTGAGCGTCAGCGTGCGATTCGGAAACTCAGCCTCACTCGCCAGCTTCACAAACGCAAAGACCCGCTCCAGCTTTTCCAGCCGCTCCTCGATTTCATCCGCGTCAAGCTTCAGCACCTGCCCGACCACTGCTGAATCGAACTCATAGCCCTGCACGCTCGCCACTGTCAGCAGCTTGTGATCCTCTTCACTAAGCTGTGCAATCTTGCGTTCGATCATCCCGCGCACCGATTCCGGTAACTCGCGTTCGATGTCGGGCAGGGCTTGCGCCAGCATCCACCTGTTGTCTTCCAACGCAATTACGCCGCGGTCCCGCAGGTAGCGCACCAGGTCCGCCATAAACAACGGACTGCCTTCGGTCTTCGAGTGAATCAGTTGCGGAAACTCAGCCGGGAAACGATGACCGGCGAATTCCAGCGCAAGATATTCAGCAATCTCCGCTTCGTTCAAAAACTCCAGCAGCAATTCCCGGCACACGCCTCGCGCTTGCAAGTCCGGTCTGATCTGCGCGAATGGATGCTTCGCCAGCAACATATCCGAGGGCCGATAGGTCACGATAATCAAGACACCCATTACATCGAACTTGCTTGCCAAAAAGCTGAGCACATCAATTGTCGAGACATCGGCCCAGTGCAGATCGTCAAAGAACAAGACCAGCGGACGCGGGTGCGCGACGGCTTGCAGGAAGTTGGCGAGCTCGCGTTTCATCCGTTCCTGAGAAGCGGCTTTGACCTCGGCCAGTAACCGCGCAGATTCTTCACCCTCGGTCGACAGCGGCGCTACCTGCGCATACCAGGTTGGTGCAAGCTGCTTCATTGCCGTAGCTATGCTCTGGTCGCTCTGCAACAAGCTTTCCAACGCTTCGAGTAACGGCAGGTAAGCTTCCGTTCCCGCCAGTCGCTCCGAACATTGCCCCCGCGCAATCGTGCCCTTATATCCTGACGCGAGTTCCGCGAGGAAATCTTCGACCAGTGTCGTCTTGCCGATACCCGGCTCGCCGGCAACACACAGCAGCAAACCGCGCCCTGAATTCGCTTGATCAAAAGCCGCGCGCAGATCCTTCCGTTCCTGTTCACGCCCCACTGTGTGACGTAGCGGAACAGCGGTACGACGCGTCGTCGACTCGATGATCCGCGCAGGGCTCTCTCCCTGTTTTTCGGTTCCTCTTTCAAGATCGCGCAAAGCCACTGCTACCTGCGCCGCGGTCGGCCGCTGGCGAGCTTCCTTGTGAAGCATCTTCAAAATCAACTCATCGAACGCAGCGGGAATTCCCGTGCGCAACTGGCTGGGAGGCGCCGGAGTTTGCAACGTGATCGCGTGCAGATAACCGACCAGGGTTTCTGCGCTGAACGGATGCCGTCCGGTTACCAGTTCATACAGCACAATGCCGAGCGCGAAAATATCGGATGGAGGACTGGCGCTCTGACCGAGGGCCTGCTCGGGCGACAGATACGCGACTGTCCCCATAATCATCCCCGGCATAGTCTGTTGCGCGATTGTGGCGGCATTTTCACCCGATGCGGTGGGCAGCAAGCGCGCGAGGCCGAAATCCAACACCTTCACATAGCCGTCGTCGCGCAACATGATGTTGTCGGGTTTGATGTCGCGATGGGTGATGCCCGCGGCGTGCGCGGCGCTCAATGCCTTTGCCATCTGACTGCCGTACGTCAACAAGGTCTCGAGCGAGTTTTCCTGGGGAATCACACCTCGCAGCGTGCGGCCGGCGACTAGTTCCATGACGATGAAGCGCCCGGCGTCGCAATCGCCGATGTCATAAACGGTGATGATGTTCGGATGATTGAGTGCCGAAGCGGCCTTGGCTTCCTGCACGAAGCGGCGCACCCGGTCGGCGTCCTGGGTGAATTCGGCGGGCAGTAGTTTGAGCGCAACTTTGCGGTCGAGTCGGGTGTCTTCGGCCAGCCAGACCTCACCCATCCCGCCCGCCCCGAGCGGGGAGATGATCTCGTAGTGACTGAGACGTGTGCCGGGGTTAATCGTCATTTCTTCAACGCTGCGGTCCAGATTGTTGAAAGGGTTTTGCCACCAGGGCTTGATGGGTCCACCAGCCGACGAAGTTCTGTATTCGTGCTCAAGCAAGCTCAGTACGAATTGCTTTTATTGCCGCGCCTATATCCGCCTCAGTATTGAAAACATGCGGTGAAATGCGAATTCCATTAAACCACCTTTTCTCGGCGACCTTGACTACGATGCGGTATTTTTTGAGCAAGAGATCGCGGAAGGCCCGGCTGTCCACCGAGTCAGGAAGCTTGAATGACACAAGCGCCGTCGTGAGCGGCCCAGGCGACGGACTAACCACCTGAATCTTTGAGATCTTGGTAAGGCCTGTATACGCCCGGTCGCGCAGCTCGATGATACGTTTCTCAACTGTCGCCATGCCTCGTTTCCGAATGGCCTCGACGGCGGCCCCAAGCCCCACCACCAGAGGTAGACTGCCGATACCCGTCGATTGCGCAACGAACCGAAGCCCTCCCTCCCGCTGAACCGGCTGGATCAAGGAGCTCGCATCTTTGCTGATGTACAGAAGACCAGTTCCTTTTGGGCCCATCAGCCATTTGTGGCCGGTGGCTGCATACGCGTGGCAGCCCAATTTCTTTACATCGACATCAATACACCCAACCGCCTGCGCGCCGTCGACGACACACAGTATCCCGCGAGCTTTTGCCAAAGCCGCGATCTCAGCAATCGGCATTCTAAGACCGGTTGAGGTGATCACGTGACTTACACTGATAACCTTTGTACGGTCGGTAATCGCTTTTTCAAACCGGCTGATGATCGCCCCGGTGTCGAAATCCCCAGGTGCTATCGAAACTACGTCGATGCTCATGCCGCGGCGTCGCTTCAAGTAGCTCCAACAAACGCTTCCGCCTTCGTGCTCGACATCGGTGGTCAGGACACGGTCGCCGCGATCCAGATTGATTCCTAAGGCGACGCAGTTCATGGCGTCGGTCGCGCTTCGGGTTATGAGCAGTTCGTCAGCGTTGCAGCCGACTAACGCCGCCACCTGTTCACCTGCGTGGTCCGTCGCCACATGAACGGCGCCGTCAGCATACGCCATCATTACCGGGTTCAACTCCAGCTCGTACCATGCCTTCAACACTCTATCGAGAACGGTTCGAGGTGTGGGCCCGAGAGCAGCCGTGTTGAGGTAATTCAGCCCCGGCTCGAACAGGTATTCCGACTTGTCGGCACCGCGCGCTTCTGAATCTCCGCCTTCTGACCAGGCAAAAGACTCTCTGCTCACCAGAAATGCCCCGCCTGTAAGCCCAGCGAGTAGCTCGCGTCGTGAGAGTTTGCTCATCTGTTTACCTTCTTCTAATAACCACGACTCCACAGCGGGGTTCGGATCTCTCTGGTCCCCAGTCATCCTCACCGATCAATCGGCAATCGCTTGATAAGTCAGCACCCGAAACGACGCGCCATAGTCTATAGGGTTCAGCAGAATCTGGATCATAAATACGCCGATCAATTCTTCCTTCGGATCAATCCAGAATTTCGTTCCCGCCGCGCCACCCCAGTTGTATTCACCCGGCGTACCCATCGTCCCCGCTTCTCCCGGCGCTTTGCTGACCGCAAAGCCGAGGCCGAAGCCAACACCCGGCGACACCTCTGGAATCTTGCCAAGATTGTCGCTGCTCATCAGTTGGATGGTCTTGCGGCTGAGCAGCCGCTTGCCGTTGTACTGCCCCTGGTTGAGCAGCATCTGGCAAAAACGCAAATAATCATTAGCCGTCGAAACCAACCCGCCACCACCCGACTGGAACGCCGGTGGTTCGAGGTACGACAGCGCCCCATTGGGAAACTTATCCAGGCATTCTTGCCAGGTCGCGCAAACTGCTGCCGGCTCGAGTTTGCCTGCTTTGTTTGTGATGTAAAGTTTGGCCAATCGGTCTTTTTTGGCGGCTGGAACATAAAACCCGGTGTCGCGCATCTCCAGAGGGACGAAGATGCGCTCCTGCAAAAACTGCTCGAAGGATTTGCCGGAGAGGACTTCCACCAGGCGTCCGAGGACGTCCACGGAAAGACTGTAATTCCAGCGCGTACCGGGTTCATAGAGCAAAGGAAGCCGGGCCAGTTGGGTGACGAACGACGCCAGATCCTTATCCATGACGCCCCTGGTCTTGCGATATTCCTTGTCAACCAGCGTATCGCCAAACACGCCGTAGGTCAGACCGGAAGTATGTCGCAGCAGGTCGCGGATGGTGATCGGGCGTTTCGCGGGCACGGTTTTGAGCACGGGCTGTCCCGACTGCGGGTCTTTCTCTTCGACGCCGACCTGCATCTTAGCGAACTCGGGGAGGTAGTTGGCGACCGGATCGTTGAGCTGAAACTTGCCCTCTTCGTAAAGCATCATCACCGCAACGCTGGTGATTGGCTTGCTCATGGAGTAGATGCGATGAATGGTATCGAGCCGCATGGGCTTGCCGGCTTCGATGTCGGCCAAGCCAAAGGCTTCCTGGTAAGCGATCTTGCCGCGTCTGGCGATCAAGCCGATGGCGCCCGGAATCTTCTTTTCCGCCACGTACTGGTTCATCACCGCACGCAGTCGGTCGAGGCGACTACTGGACAGGCCGACCTCTTCAGGCGCGACAGCGGGCTTATCAATATTGATTTTGCCGGGTACGGCGCTGGCCGCAGGTCCAGCGACAGGATAAGCGGACAGCGCGAGCAGAACCATCAGGAGAGCGATCGTCAGACGTCTCATAATTCCTCCGTAGAACTCGTCGTGGCACGCTCCCTCACGCGTGCGGAGCGGCTGCGGCGACAACT
>DATLWF010000375.1:0-7297 GCA_035576605.1 Blastocatellia bacterium | reverse complement strand
TCATTCACAACTCTGGCGCGCCGCCATACGAATCCGAACCCTGCCAACAGGAGAAGTGCGGCGGCTCCCAGCCATCCGCGGGAACTTGACCACCAAGCAGAAGACTGCGGGCCTGAACGAACGTCGGCCTGTATGTAGTCCAATTGATAGAATGACTGCTGGTAATTTCGGTTCTGCGCTGTGATCCGAATACCCGGATCGCGCGGGACCAGACAATTTACAAGATAGGCCGCAATCCGACTTTGGTGTTGGTTTTCGAAAGTGAGGCTTCGGTTGGGGCCGCCGCTGGCCACATCCGCATCGAACTCGAGTTGAATCTCGCCAAGTCCTTCTTTCATCTCTTCGATCTGTGCAAACTTCAACGAGACCAGCCGGAGACGCAATCGATCACCGTCAATCGTGAGCGACAAATCGCCAAGCACCCGCTCCGCGTAAGCCAGCTGCTCCGCTTCTGAGATGACTCCGTCCGCATCGGTATCAATGTTTGCGAGCACGATGGGGAACACCGCAACGCCTGGGGTCAGACGAATCTGAGCCCGAACACGATCTCGCTCAACCGAGATAGTTGTGGCCTGCAGATACTCATCCAGCCTGTGTGCGGAGGCAGGTGTTCCGACCAACAGAAGAATCGCACCAGCGGCGGCCAGTCTCGTTTTCATTTTGCAGTGAGCCTCCGGCCGTAGTCATTTGTCGGATCGCGGTACATAGTATGCACATGCATAGAGGGATCGCCGCCCAGCCGCTGAGGCGCATACTCAATGACGAGATGCGGTCCCTGAATTCGGTAGTAGGCTGTGATGCTGGTCCCCGGAGTAACGGTGGTAGGGCCGCTCCACGCAAACCAGGTATCTTTTATATCTGCTTTTATCTCGGCCATACGGGCCGTGGCTGCGCTTTCGCGGGCGATGCTTGTCCATTCCGATATGATATCGAGCAGCAGGGCGCGTTGCCGCTCGTTCATTGCGGAAGCCTTCAGGCCTTCAGGCTGGATGGTTTTGCCATCCTGCCCGGGCCCGAGCACAAGATCCGCCAAACTGTAGCTCAGAATAGCTTGCTTCCGCTGGTCTTCGTCCAATGCGTTCAGCAAGCCGATGGCCTTATCGCTCTCGCCACCGAGGGGGCGCACGGTTTTACCATTGAGAGTGTAGAGAGCGGGTTGGGCGGCAGTAAGGGTCGGAGTGAGAACACCGCGTTCTCCCGCGAGGGTTATGTTAACCGCCAGATGGTGACCTCCAAACTGGAGCATCCAGGGGGCCTTTTCAGAGGGTGTTCCGAGGATGGAAATGTAGTAAAGGTCCTTGCCGAACATCGGGTTGTTCCCTCCGCCGGTTTTGAGAACCTCATCGCCTTCCATGATCTGCTGAACTTTCTCGAAGCCCCTCGGGCTGAGCGCGGATGAGACGAGAGCAAGTGCGGCTGAACGCTGCGCAGGGTTCATTTCTTTAAGGCTAAGACCCGCTCGGGGAACCATCGTGGTCGGCAGGTTGGACCAGCGCGCTCTTTGCTTCTCGTCGTCAAATGCAAACAGCACGCTCTGCCGCTGTTTCTGATCGAGCGTCGAGAGGAATGTGTTTGCGATGCTCACGATTCGAGAGGTTGTCGTTTGCGCCATGGGGGCGTTCACCGACAAACACATCAAGGCCAATACGATGATGCCGCAGGCTGTTCTCATTGATAAAGCATTCATCTTTGGTTCTCCTTTTCTGCCGCCGTCATACGATGTTTCTGAGCCAAATTATGTCCTCGATAGTCATTCATTCCGTGTATTCCATATACATCCTCAAACTCAGCATATCTTCAAGCTTACCGCTCCAACCTTGCGATCAATCATCGGCACCGGTGCGAAGCAGCGAGACTCTTCCCACTTATCCCCAGTTTGAAGACTGAACTCGAACTCATGCATCAGGCCGTAGGCGAAGTATCCTGGCGGCCCCGCGCGCGAGCAGTTCATCCGCAAGCTGTTGGCCGAGCAGCGCGGCATCCTGTGCTGCACCGCTTTGCTGAGCACGCACGACCTCTAAGCCATCGGGGCTCGCGACCAGTCCGTTCAAAGTCATCACGCCAGACTCGATAGTTGCGTGAGCTGCAATCGGAACCAGGCAGCCGCCGCCGAGCCCTTTCAGGAAAGCGCGTTCTGCGCTGCAAGCGAGGCGCGTCGCTTCGTGATCAAGCGGGTGAATGATTTCGCCTGTCCTGACATCGTCCTCGCGAGTCTCGACTGCCAGCGCGCCCTGACCCACCGCGGGAAGCATGAGGACTTCGCTGAGGTGCTCGGTTATTCGGTTGGCATGTCCGAGCCGATGAAGCCCTGCCGCGGCCAGCACAATCGCATCGTACCGACGCTCATCAAGCTTGCGGAGTCGCGTATCGACGTTGCCGCGAACAGGCTCGATCACAAGATCAGACCGCACTGACTTAAGCTGCGCCTGGCGGCGAAGGCTGCTCGTACCGATGAGGGCGCGATCCGGAAGGTCGTTGAAAGACGTGATCGGGTTGCGAGCAACAAGCGCGTCGCGCGCGTCTTCTCGCTCGCATATCGCGCCTATGTGCAAGCCGGCCGGAAGCTCGGTCGGCAGGTCTTTGAGACTGTGAACCGCGAGGTCCACTCGATGTTCGAAGAGAGCGTCTTCAAGTTCTTTAGTGAACAGCCCCTTTCCTTGCTCGCCCAGTTTTGGAAGGGACACGTCAAGAACGCGGTCGCCTTTGGTTGAAATGACTTTGATTTCGACTTCGGTGTCGCAATGGTTATTTTCTATCTGGGCCTTGACCCAATTGGTTTGCCAAAGTGCGAGTTGACTGCCGCGGGTTCCGATTATGATCTTCTGAATCAATCGCGACCTTTCTGTTTAGTCAATGCGGATCATCTTGCGAAGTTCGTCCATCATCTGGGTAGGTTTGCCATCGCGAGCCGCGTTGCGTATGTGGACGATCATCGGATGTGAAAGCTTGTTCACGAGCGCCGGGATCAAGATATCCTCGATCGCCGTTTCCTGTTCATGAGTCAGCTCTCCAAGCCGCTTTCGATTCCGTTTGAACTCGCCTATCACAATCTGGGCGAGAAGTTCCTTGACCTCGACGACGGCCGGACCAATATCAAGCGAGCGCAGTTGCTCGACGAAGTGCACTACCTCCGCGTCAATTATCGATTCGGCCTGACGGGCCTCGTGCTCGCGTTCGCGGATGTTCGTCTTTACTATCGAATCAAGATCATCGACGTCAAACAAAAAAGCGTTCTCGAGTGCAGCGAGACCGGGATCGATGTTTCGCGGAACCGAAATGTCGATGAACAGGACCGGACCTTTCTTTCGAGACTTGAGCGCGCGCTTTGTTTCGGCGGTACGAATGACGTAGTCAGGCGCGCCTGTCGAACAGAGCACGATGTCAGCCGAGGGCAGCACATCGTAAAAGGCTTCAAAATTGACTGCACCGCCCGAATACTTGCCGGCGATCTCTTCGGCGCGTTCGGCTGTGCGATTGGTGACTATCAGCTTACTGGTTCCGGCCTCGATCAGGCTCCGCGCGGCAAGCTCACCCATCTCGCCCGCGCCGACGAGCAACACGGTCTTGTCCGAGAGGTCTTCGAATATCTTTCGCGCCAGCTCGACCGCCACCGAGCTGACCGACACCGGGTTGGTCGCTACTCCGGTTTCGGTGCGAATGCGTTTGGCGACCGAGAGAGCCCGATGCATCAACTGGCTGAGGATACGGCCTATCGTACCGGCGTCGATCGCGTGCTGATAAGCCTCCTTGACCTGACCGAGTATCTGCGACTCTCCGACGACCAGCGAGTCCAGGCTCGAGGCGACACGGAAGAGGTGCTTGATGGCATTGGTGTCGGCGTGCTTGTAGAGGTGACCGTTCAAAGTATTGGGAGGGAGCCGATGAAACTCAGTCAAAAAATCTGTGAGACAATCCAGGCCCCGGTCCGCTCCGGCGGGCGTCGAGGCTATCAGCTCGACGCGGTTGCAGGTGGAGACTATCAGGCCTTCGTCTACAATTTCCTGGTTGACGAGCCGCGACAGCGCATCGGCGAGCAGCGACTCACCGAACGCCAAACGCTCGCGCAGCTCGAGTGGCGCTGTCTTGTGACTCAATCCTACGAGTATTATGTTCAAAACGCGTGACCCAGGTAGCGAACTCCCACCAAACTGCAGATCACAATTATGAAGCTCACGATTGAAGCGAGAGCTGCTGCTCGCCCGCCCCAGCCGGCGTTTATTCTAGACTGAATAATAATCAGATAGAGCAGCCAGGTAACGGCAGAGAATATCTCGAGCGGTCCGTGTTGCCAGTAAACGTGGTAGCGGGAATATGAGTACCATAGGCCGCCGACGATTCCGAGCGTCATCAACACAAACCCGATCGCCATGGCGCGGGAACTTATTGCGTCGCAGGTGTCGAGCGAGGGAAGTTTGTAGAAGATGGTGCCGAAGCGCTTGTGCCTCAGCTCGCGTTCCTGAATGATATACATCACTCCCGCGCCAAAGGCTACGAAGAACGACGAGTAAGCCAGCAATAACAATCCAACGTGAGCGGGCAGCAGAATACTCTGAAGGGTATTGCTAAACTCTCGAGGTGGGTCGGCCGGGTCCGGGGAGATAGCAGCGATCGCAGCCAGCACCAACACAATAGGGAAAATGAAAGCCTTGAGCGCGGTCGCGTGATACCACCGATACGCTATCAGGGTCGAGAGAACAAGTCCCCAGGAGAGAAAGGCCGCCATCTCCTGCGTGCCCACGAGCGGGAAACTGCCCGTGCGAATCCCACGCAGCAAGAGCCAGGCGGTATGGGCTCCCAACGCTAGGGCTAGCGTTGCAAGGGCGGTCCTTCTCATGACCGGCCGCTTCGTTGTCAGCGCAAAAATAGATTGGGCTACGCACACGGCGTAGCCCAATAATATGATGATCCAGAGAATTTCCATAGGCCGACTCCGGCGTGTGTTTCCAGTAAGAACCAATCTTACCCGCCGTACGGCCTCCAGGCAACGAAGCGCTCAGATCGTTTCCATCTTTCGAAGCGTGCCGACATCAAGTAGCGTTATCCGCTTGCGGCCAACCTTGATCAGTTGGTCTGCCTTCAATTCCGCAATGCCGTTTGTCACAGTCTCGCGATACACGCCGAGCTGATCGGCCATCTCCTGATGGGTGTACCCGCTCACCTCTTTGCGTCCACCGGACAGTTTGAGAAGCAACGACGCTACTCGCGATGTCACCGGTTGAAATGCGGACTGCTCATGCCTTCTTTCGGCGTCCACAAGCCTCGGTCCGATCTGGCGGGCCAGGTTGAGCGCCACAGCCGGCGAAGCACCGGCGACTTTCTCGAAATCCGCCGGGCTTATGAATGTGACCTTTGATGCGTCGGCGGCCACAGCCTTCGCGCCGAGCATTGATTGACCGAGCATTGGCATGTCGCCAAAGATCGTGCCCGCCTCGACTGCCTTAACGGAGAAGTCTTTGCCAGTCGAAGCGGTGCGCACGATGTTCACGCGCCCGCTTCTAACCAGGCAAGCCACCGGGCCCTTATGCGATGAAGGATAGACTGTTTCGCCGGCTTTGAAATTGCGTTTGGGCAACTTGTCTATTGCGGCTTCGGCCGCCCTGCTGTTTTGTCCGACGAGGTCAGAGAGTTTTAGATAACCGACCTTGTTCGCGAGACTAATCGCCGCTAGCGAGCGAATCTTCTCGCTCGGTCCCTTAGTCCGTCTCTTCCTCTTTGTTTTCGAACCTCTTTTGGATGCGGTTGCCAATTTAGTCACCTCTTTCACCCAGGTGTTTTGCGAAGTAATAATTAGCCCCTGTCGTGTTTTTCTCTAGCGGCAATTTGACAGTGGCGCGTGTAGCGAGTCGTTGAGTGTTTTTCTTATGGAGCCTGCGTGCCTGCCACGCATGTGTTAGCAGCCTGTAACCGGTATTCCTCGCCTGAATCCCAACCCACTTATTGTACAGGTCTGGAGGGTGATATTACAATGCGGCTGAATGCGCTGTGAGTAAGCCACAGCACAAACACAACCGTAGTTGCTCAGTCGTCGGAGAAAGCAGCAGAGTAACCTGAGGCAAAACAGGGCAGGCGCAGCTTGGAAGTTTTTCCGGTTGTCGTCACTGTCGCGCGGCGGTTCTCCGGTAGAGCCCGATGATCTCCAGAGCGAAGACCGCACACAAGAGCGTGGGCAGATAGAGCAGCCACTTGGGATTGTCGAAGTGGGTCATCGCCAGCCCCGAAACCGAAGGACCGATGAGACTGCCAACTCCGAAGGCGAGCGAGAACGTGGATGTCGCTGCCCCGAGGCGTTCCTTTCTCACAATATGGCCGATCAACGAGAGTCCTATTGGATACAGGCTTCCAGCCAGCGCGCCGGCAAGGACTCCAGTTGCGAGAAACAATCGCCAATCCGAATGAAGTGACATCAGCGCGAAAACGCCTCCCAGCAGTACCGTGCAGATTAGAAGAGTTTTGCGCTTGCCGAACCGGTCCGCCGCGTGGCCGATTGGGACCTGGCTGATTATTGTCCCGATTATGACCGCGGTAATTATCGCGCCCATTCCAGCTTCTGGAACTTTGATCTCTCGCTTCAGATAAAGTGGGAACAGAGTCACCAGCGAAGACATCAGATACCCATAAAGAGCTCCCGCCGAAATGGGCACAATTATGTTCGGAGTGAGAACACTCAATATAGCCTCGCCGTGATGTGATCCAAGAGGCGCCTTCTTGATCAGAGTGGCGGCCAACAATGCCGCGAGAAGGCTCAATATGAAACAACCGATAAAAGGAACCTCGGGCCGTATTCGGTAAAGCAGCGCCCCGGTAAGCGGCCCCGCCGCCCACCCTATTCCTATTGCAAGTGCGTAGTAGCTCATGCGGCGGGCCCGCTCGTCCGGCTTGCTCAGGCGATTGATCATCGTCTCTGTGGCTACGGAAATTGCAGACGCGCCCATACCCTCAATCGTGCGCATGGCAAAGAAGAGCCAGGTAACTTTGATAAAAGCGAACAGAAGTATCGCAGTGCCATAGACAGTCAGGCCTGCGACCAGCACCGGCTTCGGACCCACTCGGTCAGTCGCCGCGCCCACCGGGAACGAGGCAAGCGTGAAGGCTGTAAACATTGTCGAGCCAATCAGCCCGACGAAGAGACTGTTCTCGCCGTGGCCGGCGAGCAGGATCGGAATAAGCGGCGTAACAAGCCCGACGCCGAGATAGCTGAGACCAATGCTTAGATAGATGGCAGAAAAGGCTTTCGAATCGGACAATTTCCCCCCAAATCCAAAAGCCAGAAAATAGCAGGGCAACGGGTAAAGAGCAA
>DATLWF010000374.1:0-5101 GCA_035576605.1 Blastocatellia bacterium | reverse complement strand
CATGGTGCCACGAGGCGGACTGAACATTCACACCGAGATGCGTCACCTGCTTCGGTGTTCCACCCGATCGCGGCACCATGAAGAGCTCTTCAGGCGGCGTCGCCATCGGATCGCGCGGATCGGGTAAATAGCCGCGCTGATCGAACCGGTATTCCATCCAGTCGAATATGCGGCCCTTGAAGCGTTCATCGATCTTGCGCTCGAAATCCGACGCATATTGTTTGGGGGTCTTTGGTGCGGGCGGCGTTCGTTTGGTGAAGGCGATCCACTGATTATCCGGGCTGAAGATCGGTGTGCCGCCAACGCCTTGAATCTGAAACGGCTCGCTGCCGGGCTGATCCATTCGCAGAAACCATATCGGGCTCGATTCTTCTGTTCCAGCGTTAGCTCCACGCCGCCGCCCAGCGGAGAAAGCGAGCAGTTTGCCATCAGGGCTCCAGCGAGGATTCGAAGAATTGATAGCCGGATCAGTTATACGCTTTGGCGCTGATGAACCATCCGAAGGGGCGAGCCAGATTTCGCTATTGCGGCGGTTGTCGGCTTCAACGATGTACGTTCGCACAAACGCGACGAGCTTGCTATCGGGTGAAATCGCGGGGCTGCCGATGCTCTCAACGCGGTAGTAGTCTTTTAGCTCCAGCGCACGACCCGTCTGTCGAGCGGCCGTCGAATTCTGGTTGGCGCCAATCTCGCGGGCTTTCGCAACGCCTCCAAGCGTCGCGCTCAACGCTAGCCACAAAACGAGCGCGAGACAAGCGCGACGGGACGTCTTTCGACCCCAGGCGGCGGTTTTTGCCATTGCGCACCTCCATCCTGAATTTACGGGTTTGGCATTGCGGGTTGTGCAGAGCGATCCTTGTGCAGCCTGCCCGAACCACACTCATATCGTAACGCTGCCGTCACGTCAATGCATGTGGTACGTCTGGCGAACTCACGTTGACTCGGTGCGAAGAGAGTTGGTTTCTGTCATCGATGCGTCCTTGCATCGGAACCGGTGCGGAGAAGGCCAATCAACAAGAACACAACGAAGGGTATCGTGTTGATCAGCGGTCCGCGGACCGATCGAGGACCTTCTCTTCCATCGAACCAGTGCGCAAACGCAAAGAGCGCCCAGAATGTGGTCATCGCCCAGTGAAAGATTTTGCTTTGCTGATAGTGCCGGATAAACCAAAACGTGATTAAGCCGACGAATACCAGGATCGAGGCCATCTCCTGAATGAGATGTACCGCTAGCGAGTCACCGTGAGCGAAATTCATCACGGTGCTCTTTACTGCTTCAGGCAGCAGACCGGTGTGTAGCAGCATTACTGTAGCCCCGACGATCAGGAAGACCATCCCGACAAGACCGTAGACGAATTTGGCGATTGTTTTGATGTTCATTTATTGGTTTGTTGATTGTGCGATCTGAGTGCCCTGCGAAGCGATTGCCTGCCACCGACCATCAGGCTTGATGAAAACGTCGGTGAAACGTTGGGTCACGCTAGCCTTCTTTCCCTGGTAGCTGCCGGTGAGGACCGAGCGGCCTGTGACGATTGCGACGTCGCCAAACACTCGGACGTTGAGGTCATCCACGGATCCGGATTCAATTCGCCGATCTCCGGAGCCGAACTCCTTCATCACCTCGGCCTTCGTCAGCACTCGACCTGTCAGATCGATCACCGACCAGTCGGCAGCCAACACAGAGCCGACGGCCGCTCGATCACCATCGATCCAGGCTTTTACCAGTCGGTGCTCGATTTGAGTCAGTTCAGAGGCCGCTCCGCCGGTTTGTTGTGAAGCAAGTACTACATCACTCTGATGCGCCAGGCTGATTGTGATCAGTCCCGCCAGGCTGAGGATTCGTAACATTTGCCGCCTCCTTTTTGTTAGCTTTGGACCTCATTAATAAATCAAACGGCCGAAACGACGTCTTTGATTCCAGACGTTTCGGCCGTATCACGGATGGTTTTCGCGCTTTGCGTTAGACCGTATCAACTACTGTTTGAGATCCGATACGCGAACCGCCAGGCGTCCGGCATCGTGACAAGTCATACATAGGAGGCTCGAGTTGGCCGCAGACTCGGGATTCGATTTCCACTTCCTGGCCATTGGCTCGTATGCTGTGCCGCCTAGAACGGCGAGAATCTTGTCGACGTACTGCGCCGTTTCTTCTTTGCGGCCGGTGCGCTGAGCGGACTGAGCGAGGCCGCTGAGGACCTCCCCGCGGAGATGCACTGGGAGCTTGTCGATAAAGGGCCCCTGCTGTTTGTAGAGCGCCTGGTAATTGTCATAGGCCGCCGACCATGCGGCCGCGCGATATTCCTTCGGCAGCCGGTCGGCGAAGAGTGCAAAGCTGCCTCCGATAACCGCTGCCAGCGCTTCATTCCCTGAGGTTGTCTTGGCGGCCTCAGAGAACGCATCAAGCGCCTGCCGATAATATCGTTGAAACTCATCGGGGCGGTTGCCCTCGTTGGCGAGCACGGCGCGATAGAGTAGGGCGCCTCCCTTCCAGGACAACAGATTGCCTTTTTGGCCGGGCCGTTGTTCGAGCAGCAACTGGATATTCTTTTCTCCGCGCTCTAAGCGTCCCATGTCGTCGGACATCCAGCCGGCGAAGATGTCCTCTCGCACCAGCGTGTGAACAGTAAGTCGAGAGTCCGCAAGCGGCGGTTGGGGCGACTGAGCCGCAACCGCAGCGACAGTCACCAAAACAACTACGAGAAGAGCCTTTTTGATGTACAAAGCGTCCACCTCCTGAGTTTAAGTCCCTGATTTGCTATCCACTCTAACAGGGTAGAAAGGCGAGATCAACGAAATGACGATTCCAAGTTCCCGTGTGACTATGTTGCGTTTCCAGGAATACTCAATCTCAAGATATTTGAACTGGAATCCTGATCTAGCCTTCTCTGTGTGCAAAACGCTACGTTGCCGCGAAGTGTTCCGATTCATTTACGGCGGACAAGCCTGGGAGCATAGGCATCCCGCCTGCTTGACAATGCGCAAGAACGGCTACATGAAACCCTCGGCACCGCGCCATGCGGCTCGTGTGCGACTGACGTTGTCTATCGATAGTTGTTCTAAGCGCGAGCTTTTTTTGTAGTGGACAATGTTCGCAGCCGAAGAGACACTCCCGGAGGCTGCTACACACTCTTCTCACGCGAGCCGTCAACTTTCCATGCAGGATTCCTGGCACTATGCTTCAATAGACTTCAGACGAGAGGAGCGACAACGGAGTGAGCGCGGAGACAAAACCACAGCGACAGCGCGTACCTGCCGAAGTTTTGGAAAAACGCGACAGCAACTCGAGGACTGCGCACGCACGGGTAACACTCGTTGGTAGTGGCGAAAAATCGAAGGTAACCGACAACGGCAAGGTCCCGCGCCGTCGCAACCCTGCCAAGAAAACCACGAAAAAGACCAAGACCGCTAACGATCTGATGCTTGAGGCTTGGAAGTACTCCTGGGAAAACCGTCACTGGAGACTGACAAACCCTAGTGGCTCCTGTCGTATTTCGATATCAACATCTGGATTGCTTATCAGCCGCGCACCCTTCCTCCGAGCCTTCATATTTGTGAACGATCCTGAATATCACAGTACTCAGTCTTGACCTTAGTGCGCACCGTGGTTGAAGCTATTACCCATTGTGAATGGATCGTCCAGACACCGAGACATTAGCACGACCAACGATGCCACGAAGGAAAAGCCAAAAGGCTCACCGCGAGACCTCCTTCGGCTGCTGTCCTATGCAAAGCCATATCGAGGAAGGCTCGCGATCGCTTTGCTCTCCCTGTTGGTCGCCGGCGGACTTGGGCTGGCGTTTCCTCAGGTCGTGGGCATGCTCATAGACGCAGCCTTCGTCCTCCGCGATTCGCATAAGCTCAACCAGTTCGCGCTGCTCCTTGTCGCGTTGTTCGCCTTGCAGGCGGGATTCAGTTTTCTGCGAACCTACCTTCTCTCATACACCGGCGAACGTATCGTCGCTGATGTTCGCACTCAGCTCTACAACCATCTCACCAGTCTCCCTGTTTCTTTTTTCGCGGATCGGCGCGTCGGTGAGCTTACTTCGCGGCTTGCGTCAGACGTCACGGTGGTTCAAACCGTCACAACCGGCAGCATCACCGAGCTTCTACGTTCGGGCATCTTGTTGGTGGGCGGCATTACGATCATCTTTATCACCAATGTGCGATTATCGCTGCTGATGCTGGCCATCGTGCCGATCGTAATCGTCTCGGCCCATTTGTATGGCCGCTATGTTCGCCGCTTGAGCACCCAGGTTCAGGACCGCCTCGCCGAAGCGAACTCGGTACTTGAAGAGACGCTCTCCGCGATTCGAATAGTCCAATCGTTTGTCCGCGAGGAGTACGAACGCGACCGCTATCGCGACAGGATTCAGGATTCCCTAAAGCTGGCCGTAAAGCGCGCGGTAGCTAGCGGCGGATTCATCGCGTTCATCATTCTAGTAGTCTACAGCGGCATAGCGGTTGTGCTGTGGTTTGGGAGCCGCATGGTTATTTCGGGTCAAATGTCCGCCGGGGATCTGATCAAGTTCGTGCTCTACACATTCTTCGTAGGCGGCGCCGTGGGTGGGATGACCGAGCTGTACGGCCAATTCAATCAAGCTATCGGGGCGACTCGGCGAGTGTTCGAGTTGCTCGACACCAAACCGGAGATCAAGGATCCGGAGAATCCTGAGCCGCTCGAAAAGGTCCAGGGTCACGTCGAGTTGATCGACGTGCAGTTCACTTATCCCGACGAACGCGCGCTGCCCGTTTTGAAAGGTGTGACCATCGAAGCAAGGCCTGGCGAGCTCATCGCATTGGTTGGTCCGAGCGGGGCAGGGAAGTCTACGCTGGTTGCCTTGATCCCGCGCTTCTACGATGTTTCGTCAGGAGCGATCCTGATCGACGGCCACGACATCAGAGCCTTGCGCCTTGCTGACCTTAGAGGCGCAGTCGGAATGGTGCCGCAAGAGACGACGCTGTTCGGCGGACCGATTCGCGAGAACATAGCTTACGGCAAGCTTGGAGCGGCTGCCGATGAGATCGAGGCGGTCGCTCGCGCAGCTCACGCTCACGAGTTCATCTCGGAGTTTCCGGACGGCTACGACACGGTCGTCGGCGA
>DATLWF010000373.1:0-13528 GCA_035576605.1 Blastocatellia bacterium | reverse complement strand
GTTTTGTCAGGACGAGACCTCGAGGCCGCGCAGGCGCAGGCGAACGCCGCCGCCGCACGCTATGAACAAGCAGCGGCTCAGGTCGGCCAGGTTGAAGCAGCGAACGCTTCCGCCAAGGCAAAAGTCGACCAGGCCAAGGCATCCGTCGCTCAGGCAAAAGCGCAGCTTCAACAATCTCAAGTCAACCTCGATCACTCGATCATCACATCGCCAATAGACGGTGTAGTCGTCTCGCGCAGCGTTGACGTAGGCCAGACCGTGGCGGCAAGCCTTTCGGCGCCGACTCTTTTTACCATCGCAAACGACCTTACGAAAATGCAGGTGCTGGCCTCGATTGACGAGGCAGACGTCGGCCAGATTCGCCAGGGGATCCAGGCTCACTTTTCGGTCGACGCCTACCCCGGCGAGACATTCGTCGGCGACATAAGCCAGCTCCGACTAAACGCCCAAACCTTGCAGAACGTGGTCACCTACAGCGCGGTGATAGACGTCAATAACAAGGGTTTGAAGTTGCGCCCGGGAATGACCGCAAACATCACAATCTCGGTTGCGAAGCGCGAGGATGTGCTTACCGTGCCCAATGCCGCGCTACGATTCAAACCCAACCTCTCAGACAAGGAGATGGAGGCGTTTCGCGCAAAGATGGATGAGCGCAAGAAGGAACTCGATGCCCAGCGCCTGGCGCAGCAGGGCGGTCAGGAGGGACAGCAAGCCAGCCCGACGCAGGAACAGCAGGCTCAGCAACCCAGCGCTCAGGGCGGTGACCAAAGTAATGCTAACCAGGGGCGTCGGCGTGGGACTGGCGGCGGCGAAGCTTCAGGCCAGCCAGGCGGAGGCGGTCAGGGCAACTTCAATCGAGAAGCCTGGCGTCAACGACGTGAAGCCGGCCAGGGCAACGGCAACCACGAGGGTTTCCGTCAGCGAGGCGATGGTAGCCAGGGCAACTTCAACCGCGAAGCCTGGCGTCAACGGCGTGAAGCTGCCCAGGGCAACGGCAACCAGGAAGGTTCCCGTCAGCGCGGCGAAGGTGGCCAAGGCAACAGCAACCGAGCAGGTTCCCGTCAGCGAGGTGAAGGCGGCCAAGGCAACAACAACCGAGAAGGTTTCCGTCAGCGAGGCGGCGGGGGGCAAGCTGCGGGCGGTGAAGGTCAGCGTCCCCAGGGCGACAGTGGTCAGGCTGGGACTGGTCAGGGTCAACGGCAACGAGGTGAGGGCGGCCAGGGTGCTCAGGCTTCCGCCGGTGGCCAGGGTGGCGGTCCACGAAGGCAGTGGCAGACCATCTGGGTTCTCACCGCAAACAAAACAATTGAGCCCCGCTGGGTAAGAACCGGTCTCACCAATGGCCGCGTAACCGAAATCGTCGCGGGAGACCTTCAGGAAGGCGATACTGTCATTATTGGACAGAATGAAACTGGCGCCGCTCGACCGCAGACGACAGGTTCACCGTTCGGTCAACAGCCCCGTCCGGGGGGCATGCCTGGCGGCGGCCGCGGACCAGGCCGGTAATCAGCATTGGATCGCCTGATAACTTCCTGGGCGCGAGAATCGCATCGAGCGACGCTCGCGCCCACACATTGCGAGAAAGGGTAGAGACTCATTGGGAGCTCAGCTAGTTACCGAAACAAGCTACGTCACCGACCCGCTGGTGGGTCCGGCGCTCATCACACTCGACCACGTCCATAAGACTTATCATATGGGCGATGTCGAGATACACGCGCTTCGTGGCGCTTCTCTTCACATCGATCGTGGCGAGTTCGTAGCGATAATGGGCGCATCTGGCTCAGGAAAATCGACGACCATGAACATCCTTGGGTGTCTTGACAAGCCGACGCGAGGGTCGTACGTCCTCGATGGTCAGGACGTCTCGAAGCTTTCACGCGATGAGCTGGCCGATATTAGAAATCGGAAGATCGGATTTGTGTTTCAAGGCTTTAATCTGCTGTCACGAACCTCCGCGCTTGAGAATGTCGAGCTTCCAATGTTGTATCTTGGCGTGAAGACCTCGGACCGGCTCGAGCGCGCGAAAGAAGCTCTTGAGATTGTCGGGCTGGGCGAGCGTCTGAACAACATGCCGAACCAGCTCTCTGGCGGACAACAGCAGCGGGTGGCAATCGCTCGCTCGCTGGTGAACAATCCTTCGATCATTCTCGCGGACGAGCCTACCGGCAACCTCGACAGCCGTACGGCCGTCGAGGTGATGGATGTGTTTCAACGGCTTAATCAGGAGCGCGGCATCACGATCGCTCTGGTCACCCACGAGCCCGACATAGCCCAGTATGCGCGCCGAATAATAGTGTTCAAGGACGGCCGGATCAAGAACGATTACATGATAAAAGAGCCGCGTTCTGCGCGCGAAGAGCTTAAGAGCCTGCCGTCGATTGAAGACGATGAAGAGGATGATGAATGAACCTGCTATTGACGTTCAGGATTGCAATTCGTGCGCTCGGCCGCAATAAGTTGAGATCGAGCCTCACGATGCTTGGCATCATAATTGGTGTGGGCGCGGTCATCGCAAATCTGGCCATCGGGCAGGGCGCGTCGGCGCAGATTCAAGCTCAGATTGCTAACCTTGGGAACAACATGCTTTACGTGATGTCGGGATCGATGAACACGGGCGGGATGCGCGGTGGCGCCGGCACTTCGAACACCCTGATTCCTGAAGATGCTGACGCGATTGAGCGGGAATGCCCAGCAGTGCGAGCGGTAAGTCCCGGAGTGCGCGCAAACGGTCAGCTAGTGTTTGGCAATCAGAACTGGGTTGCGTCGAGCCAAATCCAAGGCACGAACGAAAAATTCCCGGACATTCGCCTGTGGCCCGTTGCAAGCGGCGACTTCTTCACCGAAGGCGACGTGCGAACCGCGGCGCGTGTTTGCGTCGTCGGTAAGACGGTTGCCGACAACCTCTTTTCGGGCTCCGATCCGGTTGGCTTGACAATGCGAATTCGCAACCTGCCTTTCCGCGTGGTCGGGATCCTCAGTACTAAGGGTCAGAACCAGTACGGCCAGGATCAGGACGATACCGTTATCGTTCCTTACACAACCGTGCAAAAGAAGATGCTTTCCCAAACGCACATCAATCAGATAATGGTGTCGGCTATCAGTCCCTCCGCGACTTTTACGGCGGAGAAGCAGATCACCGACCTGCTTCGCCAGCGTCACAAACTGGGACCAAATCAGGAAAATGACTTCTTCGTGCGCAACCTCACCGACGTCGCTGAAGCGGCCGATCAATCCAGCAAGATTTTCATCAACCTGCTCGCTTCGATCGCAAGCGTATCGCTGCTTGTTGGCGGCATCGGAATAATGAATATTATGCTGGTGTCGGTCACCGAGCGTACTCGTGAAATCGGCATTCGCATGGCCATAGGCGCGCGCAGCGCGGCCATCCGCCGCCAGTTCCTGATCGAGTCGGTAACTCTGTCAGTCGTCGGGGGCGTATTCGGAATCCTGATGGGCGTTGGCGCTTCGATTACCATATCGAAGACGCTGGGTTGGCCCACGCTGATCTCTCCTGTCTCGATTGTTGCGTCGGTGATCTTTTCAATGCTTGTGGGAGTGGCGTTCGGCTACTACCCAGCACGCAAAGCGGCCGGCCTGGATCCGATTGACGCGCTTAGGTATGAGTAGATTTACCCTGCTGCGATCCCGCCTGAATCGGGTATAATAGAATCCCGAACCTGAGGACTCCGGGCGCGTTCATGAGTAAGGCAACGTCTCATAAAACAACGATGAATCGGACATTTACAACCATATTGTGTGCGGCGTTGATCGCCCTGTCTTCTCTCGGCGCACGGGCGAGCCAGGCGGACCCGGTGTCAAGGCCGAGCCCTCAAGACACCAAGCAAGGCGTCGTACGTAAGATCATCAACGCCGCTGAGATACACTACCAGCGGGGCGAAAAGGCTTACACCGGCGGGGCGTACGACGTTGCGCGACGCGAGTTCGACGAAGCGGTTGACACGATATTGACCGAATCTATTGATGTGCGCAGCGACGATGAGCTCCGAATTTACTACCGCGAGTTGATCGAGAAGGTCAATCACTATCAGATAGCCGCGCTCGAGCAGAAAAATGGGGGATTTGCCGAGCAGCGGTTCGAGCCCTCGCCGCTCGACAAGATCGCGTCACTCTCAGACGCAGACCTTGAAGAAGTCGGCGCCGCCGATGACGAAGACGCGGACGCGCGATTCAACTTTGACTTCACCTCGGCCCTTCCGGTTCGCCAGTTCATCAGCTACTTCACGAGGGGCCGCGGACGCGCGACGATGGAAGCGGGTTTGCAGCGCTCGGTGCGATTCCGTGAGATGGCCCAGCGCATCTTCAAAGAAGAAGGGGTGCCAACTGATCTGGTATGGCTCGCGCAGGTTGAATCGGGTTGGAACCCAAACGCTTATTCGTGGGCCGCCGCAAAAGGAATATGGCAGTTCATCCCATCGACTGCGGCGCGATTTGGCCTGACGCAGAGCTACTGGGTCGATGAGCGGTCGGATCCCGAGAAGTCCACACTCAGCGCGGCGCGCTACTTGAAATGGCTGGCGGCCCGCTATAAGGGCGACTGGCAGTTAGCGCTGGCGGCTTATAACACGGGCGAAGGCAATGTAGACGGGGCGATCGCGCGATCGGGCTCGCGAGACTTCTGGCGATTGCATCGGGGCGGGTACATCGCGCAGGAGACTCGCAACTATGTGCCCGCGATTCTGGCGGTTGTGACTATCGCGAAGAACCCGAAGAAGTACGGATTCGAAATGCCGCGCGCCTATCCTTATCGATACCAAACGCGCATGGTTTCAAGTCAAACCGATCTGCGCCCTCTGGCGAAGAAGCTCAAGGTTTCCTACAGCACATTGCTCGATTTGAATCCCGAACTTCAGCGCGGAGTAACGCCTCCTGGCAAACACGTCATTCGCATACCCGCCGCGATGGCGGTTAAGGCTACGGATGCGACGGCGGAATCGGCTCCGATCATCAACGACCCCTAAACAGGGGTTAGCGTAAAGTGCCGGCGCCTGCCCTTACCAACAATACTATTGCCCCCAACATAGCGCTACGCTATTATCACGTCAGTCCGCTTCTGAAGCTGTTCAACGGTGCCTCCCTGCGATTGCCCTCACTTGCTAACGGCGATCTGAGGTCATCTCGATGCTGTCCATGCTCCTCTTCATCCTCATCGTCGTCTTCCTTGCACTCGTCTCTTCCTTCATTCCGATAGGCAATGAGAACTCGACCGTGCGGCGGGTCCCGTGGGTTACGTTCTCAATTATGGCCGTCTGCGTGATCATCTATTATGTCACCCTTCCGGTCGTCGCCAGTCAGCAAGACGAACTCACCAAGCTCTGGACGAGAATGGATCAGTTCAAGCAACAGCATCAAGAGTTGCTGGCCGACGAGAACGTGCGCAAGAGGCTCGCCGAGATAGGAGTAATCAGCAAAGTCGAAGCGGACGGGATTGCGGAGCAACTCAAGAAGTCACCCGAAATGGAAGCCGGGTACAAAGAATGGCTCAGGGGGATTCAAGCACAACAACTTCGGGCGGAGCTTGATGAGAAGCTCACCGCATTCAAGGAGGCCCAGCAAGACAGCGTTTGGTACAAGTACGGTCTCGCGCCAAACGGCAACTGGAAGTTCCATCAACTGATTACCGCTGCCTTCCTGCACGGCGGCACCCTACACCTTTTCGGCAATCTGATATTCTTCTTCGCAGTGGCCTTCAGCCTCGAGGACCTGTGGGGACGCGGTGTTTTTCTCGCATTCTATCTTCTTGGCGCCGCCGCTTCGTGCATACCTAGTCTGATCAATCCGGCTACGGTTCCATCCATCGGCGCGTCAGGAGCCATCTCGGCAACAATGGGAGCTTTTCTATTCCGGCTGCCAAGAACCAAGATCAAGTTATGCTGCATCCCGGTAATAACACCAGTTTGGTGGCTCAGACTTCTCTGCGGCCACAGAAAGCTCATCGTTATGGTTCCGGGCTACATTTATCTGGCCTCTTACTTCATCGAACAGGTCGTCTACTGGTACTTCGATAAGAAATCAGGGTCGACTTCCAATATCGGCTACTCGATACACATTGCCGGCTTCGTTTTCGGAGCGGGGTTCGCGCTGATGATGAAGGTCACAAAGTATGAAGAGCAGCACATCAATCCGAGGATCGAGGCGATGGTTTCGTTCTCGGCCGCGCCTGCCGTAACGCAAGCGCTCGAGGCTTTGGACAAAGGTGACCCGGTGATGGCCGAGAGAAAGCTCAGGTCTCATCTCGCCAAGCAGCCAAACGATACAAATGCGCTGCTGGCGGCGATTCAAGTTTATCAACAGGCTTCGAACTTCGACCGGCTCAACGCTATGTACGCACGCCTCATACGGCAACACCTGGCTAACGAAGACAGAGAAGCGGCGCTTTACGCTTACGACAGTCTGCTCTCTTCATTCCCTGACAACGACGTTGCGCCGCGGATTGCCGTTCGTGATTGGATTTCTATCTGCGAATATCTGCGTGAATCGGACATGAACACCGAAGCGGCGGTGGAATACGAACGGCTGGTGGACGCTTGCCTTGATGACCCGCTAGTCTCGCGGGCCGCGGTTCAGGGAGGCGAAGTCGCACTCTTTGTTGCCGACGCCGACCGCGCGTTGAAACTGTTTCAGAAAGCGCAGGCGATGAACGCACCCGAGCCTTATGGCGCTCGCGCGCGGATGGGCATCGAGAAGTGCAATCGAATTCTGGAGTTGCGTCCGAAATGGACCAAGCCGCTATCGAGCCCCGGAAACACTATCGACAAACGGAAGCTGTCGGGTGGTGTGGCTTAGACTCTTTTAGAACGACACTCTCAGACTCAGCACAATTGTCCGAGGCCGCTGAGTGCGCCTCGGCACCAGAAAGTCCGAATCGTCGCGATCTACAAACTCCGACCCAAAGCTGAATACCGTGTTGTTGAACACATTGAAGACGTCCACAGCAGGGCGAACTCTGATTCGATCTCGAATCGCAAACGTCCGAGACGCGCGGAGGCTGATTGTGCGTGTGCCGGGCCCCGCACCGTAATTGCGCGGGAGGTTGCCGGTTGACCCAATCGGCGCAAGCGCGAGCGCCAATTTAACGTCGTTCGCAGTGGCGCTCCCGGGCCGCCGCCATTCCGGCCTCCCAATCTCCGTAATGAAGTTGGGGCGGTCGTTTTCGATGTCGTTCAGGTTGCGATCAAAGCCGGCTCCGATGTTGAACGGCTTCGATGACCCGAACGAAATGATCGGCGCGAGGTCCAGCTCGACGTAGGGAACCTGAAACAGCCCACTCAACGTGAATCTGTGGCGCTGGTCCTGAAGCGACACCGCACGTTCGGCCCTGCGGTCGAACAAGTCTTGAGGCGAAGCGGTATTCGTCGTTCCTTCGTCGAGGAACTTCGAAAGCGTGTAGACGGCTCGAAAGCGCGCCCGCCTACCGAGCGAGTATCGCAACGAGAACACGCCGCCGTGATAGAAGGAGTTGCCGGTCGATTCCAGAAGCTCGACCTGGGTGAGCGAAGGGTCGGGTCTTAAAGAACGGACAGCGTTGAGCGCCGCAGTGATGTTAGAGGAGCGAGGCGCGTTCAGGCCGAGCGTCAGCACGCGCAGGCCGTTCTCAATCTTGATCGCACTAGGGCTCGACGAGATATTCGTGCTGCCGTCGAACCGCACGACATCGGCGGTTGATCCTGAGATCGGGCGTTGGCCGCCTGAGCTCGGCCGATTGTCGAAGTCGCGGCTTTGAAGATACTGGCTGAAATTGTGAAAGCCGCTGGGCAACACCGGAGCGTTGATATTGCTCTCGCGCCAGAGGTGCGCACCTCGAGTGAAGATGTAATCTGCGGTCGCAACCATGCCCCTGGATAACTGCCGCTCGATTCCAAGACCCGTCTGAAGCGTGTACGGAATCTCGAGATCCGGACTGATACGACGCAGGAATTGTGTCTCGGTCAAACCAAACCGACCGATCAGGGTTTGATCGGTGATAGGTAGGGGGAAGCGGATCGAGGACAGGAGTTGGGGGCTTACATCCGAATCAACGATTGTCGTTGTCGTGCCCAAAGAAAAGTCATCAATGGTTCGAAGCAGCGCCCGGTTGTAGAACAATCCAAAACCCGCCCGGACCACAGTCTTACCAGGCTCGGCGAACCTCTTGAATCGGCGAAACAGTTTGCCGCCGAACGGATCCCAGGCGATTGCGATGCGCGGGCTGAAGTTCTTGCGGTCATCGAGAAGAGACTCGTTGTCCCAGCGCATACCGAGCGACAACGTCAGGTTCGGAATAATCTTCCACTCGTCCTGTACGAACAGACCGACCACGTCATTGGACACCCGGCTTTCGGTGTCGAACCGCTGGACGAAGCGGCTCGGGTTGTTCGCAAGAAAGTCATCGACGGTATCGAAGGTAAATTGCCCGCCGGTAGCGAACAGGTCATTGAATGTGGAGCGGACCAACTGAACGTCCCCGCCCGCTTTCAACAGATGGGCGCCGACGATCACCGAGATGTTGTCTTGAAACTGAGTCCGCTTCTCTTCCCTTGCAAAGGCGGGGGACGAGTCGCTACCGGTGAATGACCCGGCAGTCACCCGGGGGGAGCTGATTACCACGCCAACCGAATCCAGACTCGCTTTGCTGCGCGGCAAGAGCCGCGAGTATTGAAACCTGGCCTGGTTGACAAATCGATTTCCAATGATCAAAAAATCCGAAACGCTGATCGAGTCCGAATTGCGTCCCTCGATCAGAATCGTCTCCGGCAACCGGCTGCCTCCTGGAAAACCTCGGCCGTTCTCGCCCCGAAGGAGGTCAAACCTGACGGCAGCGTTATGCGCTTGTGAGAAGTTGAGGTCGGCTCGGACATTTCCGACGTTCGTGCTTTCGGAAGTTGCAATCTCATCGGAAAACAAACCCACCGGACTCCCGGCAGCCGCCGGCTGAGTGGGCTTGGGCAGAGGAAATAGAGGATTAGTAGCGACAGGCACAAACGCGCTGATCTCAGTAAACTCGGGAAAGTCGAACCGCTCGTAGCTCGCGAAGAAGAAATCCTTTTGCTTTCGAATCGGACCGGACAGAACTCCGCCTTCGCGGCGTTGCTGCTGCGGTACGCGACCAAGGCCCCGCGCGTTGCGGAAGAAGGTGTTTGCATTGAGCGACTCATCGCCGAAATAAGAATAGCCATTGCCATGATAGTTGTTTGCTCCGGCTCGCGTACGAATGTTGATGCGCCCGCCTGATGCTCGCCCGTATTCTGCGGCGTACTGGTTGGTGATGATCTGGACCTCGGCGATCGATTCCCCGTTCAGACTAATGCGCTCGCGTGCTGAGCGGTCGTCGTTGTTGTCGAGCCCGTCGATGGTGATGTTGTTCGAGGTCGCGGGCGCGCCGGTGAGCGAGAATGAGCCCGCCTCCTCGGGCGTCCCTCTCAAGAAGACGCCTCGCCCTTCATCAGCTAATTCCGCGGTCGACAAGGGGGCTTCCGTAACGCCTCCCAACAAAAAGACGAGTTGAAGCGGATCGCGATTAATGATGGGAAGCTCTTCCAACTCGCGCTGGGTTATAGTGTCGCCGACAACGGTGCGATTCGTGTCAACCAACGGAGGGCTCGCTGCAGCAACGGTGATCTGTTCGCTCACCCCGGCGGCCGCGAGCGTCAGGTCGATTGTGAATGCGCGGCCGGTCGTGGTAACGACCTCTTGACTTTTCTGTTCATTGAATCCGTTTGCACTCGCTTTCAGCTTGTAGTTGCCGGGCGCGCCGACAGCGATTCGGAAGCGCCCTTCGGTGTTGCTCGCTGTAATCCGCTCGACGCCGGTAGCAGTCTGAATCACGACGACTCTGGCTGCAGGGATCACCGCGCCCGCGGTGTCCCGGATCACGCCTTCGAAAACGATGTTGTCGAGATCGTCCGCGTTTATTGCAGCCGATGCGGTGAAAAGGAAGGCTAAGCAACCAGCTAGAGTGAGAACGACCGGGCAAGAGAACCTGGTTAGCATCGCTAAACACCTCCGATAAGGCGTCTGCGCGACGCCTGGTTTTACCCAGGATCGACCTAGAACTTAGGCCGCGCATAATATACGCCGCGACCTGTTGCGAAGCAATGCCAAAACAAACTTGTTGACTGAAGCTGTGCGGCGAGGAGTCCTTTGGAGACTGGATGCCTGGGGGAACGGTAGACGCTTACGATCAGCCGAGATGCTGTGCCTTATCTCAATCCAGGCGGCCGCCGTTCTTGACAACAAGCTCGATGCGCCGGCGCGGCACCAGGGCGCTCTTGGAACGCTCATCAGTGCTGAACAACTCGTGGGCAACGTTCTCTCGAATGTACTGTAGGAAATTCTCAAACTCGCGCTGCATGCGGTTCATCTTTTCACGCATGTTCAGAATGATCTCAACGCCGGCGAGATTCACTCCCAGGTCGCGTGTGAGGTTGAGTATCAGTTCTAGGCGTTCGACGTCTTCTTCGGTGTAGTAGCGCGTACCCTTCGCCGATCTCGAGGGTTTGATCAGCCCTTCACGTTCGTACAAACGTAGCGTCTGCGGGTGGACGCCGTATTCTTCAGCTACCACGCTGATCGTATACTTTTTTGCTTTCGTCGCTTTTGCCATCACTCTTCAACCGCGGTTCGGTCGGCGTCGTCGCCTTTGGTGCCGGTCTTAGTCATTCCCTGCTCTTCGTCCTTTTGATATTGCTGTGCCTCCCGCTTCTCGCTGATGAGGATCCCCTCAAGTCCCAGAGCCCCGGCTTGGATGAATTGAGTCATCTTACCCTGGCCAGCCGCGTAGTCGCGCTCCCACTCCTCGATCGTTCTTTGCCGCCGGCGGTCGTTCTCTCGGACGAGCATCCAGACAATGAGTGCGATTGCCACGAAAACAACCAACCACGTGATAGCCTGCTCCATTCGCTCTCCCTCTGGTCCGCTACTCGAGCCCCATCTCAGATCGGGGGTTCTCTTTGTTGTGACGAGCGAACTGCTGCAACATCTCCTTCGTCTCTTCGCTTATCACCGTCGGCAGCGTGATCTTAATCTCGACGAATTGATCTCCTCGAATACCACCGGCTCTCAGGCTTGGAGCGCCTCGCTCGCGCAGACGAAAGCGTTGACCCGACTGAGTACCCGGGGGAATCCTAAGCGCCGCCTTCCCCTCGACGGTTGGCACTTCTATCTTCGCCCCGAGCGCAGCCTCGGGCACAGTGATCGGAACGGTGCAATAGATATTGTCACCCTGCCGTTTGAAATACGCGTGGTCTCCAACGTTGGTGATTATGTACAGGTCGCCCGGCTGGCCACCCAGGATTCCTGCGTGGCCTTTGCCCGGAACGCGGACGCGCGAGCCCTTATCGACACCGGCCGGTATCCTGAGTGTGATTGTCTCGCGCTTGGGTACTATTCCACCGCCCCTGCAAGACGCGCACGGCGATGCGACTTTCCCCGAGCCGCTACAGTAAGCGCACTTCGAAGCTCCGCCGATCCGTCTTGTCTGTTGGCCGCTGCCGTTGCAAGCGGAACAAACTACCGTGCGGCTGGCCGTCTCACCCAGGCCCTGACAGGCGGCGCAGACTTCGCTGCGATCGACTTCGATCTTGGCGATCACGCCCTGCATCGCCTGTTCGAATGTAACGTTAAGCGCATGCTCCAAGTCGCTGCCGCGCGCGGCGTGGCGGGCTTGCGCTGTTTGCGGTCTGACGTTACTGAAGATCTCAGAGAATATGTCCCGGAAGTTCGCCGCGCCGAAGTTGGCAAAGTCAAAGATAGGGCCTCGCGCGCCAGCGTTGGCAGCCTGCTCGGAGTAATAACCGTAACTGTCGTAAATCTCGCGCTTCTTCGGATCAGAGAGAACCTCGAAGGCCTCCGAGATTTCTTTGAAGCGATCTTCTGAAGTGGAGTTTCCGGGATTGACGTCCGGGTGATAGCGGCGCGCCAGCTTGCGATAGGCCTTCTTTATATCATCAGCCTTCGCGCTGCGGGGCACGCCTAGGAGGTTGTAATAGTCCGGACCTTGCATAAACGTGAAACGTGATCCGTGAAACGTGATCAGTGATGCGTGACACGTGATGTGAGACCATTCTTATCACGCATCACGCATCACGTTTCACGTTTTCACGCCCTACTTCTTATCGTCCTCAACCACGAAGTCGGCGTCAATCACGTTATCGTCGCCGCCACCGCCGCCAGTACTGCTTCCCGCAGCCGCACCCGAAGCGCCGGTGTCACCCGTTTGGCCCGCCGACTGGGAAGAAGCTTGCTGGTACATAATCTCAGCCAGCTTGTGCGACGACTTGACTAGCCGGTCGTAGGCGGCGTTGATCTCGCCGGCGTCCGTCGAATCAAGCTTGCCCTTCGCTTCAGCAATCGCGGCTTCGATCTCGCTCGCTGTTGCAGCATCAACCTTGTCCCGATGCTCGGACAATGTACGCTCCGATGAGTAGATCATTCCGTCGAGTTTATTCCGCGCTTCAATGCGCTCACGCTCCAGCCGGTCTTCCTCTGCGTGCGACTCAGCATCGCGCATCATCTTGTCTATCTCGTCCTTCGCAAGCCCGGACGAAGAAGTGATCGTGATCTTCTGTTCGCGGCCGGTCCCCAGGTCTTTTGCAGAGACGTTGACGATGCCGTTTGCGTCGATATCGAATGTCACCTCAACCTGCGGAACGCCTCGCGGCGCGGGCGGGATGCCTATCAGATGGAACTTGCCCAGCGTGCGGTTTTGCCCAGCCATCGAGCGCTCGCCTTGAAGCACGTGAACCTCTACGGAGGTCTGACTGTCGGAAGCCGTCGAGAAGATTTCCGACTTACGAGTCGGAATAGTGGTGTTGCGCTCGATCAACTTTGTAAACACGCCGCCAAGCGTCTCGATGCCCAGACTGAGAGGTGTAACATCCAGCAGAAGCAGGTCCTTCACTTCCCCGCCGAGCACTCCGGCTTGAATCGCTGCCCCAACGGCAACTACTTCATCAGGGTTTACGCCTTTGTGAGGCTCGCGTCCGAAGAACTCTTTCACCATCTGCTGGACCTTCGGTATGCGAGTCGATCCGCCGACCAGCACAACTTCATCTATCTTGTCGGTCTTCAGTCCGGCGTCCTCGAGAGCAGCGCGGCAAGGACCAATAGTCCTTTGCAGAAGTTCCTCGACGAGCTGTTCGAACTTCGCGCGAGTCAGTTTCATTACAAGATGCTTCGGACCCGCCTGGTCGGCGGTGATGAACGGAAGGTTAATCTCCGTCTCCATCGTCGATGAAAGCTCGATCTTGGCTTTCTCCGCGGATTCCTTCAGCCGCTGCAGGGCCATCTTGTCCTTCGAAAGGTCTATGCCCTGATCTTTGCGGAACTCTTCGATGATCCAGTCGATGACGCGCTGATCGATGTTGTCCCCGCCCAGGTGAGTGTCCCCGTTTGTTGACTTCACCTCGACAACGCCCTCGCCTACTTCGAGAATCGAGATATCGAAGGTACCGCCACCGAAGTCAAACACGGCGATCGTCTCGTCCTTTTTCTTATCCAGTCCGTAAGCGAGCGCTGCCGCAGTCGGCTCGTT
>DATLWF010000372.1:0-13664 GCA_035576605.1 Blastocatellia bacterium | reverse complement strand
TATCAGGTAGCGACCTATAAGAAGTTTCCGTTCGTCATCGAACGCGGACAGGACGTTTGGGTATACACCAGTGAAGGCGAGCGATACCTGGATCTTTACGGTGGGCACGCGGTCGTCTCGACCGGCCACTCACATCCGCGCATTGTTAAGGCAATCGCGGATCAGGCGTCCCGTTTGATCTTCTATTCGAACCTCGTATACAACGACGCGCGCGCGCGCGCCGCAAAGAAGCTCGTCGAAATTGCACCCGAGCCTCTCACCAAAGCGTTCTTCGTCAACTCGGGCACCGAGGCCAACGAGAACGCCATGAAGATCGCGCGCATGCTGACCGGCCGCGAGAAGATTATCTCGTTCGAGGGCGGATTCCACGGCCGAACACCAGGCTCGGTTTCGGCTACCGGCCTTGCTAAGTATCGCGAGAACGTCGCGCCTCTGCTCCCAGGTCATGTGTATGCAGACTTCGGGAATGTAGCGTCGGTCGAGAGCCTGTTAGACGAAGAGACGGCGGCAATCATACTGGAACCTATTCAGTCAATGGGCGGCGTGCGGATGGGCGAGCCGGAGTTCTATCAGGCGCTTCGCGAGATGTGCGACCAGGCCGGCGCGATGCTGATTTACGACGAAGTGCAAACCGGAGTGGGACGCACGGGTGAATTCTTCTTCGCGGGCCGATTCGGCGCTGTGCCCGATATGATCGCGCTCGCCAAGGGCATCGCCAGCGGAGTGCCGATGGGTGCGGTGCTGATGACCGACGCGATTGCCGGCGAGATAAAGACAGGCGATCTGGGAACAACCTTCGGCGGCGGACCGCTCGCGTCCGCGGCGCTCGAAGCAACAGTTGATGTGATTCGCGATGAGCAACTCCTCGAGAACGTTCGCGAGAATTCCGAGTACTTGTTTGGTGAGCTAAGGAAGATGCTGCTGGTCGAAGAAGTACGCGGGCTCGGGTACTTGATTGGGATCAAGTTTCCCGGTGGAACCGCGAAGCCAGTTCAGCAGGCGCTGTTGGAGAAGAAGATAATCACCGGGCTGTCGGATGATCCGAGCGTATTGAGGCTGTTGCCGCCGCTAACGCTGCGGAAGCCTGAGATTGATTTGTTCCTGGATGAGTTGAGCAAAATAGCCCTGGGATAGTGGACGTTTCGGCGCCTTCGCGGGTCTTTGCGTCTTGGCGAGTCTTTGCGTCTCTGCGCGAAACCGGCTTTGGGCTGATGGGTTCGCGCGAAGACGCAAAGATCCGCCAGGACGCGAGGACGATTCTCGAGGAACTAAACTCGAAAATATGAATCTGAAAGGACGAGACTTTCTCAGCACTGCCGACTTCACGGCCGATGAGCTGACTTCGCTGATCGACCTGGCCGAGAAGATCAAGGCTGGCGACTATCGCGGGCGCCCGCTTCACGGAAAGAGCGTCGCGCTTGTCTTCTTTAACCCGTCGCTTCGCACTCGCGCGTCGATGGAGATCGCGGTCTACGAGCTAGGCGGCAACGCAGTGACGCTGGATGTGGGCAAAGGCACATGGAGCCTCGAGCACCTGGAATCTGTGGTGATGGACTCCGACAAGACCGAGCACATCAAAGAAGCCGCGCGCGTGCTATCCCGCTACGTCGCGGCGATCGGCGTGCGAGCGTTTCCCGAGATGAAGAACTATGACGACGAGATGACTGATCCGGTGGTGCGCGGCTTTGCCGAGCACAGCAATGTCCCGGTCTTCAATCTCGAATCTTCGCGACATCATCCGTTTCAGGCGCTGGCCGACGCGATGACCATTCGCGAGAAGCTCGGTCGGTTCTCGCATCAACGAGTCGTGCTTTCCTGGGCCTATCACCCGAAGCCCCTGCCGATGGCCGTCCCGAATTCGTTTGCGTTGATCGCCGGCCAGTGCGGGCTCGATTTGACCATCGCCTGTCCGCCCGAATACGACCTCGGCGATGAGGCGATTGCCGAGATCGAGGCGGGGGCGAAATCCAGCGGCGGCCACGTTACAATGTCGCGCGACTATCGCAAAGCATGCGAAGGCGCCCGCATCGTCTATGCGAAGAGTTGGGGCAGCAAAAAGTTCTACGGCCGCTCGGAAGAAGACATCGAGCTTCGGCAGCAATACAAACACTGGCGCATCGACGAAGAAGTGATGCGCTCGACGGATAACGGCTGGTTCATGCACTGTCTTCCGGTGAGGCGAAACGTTGTGGTGACGGATGCAGTTTTGGACGGACCGCAGAACGCGGCTATTGATGAAGCCGAGAATCGCCTGCATGTACAGAAGGCTGTGCTGGCGTCGATACTTTAGGTCAGGGTTCATAGATCAGGTTTTTCTTTGCGTCTTTGCGAATCTTTGCGACTCCGCGCGAAACACGACTTTCGAAGCGAGTGTTTCGCGCAAAGACGCCAGGTACCGCAAAGTCGCAAAGCGAGTATTCAATGATTAACGAACGACTCGATCTCCTCCGTGAAGCGCTGCCTTACATTCAGCGTTTCAAGAACAACATCTTCGTCGTTAAGCTCTCGGGAAAGATCACCGAAGATCAGGAGCAGCTCAACTCGCTTGCCGAAGAGATAACCCTCTGTCAGCAGGTAGGCATCCACCTGGCGGTCGTTCACGGCGGCGGCAAACAGCTCACCACGATCGCCGAGCGGCTGGGCATCGCTCAACGCATCGTCAACGGCAGAAGGGTTACGAACACCGAGACGCTCGAGGTCGCCAAGATGGTCTTTGCCGGGCAGATCAACCTGGATATAGTCTCGGCGTTGCGCGGCTTCGGTTGCGAGACGGTTGGGCTGTCGGGCGTTGACGGAAACATCATTCACGCCCGGCGGCGCGAGATCCAAAAAGTGCTCAATCAAGAGACCGGCGAAGTGGAGACGATCGACTTTGGCCACGTCGGCGATATAGTCGAGATCAACGTGCGATTGCTGAGCCTGTTGCTCGAAAACGGATACGTGCCGGTGATCTCTTCGCTCGGCGCGGACGAGCAAGGTAACATCTACAACATAAATGCCGATACGATCGCGGCGGAAATCGCGGTCCATCTTCAAGCAGAAAAGCTAATATTGCTCACCGATGTTGACGGGATACTGCTCGACCGCGACGATCCGTCATCTCGAGTGTCGCGGCTGACGGTTGAGGAAGCCGATCGGCTGGTTAAGGAGCGCGTGGTGTCATCGGGCATGCTTCCCAAGATCGCCGCAATCGCTCACCTGATCCGCCGCGGAGTCCGCAGCGCACACATCATCAACGGAGCGAAGCGCAACGCACTGCTGCACGAAGTCTTCACCGACGAAGGCGCCGGCACGATGATAACGAGCTGATCGAGTATTCTACGAACCTTCTAAGGAGGAACCGTGATGAAACGAGCCATTCACCTCACCACACTTCTTGTGCTGGCGTTGGTTGTCTGCCTGTCATTGCAATTGGCCAGCAAGGCCCAGACACCAAGACCCAAGGCTGATGACGAGCCCTTTGTCGCGGACTACTACTACAAAGCGAAGTGGGGTTACGCAGACGAGTTCATTCGACTGTTCAAGAAAAATCACTTTCCGGTGCTCAAAAAACAAATGGAGACCGGGCGAATACTGAGCGTGACAGCCGTTAAGCCGAGATACCATGCGACAGAAGACGGGCGGTGGGATTATCGCGTCACAATAGTCTTCAAGAATATGGCGGCCGCTTCGGATCAGGCCAGCGAAGAGCCGATCATCAGGCAACTCTTCCCGAATCAGGAGACCTACAAACTCGAAGAGCAGCGCAGATTCGAGATTCTGCTTGGGCACTGGGACGTGCCGGTTTTGAGCGTCGATCTGAAGTGAGCGGGTCGAAGTGGGCCCGTATTGCTTCGCTTGAGGCGACTGCCAGAGCCGGTCCGGGCTATGATTCCGCACAAGGGACAGGTTTTGGTTGTGCCTGCCGACGGTTCGACTTACGGTGACTTCTGTTTGATCCTGAAAGCCAGTCCGGCGACGGTTATTGTGGCGCTACGGCCTCCCGGGCCTGGATTGGTGGCGACGGTGTAGCTGACCAGACCGGCTCCTATGCCGGCAGTGCCCGAAGTGATCTGCGCCCACGGCGCATTGCTCACTGCCTGCCACGCGCAGCGGCTCTCACAAAGCACATTGACGGTTCCGCCCCCCCCACCCGACGGGTACGCGATTGCTGTAGGGGATATGCCGTAATAGCAATCCGCCCCCAGCCCGCCATCTTGCACTACCGTATAGATGAGACCTGCGATGGTCAGCGTTCCCGAGCGCGCGCTTGATGTGAAGTTCTCTCGCACTTCAAACGTGACTGCGTCGCTCCCGCTTCCGGTCGCGCTCGAAGTGAGTGTAATCCAGCTCGCATTGCTCGCCGCCGTCCAATTGCACCCCGCCGGCGCTGTGAGGTTCACGCTACCGGCTCCTCCCGACATCAAAAAGAAGCCGCTGGTGGATGAAAGAGAATAGCTGCACGCCCCAGGATTGATCGTCGCCTGCGCAAGATAGATTTGATCGCCGGTATTGTCAAAGTCGCCATTGGCCTGATTCCCTGCCGCATAGAGCCTGACCGAGCCCATATCGGTTGCGGGGGCCGTCCAGTTGAATGTCCAGCTCGCTCCTCCAAGCTGCCCCTCGAATGTACCTTCATAGGTGTGCTCGATGTACTGGCGGTTGCCCCCTTGCCCACCTGTAATGACCTGTGTGAGAGCGCTCTTCGGGAGGCTCTGAAGGTCACCCACCGGCAGATCGCCTGCGACGGTCAGGGCGGTTAGCTCGAAGCCCCATTTCAATCGCGGGGTCACGTCGTCGGTGTTCACGTGCGTTACCGTTATCTGATAGATATTTCCGGGGATATAAGTGCTCGGCGCGGTGATCGTGAACTGGCCGCGTTCCCCTGACGGTGTGTTGTGGCAGAGCGTGCAGTCGCTTTCAGACGGCCCGCCCGTAACACCGGCAATGGGACCGCTTGCTGAAGCACGCGCAGTTTGAACGGCGCGATTGCCCGAAAGAAACATTGCCGCCGCACCTATTACGAACAACCCCAGGGAGACGGTCTTTGCGCGATTGCTGCCAGACATCATGACCTCCGCGGACCATGCAAATTAATGATTCGAATGGTGACTAACGCAATGGGTGGGAGCATTGCTGCAGGGCCCCGATTATCTTTGAATCAAAGCGATTTCGCAATAGTACTTATTTGGCCCGATCAGGCCGATGCACATCGTCCATCCAACTCACTTCTTCGGGAGGCTCGATGGTTGGAATCTCGAGGTTCACCACGATGGGTTCCTGGCCGCTTCGCACAAGGACACATTCGAGCGGCTCATCAGTGTTGGCGTTGATCTCCTGGTGAGGAACGTAGGGCGGGACATAGATGAAGTCGCCGGGGCCGGCTTCAGCGGCAAACTCCAGATGGTCGCCCCAACGCATGCGAGCGCGGCCTTTGACGACGTAGATGACACTCTCGAGCTCGCCGTGATGATGCGCCCCGGTTTTGGCGTTGGGATGGATGGTGACCGTGCCCGCCCAGAGTTTCGAGGCGCCGGCTCGCGCGTGAGTTATCGCAGCAGCGCGATTCATGCCGGGCGTTTGAGGTGTGTTCGTATCGAGTTCACCGGCGTGAACGATACGAACTCCGTGATGCTTCCAATCAGGTTCCAACGTGTTGTCGGTCATACTTGGATTCCCTGTCATGAACCCGCGTGAATCCGTCAAATCCGCGTCATCCGTGGTCTATTTCCTTTCGAGCCTTAGCCAATGCCTCTTTCACTCGCTCAGGTGACGTTCCGCCTGGCGCGGATTTCCCTGCAAGCGACGACTCCAGGCTCAACGACTCATACAGGTCCTCCTCGAACACTGCCGACAACTCACGGTATTCATCCAAAGGGATATCCTCGAGCGGTTTACCGCGTTCGAGGGCGTGCATCACAACTCGCCCGACAAGCTCGTGCGCTTTCCGGAACTCGAGCCCCTTGCGCACAAGGTAATCCGCCAGATCGGTCGCGTTAAGGTATCCGACCGTCGCAGCTTCCCGTGTTCGCGCGCTGTTCACTTTCAGGTTTCTCAGAACAGTCGCCATTACCCCAAGCGAACCGCCCAAGGTATTGATCGTGTCGAACATCGCTTCTTTGTCTTCCTGCATGTCCTTGTTGTAAGCGAGCGGCAAGCCTTTCATCGTTGCAAGCAGCGCCGTGTGATGGCCAAACACGCGACCGGCCTTGCCGCGAATCAACTCGAGTGAGTCCGGGTTCTTCTTCTGGGGCATCAACGATGATCCGGTGGAAACCGCATCCGACAGCTCAACGAAGCCGAACTCGGCCGTCGAGTAGACGATCAAGTCTTCAGCCAACCGGCTGAGGTGCATCATCGCGATCGCCGCCCCGCCGATGAATTCAATCACAAAGTCCCGGTCGCTCACCGCGTCGACGCTGTTCTCGCACAAGCCGTCAAAGCCCAATCGTCGCGCTACCATGTCGCGATCAATCGGGAAACCGGTGCCCGCGAGAGCGCCCGCTCCAAGCGGCATTTGATTCACGCGCGAACGAAGCTCTACAAAACGCGAACGGTCACGCTTCAGCATTTCGAAGTAAGCAAGCAAATAATGCGCAAACAGAATCGGCTGAGCCCGTTGAAGGTGAGTGTAGCCGGGAATCACGCAGTCTCGATTGGCTTCCGCAAGTTCGATTAGCGCGCGCTGAAGGTCCCGGATCAACTCGCGAATCGCATCGATTTCGCCGCGCAGAAAGAGCCTCAGGTCGGTCGCGACTTGATCGTTGCGGCTGCGGCCGGTGTGTAGCTTATAACCCGTATCACCAATTCCTTCGACGAGCTCGGCTTCGACGAAGCTGTGCACATCCTCAACCTCGCGACTATCAAGGTAACCTTTGTCTTCCCGCGCCCGGCGCCGTATTTCGTTGAGGGCCCAGGCGATGCGGCGGGCTTCCCCTTCACTCAGTATGCCGGCGCCGGCAAGCGCTTCGGCGTGCGCGAGACTCCCTTCAATATCGGCTTCGATCAAGCGTCGATCGAAGGCGAAGGACGAATTAAACCGCGCAAACTCGGCATCGGCTTCGCCTTTGAACCTGCCACCCCACAGTCTCATATGTTTTAGTCCCCTGGCTCAGGCCACACAGGATACTATGGCGGGTTGCCCCTTACAACGCTCGTCATGAAAGCGATTTGACTTCGGCTTTTTAATCTAATTAAGCTGTCGCTGTCACTATCTCAAGCGTGGGTTTCCCTAAAGGTTTTATGGAGCCAGGTGATCGTCTCGGACCTTACGAAATCGTTTCTCCGCTTGGCTCAGGAGGGATGGGGAAAGTTTATCGCGCGCGAGACACCAGGCTGAGCCGGGATGTTGCCATCAAAGTCTTGCCCGACGCGCATTCTTCAGATGAAAAGTCTCTAAGCCGGTTGCGGCGCGAAGCGCGGGCGGCATCGGCTTTGAACCACCCAAACATAGTCACCATCTATGAGATTGATAGAGTTAAAGCTATCACCTACATCGCCATGGAGTTCGTTGATGGCAAGACCTTGCAAGAGATGCTGGCCGCCGAGCGGCTACCGATTAGCGAAATGCTTGGGCTTGCCGCGCAAGTGGCAGATGGCCTGGCGAAGGCGCACGCGGCGGGCATCGTGCATCGTGATCTGAAGCCGGCAAACCTGATGATCTCCAAAGACGGATATATTAAAATTCTAGACTTTGGTCTGGCTAAGTTTGTTAAAGACCGAGACCCACTCGACAGCGATGCGCAGACCGAAAGCCTGGTAACGCAACCTGGATTCATAATGGGCACGGTGGCTTACATGTCACCTGAGCAGGCGAGCGGTCGGGTTGTGGATTTTCGTTCGGACCAATTCTCTTTTGGGGCCATCCTCTACGAAATGGCGACGGGCCAGCGCGCCTTTCAGAGGGCCACTCCGGTGCAAACGCTTTCCGCAGTCATCGAACAAACTCCGGGGCCAATCGCCTTCGTGAACCCGCAAGTCTCGCCGGCGTTTCAGCAGATTGTAAGACGATGTTTGGCGAAGGAGCCGGCTGACCGCTACGGCTCAACGCAGGAACTCGCAAACGAACTCAAGCACGAACGCGATTCTATCTCGAAAACAGCAGAGAGCATCCCCCTGCAAGCTTCATTCAAAGACTCATCAGCCGCCGCCCCACAAGCCTCTCGCGCGAGAGAGAACAGTGGTGCGAAAGAGGTCGAGGAGAAACGAAGGATTGCCATTCTGCCCTTCAAGAACCTTCAAAGCGACCCGGAACTGGACTTTCTTGGCTTCGCGCTGGCGCAGGAAATCACGATCAGTCTGGCGACAAAGGATGTGGCTACCGTGCGACCGACCAGCTACGTTGCAAAGTACCGCACACTCGAGATAGACCCCAGACAGGTTGGGCGTGACCTTCATGTAGACACAATTGTTGACGGTTTCTATAGACGCGCCGGAAACCGCTTGAAAATCTCTGTGCAGATGTTTGACATAGATTCAGGCTCACTGCTCGGCCAGCAGAGTATCACGACAGACCCCAATGACATTTCAGACGTTGAGGAACGCCTAGTAAAAAAGATCACTAAGAGTCTGGCACTTTCGCTAACGCCGAAAGAGCGCGCTCGGATACGGAGGGCGCGGACGGTTGATTCGAAGGCGTATGAGTTTTACTTAAAGGGTCGCTATCATTTCAACACAAACACCAGAGAAGAACTTGATATTGCTATCGAGATGTTTCAGCGTTCCACTGAAATTGACCCGCACTACGCCGAGGCTTATGCAGCCCTCGCGCACATGTACACTTTCAAATGCTTCAGCTATGATTCGAACCCTCTTTGGGAAGAGCGGGCGCGAGAACTTTGTCAGAAGGCGATTGAAATCAACCCGAATGTCGCGGAAGCAGAATACGTCTTTGCTCGCCTCGCCTGGTCGCCCTCCCAACGTTTCAATCATCGCCAGGCGATCAAGCACAATCGGCGGGTGCTGGAACTCGATCCAACTTTTGCCCCAGCATATTCAGCAATCGGTCTGGTCTTCAACCATATCGGGCTATTCGATGAGGCTCTGCGGCTGCATCGAAAGGCTTTAGAGCTTGATCCTAAAAACAGCTTTGCCGAAACCTACCTGGGGATTGATTACCTCTGGGCTGGTCAATACGATGAGGCGATCAAGCAGTTCGATCAGGTGTTGCGAGATAGCCCCCGCCATTTTAGTGCTAACTCTGTAGTTCCGCTGGCGCATTTGTATCGTGGCTCGATGGGCGATTCGGAAGAAGCGGTCCAACGCTCGCTCCACCTTTTTCCGGCGGATACATGGATCATCAGCAATAAGGCGCTGCTTGAAGCGTTGAAGGGAAATGCCGAAGAAGCGGAATTACTGCTTAAGAAATGTCAGAGTATCGGCTCATCCCTCGGACACTTTCATCACGCCGAATATAACTTTGCTCTCGTCTATGCGCAGTTGGGAGATAAAGACCGCGCGGTCGAATCGCTTCGCCGCGCGATAGACAACGGGTGGCCTTGTTATCCGTTCATACGAGATGACCCTTATCTGGACCCGCTCCGAGAGAGTAGTGAGTTCCGCACAGTCTTGAACGATCTGCGAAATCTATGGGAATCCTACAAGAATGAATTCTTGCCATTTGATGTGCGAACTTCTAGTTGAGACAATTCGCTGACGAGAAGCGACCGCTCACGCGAGGTAAGACACTGATGTCACAGAAGCAAATTATTCATGCCGCCTGTCCCCACGATTGCCCGGACACCTGCGCGATGCTGGTAGAAGTCGAAGCCGGACGCGCAACGCGAGTCTCGGGCGATCCCGATCATCCGCCTACGCAGGGCTTCCTCTGCACAAAAGTCACGCGGTATCTGGAACGCGTCTACAATCCGGATCGCGTGCTCTATCCGATGCGGCGAATCGGCGCCAAGGGCGAAGGCCGCTTCGAGCGCATAAGTTGGGAAGAAGCTTTGGCCACGATCGCTCGACGGTTTCGAGAGATCGCAGAGTCGGGTGACGGTCCTGAAGCAATTCTGCCTTACAGCTACGGCGGCACGATGGGCATAGTCAACAGCGGCAGCATGGATCGGCGCTTCTTTAATCGGCTTGGCGCGAGCAAGCTGGCGCGCACGATCTGCTCGGCTGCCGGCGGCGACGCAATGCGTTACACCGTGGGCGCGACTATCGGCACTGACATGGAGAACTTCCATCGCGCGCGACTGATCGTCCTTTGGGGAACGAACACACTTTCTTCGAATATTCACCTCTGGCCTCAAATCAAAGAGGCGGTTGCAAGGGGCGCGAAGCTCATCGGCATAGATCCTTATCGCAATCACACGATCGATCAGTGTCATCAATTCATTCAAGTGCGACCCGGAACCGATGCGGCGCTGGCTCTGGCGATAATGAACGTAATCATCAGCGAAGAATTGGAAGACCGTGACTACATCGCGCATCACACGCTCGGGTTCGACAAACTCCGCGAGCGTGTTGCTGAGTTTCCGCCTTCGCGCGCGGCTGACATATGCGGCGTGACCGAAGACGAGATCGTGAACTTCGCTCGCGAGTACGCTGCCACACGTCCTGCGGTCATCAGGGTCAACTACGGTCTGCAACGCCACGCAGGCGGCGGTATGGCGGTCCGCACGATCGCTTGCCTCCCTGCTCTCACTGGCTCGTGGCGCGATGCCGGAGGCGGCGTGTTGCTTTCAAGCAGCGGTATGTTCGCGTTCGATGAAAGAGTGCTTCAGCGGCCCGACCTGACGCCCGGCAATCCACGAACCATCAACATGTCACGGCTCGGCGAGGCGCTCACCGAAGCTCATCCTCCGGTCCGCGCTATCTACGTCTTCAATTCAAACCCCGCGGCGGTCGCTCCTGATCAGTCGAAAGTGCTTGGAGGCTTCCGTCGTGAGGACCTGTTCACCGTGGTCCACGAACAGTTCCAAACGGACACCGCTGATTATGCGGACATCCTGTTGCCCGCGACGACGCAGCTAGAGCACCGGGATCTGGTTAAGCCTTACGGTCATTATTATCTCGTCTACAACGAGCCGGCGGTGGCGCCGCTGGGCGAGGCAAAGCCAAACTGGGAAGTGTTTCGGTTGTTGGCGGAGCAGATGGGATTCGAGGACGATTGCTTCCGCGACACCGACGAAGACATCATTCGCCAGGCGCTGGCAACGGATTACGAACCGCTCAAGGGCATAACGCTCGAACGATTGAAGCGAGACGGTTGGGCGCGTTTGAATCTCGCCGAGACGTTCGCGCCGTTTGCGGATGGCGGGTTCCTTACTCCTTCGGGCAAGTGTGAGTTCTACTCTCAAGCCCTGGAGCGCGCGGGGCTCGATCCGCTTCCCGCGTACATACCGCCCCGCGAGTCACCAGCAAGCGCGCCGGAACTCGCGTCGAGGTATCCGCTCCAGCTCATAAGTCCGCCTGCGAACTCTTTCTTGAACACGACGTTCTCTCACTTGCCTTCGTTTCTCAAGAGCGAACGTCAGCCATTCATCCAACTCCACGCAGATGACGCCGCGCGGCGTGGGATCAATGACGGCGACGCTGTGCGGGTCTGGAACGACCGAGGCGAGTGCCAGCTCACTGCGCGAGTTAGCGACCGCGTGAGACCGGGAGTTGCGGTTGCGCTCTCGATCTGGTGGAACAAGCTCAGCCCGGGCCGCACCAATGTCAATCAAACGGTTTCGCAAGCGCTGACGGACATCGGCGCTGGCGCGACGTTCTATGACAATCTGGTGGAGGTGGCGAAGAACTAATCGAATCTGTGCGGAGGTATGCCCAGCTACTACTCACCAGGTAACCTGATTACGTGATAGAGCGCTTCGATTCGATGCTTGGTTTCCTAGGCATGGCGAGCGGATGCTATGGAGCGAAGAGTCTTAACAAACTCAAGCGTGACCACATCCTGTCGAACGTTAATCATCTCGCTCCTGACCGCGTTCGTCCCATATCACGCTGCGCCAGCTCGTGGCATGGATGATGTCGTTACGCTAAGACCCCCTCTTCTTCGGTCCATCCGATTTGTAGATAACTTTCACGGATGGATCGCCGGCTACAACGGAGTGTTTTACACGAGGGATGGCGGAAAGAGATGGCAAAGGCTCGGCGTTAGCCTAGGTTCGATCTCGAAAGTTGCTAGCACGGCCGCAACGGACGTGGGCCGCGTCGTTTGGGCTGATAGAAACGACGCTATCTTTAGAAATCAGACCGGCCTCGCTTACTGCAGCATTCGTCCTCTCAAACGGAAAGCAGTACCCATCCCGCCCAATGTGCTGGTCTCTATGGAAGCCATCGCCTTCTCTGATCCAACGCATGGTTTCGCTTCAGGTAGTATTTCGCATGAATTATTTCGAACAACGGATGGGGGATCGAGTTGGGAAACCTTCGACACTCCAGCAAACGATCTTCTGAGTGGCCTGTTTGTCTCGTCTTTGAGAGAGGTTTGGGTCGTGGGCATTGAGGGCATAGTATTGCATTCAAGAGACGCCGGCCGAAGCTGGAATCATACAGTGTTAAGAAACGAGAATGGGGACGCAGCGACAGGTCTTCGTTCGATTTGGTTTATCGACTCTGGGCGAGGATGCGCCTGCGGACCAAGTGGGTACATCTTTCATACTGCCAACGGGGGCATGGATTGGCAAAGATAGAAAACGCCTTTCGCGGAGAACATACCTTTGTTCATGAACGCAATCTCGTTCGCAAATGAGAATGAGGGATGGGGCTGTTGGTGAATACTGCGCTGATTCTGTCGAGGAAAAGTTCGAGGGCATAGTCTTGCATACGACCGATGGCGGCCGTCATTGGGATTGGAAGCCAGTCGATCTCGCGGAAAGTCTATTGGACGTCCAGGCTCTTCCGGATGGTAAAGCTTGGGCAGTTGGTGAGCACGGCACTGTTATTCGGACTCTTGATGGAGGAAAACACTGGAGGGCCGTTAAGTTTGGCCCCGACCGGAAGGGGATTGTTTTCTCAGCAAGAGTGTAATGACTAAGACTGCGCGGATCCGAGAAGCGTCCGGTCGCGGATCACCTCAACCGAACAATGCGCGTGCATCGCTACCGCTTCAGAAACGCTGCCCAGCAAGTAACGCGTCAGTCCGCGCCGGCCGTGTGAGCCAACCACTATCAGGTCGGCGCCCCACGCTTTCGACTCTTCGACAATGCGTCTCTTTGGGCTGCCCTCCAGGACCGCGCTCTCCGTCTTCATCCCTGCGCCCGCGACTATTTCTTCAGCGGCGTTGACTGCCTCGGTGCTGGCTTTTGTGTTGTCATCGCGAATGCGCTTCGAGACTGCTCCGGCTGAGTACCACGGGTCGGCCGCTGGCACGATCTGCTCTACGACGCTGACGATCCTGACCTCGCTGCCACTGGGCCACGGGCGCGCGGCAATCGAACGCGCCGCGGCGGTCGAATAGTCCGAGCCATCGGTGGCGAGCAATATCCTCAAGACATTGGACCGCTCCGCAGCCTTATCGTGTTCAGTGGGATCCTTGTCGTGCCCGGAGAGCCGAACGATCTCGACCGAACAAGGCGCGTTTTGCACAACCGCCTTGGCGATGCTTCCAAGCAGAAACCGAACAAACCCGCCATGTCCATGTGAGCCGACGAACACAAAGTCAGCTCCCCACTTCGTTGCTTCCTCGACAATGCTTGTACCGGGATAACCTTCGACCGCAATCGCAGTGGTCCGAA
>DATLWF010000371.1:0-7659 GCA_035576605.1 Blastocatellia bacterium | reverse complement strand
TGATCCATCGCGCCCTCCGGTAGCCAATCCCACAACGGTCCCATGTCTCTTCGCGCCAGGTCAATATAAAACTGGGGAAGTTTCGTCGTCTCCTGTTCGAAATAACGTCGAAACGGGCGGTCGGTGTCGAGCCGGCGACGTACCTCGCCGTGGTACTTGATCCTGCCAAAACCTTCTGATGATACGGCGCGCACGACATTCATCCAACGCGGAATCATGGTCTTGTTCGATTTGACTCGCTTGAGAATCGCAGACCATGAGTATGTGTACTTGACCAGATCGATCACGTGCTCGTAGAAATCGGGCCAGGAATAATTCCTCGGCTTCACATTCATAGCCTGGTTATTGTTCAGAAACTGAAATGGAAATGGCAGAACCCGGTTAGCGCGCTGGTACTCCAGGTTGAGCGGCGCGGCTTGTCCAAATGCCGACAGCAACGAGTAGCCTGGAAACGCTCCCGGCGCCAGATCCACAAATCGCTTAGTCAGCTCAAATGGTTCTGCGCCTTCATCCACGTCGAGTCCGAGCACAAAGTTGGTCTGTATGTAAGGCATGTATCTCAAGATCATGTTGACGTGATCGGCCACCTGCCGGACTTTTTCCATCCCCTTCGTCTTACCGGTCTTTGATTTGTCGCCAAGGTCGTACCACGATTCGATTCCCGGTAGAAGGGCCTTGAATCCATTTTGCTTGAGACGCTTCAGGTGAGACTCCGACAGGAGCGAGAGACTGCTTTCGGCGATGAAGTCGATGCTGTCAGGCGGCACCGCCTCTTCGATCGCATCCATGATGTCGTTGAACCGGACGCCGAAATTCGGATCGTGCCAGCCTACAAGTGGTCTCTTGAACTTCTGCAGGAGGAACCGCAGATCCTCCTTGATCACATCGAAGTCCAAAGGTTGATACGGTATGACCGAATCGATACAGAAGCTGCAGGTGTACGGACATCCCAGGCTGCCGATCATCGGAACCATCTTTATGAACGGCGCTTTCTTGAGAGTGGGTTCAATAAACTTCCATCGCTCGCGCACTCCCGGGAGTGCTCCAGGCTGCTTGCGGGCGGCCATGGGCACGCCGATTGGCCGATGTCGTGAGCAGTCCTCGAGGAGGTCACAGACCAATTGTTTGTCGGTGAATCCCAGAACGTAGTCGAAGTACTTCACTGCATCCTGCGGGTAGCAGCGCGCGTGGGGGCCGCCGATTACGGTTACGGCGCCTCTCGATCGAAAGAGGTTGCTGAGCGCATACGCAAGTTGTGCGGCCTCAGTGAACGCCCCTATGAAGACCAGGTCGACGTTGTCCGGCAACTCATCAACAAGGTTTTCAAACCCGGTGTAACACACGAGCGTGACATCGTGCCCTTGTTGTTCGCACCACACCGCGATGACCTGAGGCATAATAGCCGCGAAATTGGCGTTCATCACGCGCGCGAACATTGCGCGAGTAGGTCCTTTGGAGACGAGATCGATGATTCCGATACGAAGCTTTCGCATAATCGAAAGGGCGTCCGCCGAGTAGATGGAGTGCTGATTGTTGTTGACCTACGCGTGCCTTTGAATACTGGAAGTTCAAGTACCGGTTGGCAAGCACCTATTCATTGAGTGTGCCCCACTATATTAGTTGGGATGCCGGCTGTCAATGCTTCGCGCGGCGCAAGAATATGTAAGCCAAGACGCAAAGCTGTTTCGGGACACTGAGCCGCGGGGTCTATCGCTATCGCCCGACAAACGATGGGGGTTCAAGAACTCGCCGGGCGCGACTCTCTTCGCACGAACACGCTATCTGTTTGCGGGCTGGTCTACCTGCGGTGTCGAGCTGTGACTCCATTTCTTCGAGATATCGTTGAAGATCACAAAACCCATCAACAGCATCAACATGACCAGTCCGACTTGCATCATCCGCTCTTTGACTCGGAGACTCAGCGGCAAACCGAAAAGGCCGAGGAAAGACTCGAGCAAAATCATGAAAATCAGCCCACCATCGAGTACCGGTATGGGGAGCAGATTGAAGATGCCGAGGTTAAGCGACAGCAGCGCCGTCAGTCTGATTACCTGCCCCGAGCCCTCCTGCGCCGCCTGTCCGACGATCTGAGCGATCCCGACCGGCCCTGTCAGCGTATCACGCGCCGAGCGCTTGCCTACGAACACCTGAGCAAGCGCCGTCTTGGTGAGTTGAATTATCCGAATGTTCTCGTCGACTGAGTAGCGCACGGCTGCCACCAGCGACAATCGCTGATTCACCATCTCGCGGCCTGTTATCGTTTGAGTGAAGCCCAATCGCAACTCGCCGTCGTTCAATCGCGGAGTCGCCTGGATGTCTACAGTCCCGTCGTCGCGCCTCACCGTGAGAGTTAAAGTCTTGTCTGCGCTTTTGCGAATCGCGCTGATGATCTCAATCTGCCCGTACTCACTCTGCTCGACCCGAGTACCGTTGACCGCGATTATATTATCGCCCGGCTTCAGACCCGCCGCGGCGGCAGGCTCACCCGGGGCGATATCTCGCACGGTTATCCGCTCGTCGTTCGCTTTAAGCCCGGAGTATCCGATCTTTTCTTGATCGAAAGCGCGTGAACCCACGTGCAACGTGATCTGCCTGGTCTCGCCATCACGTTTGACGGTCACCGGCAGGTCTTGATCCGGATTTACTGCGATGGTGTCTTCGAGGTCACGCCACTTAGGCTCGGTTCTTCCATCGACCTTGACAATCAGATCGCCCGGTTGCAGACCGGCTTGTTCGGCAGGAGAGTTGGGCTCGACGGCTCTTACCACTGAGGGCTTGTCAAGATAAGCGGGCACTTCGTGGTGCATCATCGCCATCACGGCTGGAATCGCGAGCGCCGTCAAAATGTTCATCACCGGACCGGCGACCGCTACGCAGAGCCGTTGCCACTTAGGCTTTGACATAAATTCGTCGGGCGCGCCGGTGCGCTGTTCATCCAGATTCTCGCCCGCCATTTTTACATAGCCGCCCAACGGTATGAGGCTGACGCGATAGTCGGTGTCACCCTTCTTGACACCCCACAGACGCTTGCCAAATCCAACGCTAAATACCTCGACTCGAATGCCAAAAAACTTCGCGACGATGAAATGACCGAACTCGTGAATCACTACCATCGCACCGAGCACGAGCACGAATACGATTATCATCTGCAAATAGAATGTCACAACCTTCTCCTTCTAACCCGTCACTCCCCGGCGGGTGATACAACCTCGCATACGGTCATTCGGACCGCACCTTCTGAGTCTATCGTAGCGAACCTGGGGTGTCCACAGTTCGAGTTCACAGTTCGAGTCGCGGGGAGTTAGGAGATGCTTGAGAACAGAGTAGGCAACCGACATTACCTTCTAGAGAAATCGCTGTATCTGGCTCGAGCCCCGACCGGGTGCGAAGCTAAGTCTCTCGGATCGGCCACCCGCTTGACGACGTCCGGCGAAGTCGTATATTCATCGCCGAAAGAAACCAGAATGGGCTGCTCCCGAAAGCGATATTCTCGATGTCGCATAAGCAGCAATTTGGGTTTTTGGAGAGCAACACGCTTAGGCGGCGAGAGTGTCTGTGATTCCTGCCGCCTAATTCCGATTCTATGAATCATCGCACTCGCAAATTCATCACACTCGGAATCGTCCCATTCATGCTTGCGGCCTGTCACTTGTTCCGACAACCAACGCCTTCTTCTTCCGCACAGAGTTCGAGCGATTCTCGCTATCCGGCTCATTGGTGGGCGGCTGTTCCCAGAGATGGCGCACCGGCGTGGGAGATCTTGCCGCAGGAAGCCGGACCCGGTGAAGTCATTCTTTCCAAGCGCCACGAACTCGGTCTGCTGTCCAATTTTGCGGCGACGCCGTTTATCTTTCATGACCAACGCTACGCCAGCCTGGAAGGGTTTTGGCAAATGATGCTCTATCCTGAAGGCAAGGGTGATCCCCGCGCCAGATTTCCCGGCCTTGAATGGAAATACACGCGTGAGCAGGTGGCCGAGATGGCAAGCTTCGAAGCCAAGAGCGCGGGCACGCTCGCCGAGGCGAACATGACGAAGATGGGGATCACGTGGGTCACCTTTGAAGGCCAACAGATCGAGTACCGGCCTGCTGTGCCCGGCGAACACTACCGGTTGATTGCCGCCGCGACCTGGGAAAAAGTGCGGCAGAATCCCGAGGTGAAAAAGGTTCTGCTTGCGACGGGCGATCTCATTTTAAGACCCGATCACCATCAGGAACCCAATGCGCCGGCGGCGTGGCGATACTACAAAATCTTGAGCCAGATCCGCGCCGAACTCCAAAAGCAGAAAAACGCGGTCACTTCCAGAGACGTTTCAGACGAGCACTGTGCCGCTTTGTGGCGAAATGTGCAAATTTTTGCCTTGAACCATGACTGAGGGCGGATACGCCGCCAAGAATCAATCGCATTGAGAAGTCATATAACACAGTTTATACTTGCCGCACATTCTACTTCCGGAGGCTGCCACAATGAAGGAGCCCAGAAAAGCGTACGGCGCCGCGGTTCTCGTCATTCTTGTAGCTCAATCGCTTCTTGCCCGACAGCAGCCGGCACCCAACAAGCAGCCGGTTGACCCGGCGGAGAGGCCAAAGGTCAGGGCGATGATAGAGGCGCTCAACCAGCGAGCTCGCGAATTGGGGCTCATATCGGTGAATGATGACGCCGACCAGGCTGCATTCGTCCGCAGGAGACAGAACGCTCAGTTGAGCGAGGACTTCGAAAAACTGAACTCGATCAATGTCGAGAAGATCGCCACCCAGGCATCCGCGCCTTCGCTGGACTATAAGACTCTCTGCGACGCGACAGCCGATCTCAAGACTCGCGCAAGTCGAATCAAGTATAACGTTCCGCTTCTTCAGGTTGTCGATAAGGGCGAGAAGATTCGATACGATGAGGATCCTGATCCTGATCATCTCGCGTCGAAGCTACCCGAACTGAGCCGCTTGATTAATAGCTTCCTGGGCAGCCCTGTCTTTCGCCTCAGTTCGCCCAACGACGCTGCGCTTCGACTGAAAGCCAGTCGTGATCTGGATGGCATCATCAGACTGAGCGACACGATCAACAAGATCGCGAAGCGGTCGACCAGGACTGCAGCATCAAGATAATATCGACCCGGACACGTCCGAACCTTCCCCTTCCGCGCTGCGGATGCAGAGACTCATATCATTAGAAGCCACGAGTGTGTGGCGGCAGCCGTTCGGCCACTGATTCTGTTCGAATAGGCCCCGCGTGCCAGCCCCCGGCGGGCATACGACTGTGTCGCGGGTCACCAGCCAATGCGAAGCAGTGTGGACAATTCGAGCTCCCTCACATAAGCGGGCAGTGGCCGGTTCGGGTGACTAAAAACGAGATACTTCAAGAATTCGGATGTTGATTGCGGTGGCCCTGCCTTTGCAGTATCTCTTCTCGAAAGTGTCATACAGCCAGGAGAGAAATTCATGGGCGTCGCGAGGTCGAATCGAAGAAACGTAGAGGCCGGGTTCTCAATGATAGAGCTCGTCGTTGTGGTCCTCATTGCGGGAGTCATAACCGCTGCGTCGGTGGTGATGTTCGCTAATGGAAAAGGACGATACCAGCTCAGCCAGAAGGCTCAGAACATAAGCTGGCAGATAGAGCGCGCTCGGTCACTAGCCGTCAAATACAATCAGACCCTGACACTTGGATTCACATCGCAGAACTCAGTGTTTGGTATCACCTGCACTAGTTGTACAGGACCTAAGAGCGAGCTGGCGCCATTGACTTTACCGACCGATATCACACTCTCAGCTTTTCCAACTATCACAATCAAAGGCAACGGAACCATCACTGTATCGAACGGAACGATCGTGATAAGCGATTCCCGGGGCCGCCAGGTGCCTATAACAATAGCCAACTCAGGCCGAACCACAGTCGGAAATGTTTCTGCGGAAGCTACGACCAATTGATACCCGGTCTGGAGCGGAGGAACCATGGACATATCGAAGAAACAGCGAAAACAGGAATCGAGCGAATCAGGCATGACGCTGATCGAAGTAACGATAAGCACGATTATTCTGGGCGTCGTGCTCGTTGGGTTGGGACAGGCGCTGACAATCGGGATCAAGCTGAATACTGAAAGTAAGATGAGGGTCGCCAGCCTTAATACTTGCAAGCATATTGCCGAAGACATGAAGACCCAGATCTCGCAATCCCAGCCAGTGTTCGATGCGACAGCCGCCAGCAATATCACTTATTACGTGGACACTGATGGGAATAAAACCTATACCGGGACTGGTTTGAGTAAAACATATACCTTCACTAGTTCCTCCGCTTTCCGTGTGAACGCTGTGGTGTCAGATAACAATGACCTCACCCAGACCGTTGCAGGTGTCACCAGTGTTCTCGTGAAAGTGCTTAGTATAACGGTCGTTGATGTGCAAAACATTGGTAAGAATGGGCGCGATACCAGCATGAAAGTTGAAATCATACGCCCGAGTGCATAGGTGGAGGCAGAATGAAACAAAGTACCGAACAAGGCTTTACCCTGGTTGAGTTGATGATCGCCACAGCCATGCTATTAGTCGTGTTGAGCACAGCGCTCTCTTTCTTTGCGCGAAGTCAAAGGGTCTATACCAATGAGCGAGTAACACTCGATATGGTGCAAGACATGCGTACGGTCTTTGATCGCTTCACCAATGAAATTCGCATGGCGGGCTCCGGGCTTCCAGCTCCTCGCGGAGTTATTGAGGGTTCTCCTACAACATTGATTGTCAGAGGAGACTTTAACAACATCGCTACGATCATAACGTCTCTCTCAGCTATTACGGTTTCAGGATCAACGGCGACGTTTCCCGTTGGCACAACAGCCAATTTTGCCGCGGGGCAGACTATATCCCTGATCAACAACCTGACAGGTGTTTCAGCCCTTGCGAAAATCACTGCCGTTGACTCTACTGCCAAAACTATTACTGTCGATAAGGATGACCTGTTTCCGATAGAATCCGGCGCCCAACTAACCGATGATCCTGCCACGAATAGTTTTCCAGCCGGCGCCATCATCAACGTCATAGAGCGACGAACCTACAGCATAATAACCACTGGAGCCAACATTGGAGCGATCACACGCACCGTCATCTACGAAAACACTCAATCCGCAGGCGCAGTGATACAATCTACTGAAATAATAGCGAGAAATGTGCGTAAAGAGAATGGGGACCCGGGACTCACTTTCACCTATTACAAGCCTGATGGAACCAGTGCAGGGCTCGATGCCGATGGAAACGTAATCCCCTCGGAGGCGGTGAAGGTTCAAATCGATCTCCAGGCTCGAAGCGCCAATCGCGATCTTCAATCGGGAAACTACAGAACATTTACTTATACAGCTCTTGTGCAGGTTCGCGGTCAATATGTCCCGCGAGTGGGATTCTAGCCGCCAGTCAACAAAACTCAGGCAAAGAAGGGTGATTATGAAAATCGAACAAAAGGCTTCATTCGGCAGCGAAAAGGGTATAGCGTTGGTGACCACGTTAATGCTCTCACTGCTGTTATCAATACTGATAGCGGGAATGCTTCTCGCCTCTACATCGGATACCCTGATTGGCAGCAATGATGTGCGCAATAACCAGGCATTTTACGTCGCCGAGGCGGGAATCAATCGCGCCGCAGGATGGTTTACCGCTAGATTTGGAGCGGACCCTAACTCCG